>NZ_JBEZEB010000025.1:0-110292 GCF_040648615.1 Catellatospora sp. NPDC049111 | reverse complement strand
TAACTCTCTTCCCCCCCCCCCCGCACTGCCCACCGCGCGCCGGTGCCGGTCACCCCCTGCCCCCCCCGGGGGGGTCGCCCCCCCGCCAGCTCGGCGGTGGCGCTACCCCGGTCCGTTCGGCTCACCCGAGGGCCCGTTGGATCACGCCGGACAGCGCCGCCTGCACGCCGTCGCTGGTCAGCACCTTGAGCAGCAGTCCGGCGAAAGCGACGGCGGCCAGGGTGCCGACGGCGTACTCAGCGGTGTTCATACCGGCGTCGGGCACCGGCCGCCGGGCGGGGCCCACCGACTCCGCGAGGATCGCGGCGGCGTCGGCATCGACGTCGCGCAGCCGGGCGGGCGCGGGAACGGGCGGGCGGATCGGCGTCAGGACCGTGGCGTCCACGGGCGGGACCTCCCTTCGCAGTGGCCTCTGTCGGGGCATGACGATCTCCTTTCGTGGCGGGTCAGAGCACCTCGCCGAGCACGGCGAGGACCACCGGCACCAGGCCGGCGAGTACGAAGGCGGGCAGGAAGCACAGCCCGAGCGGGAGGACGATCAGGACACCGGCGCGTTGTGCCCCGGCCTGGCGGCGTACCGCGGTGTCGGCGCGCAGGTCGTCGGCGCACCGGTGCAGTGCGCCGGCCAGCGCTGATCCATTGGCGGAGCTGCGTTCCACCGCCGCCACGAGGCGGCCGGCCGGTGGCAGCTCAGCCAGGTGCGACCAGGCTTCGGCCGCGGTCGCTCCCAGGCGCAGGGATCGACCGATCCGCTGCAGCCGGATGCCGAGCGGCCCGTCCAGTGCCGCGCCGACGCTGCGCACGGCGTGGTCTAGCGGGGCTCCGGAGCGCAGTGCGGTGCCGATCAGATCCACGGCCCAGGGCAGGTCGGCCAGCGCCCGCTCCCGCTCCGCACGCACGGCCGCGGGCTCCCTCCGCCGCAGCACGGCCACGGTCCCGCCCGCGACGACGACACCCAGCACGCCACCGGCGAGGGACGGCAGCAGCGCGATCACCGCACCGCCCGCCACCGTCCCCAACAACCAGGGGGTACGCCCGCTCGACTGCTCCGCGGACTGCCGCAGCGGCAGGCGGCTCAGCCGTTTGCGGGCCGTGAACCGTCCGACGGCCCGGTCCACGGCCGAACGTGCCCCGGGCCGCAGCAACCGGCGGGTCCAGGCGAGCCCGGCCGCCTGCAGCACAGCGGCTCCGCAGGCGCAGGCGACACCGGTCGGCGTGTGCAGCAGGATCCGCAGCGCGTCGACGCCGATCAGGTGACCGAGCCCGATGCCGCCGATCGGCAGCGCGGCGAGCAGCACCGCGGTCAGTTGCGCACCGGCCGCCTGGGCGTGGGCGGCGGCGTCGGCCCGGTCGGCGGCGCGGCACTGCGCCTCCAGCCGTTCCAGCAGGTCGGCCAGGGGCGCACCGGTGCTCGCGGCGAGTCGCTGCGCCGCATGCACGGCTCGGTCCAGCTCGTCGTCCGGCAGCAGCAGCACTGTGCCCGCGCCGCCGGCCCGCAGTTCCGCCGCGGATGCGCAGAGCAGGTCGAGGGCCCGCTGCCGGTGTCCCGCGTCGCGCCCGGCGGACCGCTGCTCGCGCCACATCCGCAGCGCGAGCAGGGTGTACCCGGCCGCGATCAGCCCACCCACCGACGAGTCCAGCAGCAGCCACGAACCCACACCGGCGACCGCCGCGACGCCCCGCGTGCGGAGCAGCGACAAGGTCCAGCCCGCGCCGGCCGTCGTGCGGGAACCGTCGCGCTGCGGACGCCCGGTGGCCCGTGCCAGGCGACGCCGCGTGGCGGAGGTCAGAGCAGGGCCGACGAGACCGCGCAGTCGTGCGGTGGCCGTGTTGGCGGTGCTCATCGCGCCTCCAGCCAGGTCGGCGGGGGGACGTCGCGGGCGCGCAGCAGTGCGCCGAGTTCGGCGGCCGCGGGCAGCACGCCGCCGTCGCGCCGCCAGACCGGCCGGGCCGCCACCAACCGTTCCGGGCCGTCCGCGGTGAGCAGGCAGACCTCGTCGAGCATTCGGCCCGACGGCGTACGCCGCAGATGCAGCAGCACCCGGATGGCCGCGGCGACCTGCGCGTGCAGTGCGGGGCGGGGCAGACCACCGAGCAGCCCGAGCGCCTCCAGCCGCGCGGGCACGTCCGCGGGGGCGTTGGCGTGCAACGTTCCGGCGCTGCCCTCGTGGCCGGTGTTGAGCGCGGCCAGCAGATCCACCACCTCCGCACCCCGACACTCACCCACCACCAGCCGGTCCGGGCGCATCCGCAGGGCCTGGCGCACCAGCTCGGCGAGGCCGACCACGCCCGCGCCCTCCACATTGGAGGTGCGCGCCTGCAACGTGACGACGTGCGGGTGCGCGGGACGCAGCTCGGCCGAGTCCTCCACCAGCACGATGCGTTCCCGGCCGGGCACCGCGGCGAGCATCGCCCCGAGCAGCGTGGTCTTGCCCGATCCGGTGCCGCCGGAGATCAGGAAGGTCAGCCGGGCCGCGACGATCGCGGACAGCAGCCGGGCCGTGTCCGGTGGGACGAGGTCCGCCAGCGCCATCGGCCGCTGCCGGAACGTGCGCAATGACAGGTACGGCCCGGCGGTCGCCACCGGTGGCAGCACCGCGTGCAGGCGCGTCCCGTCGGCCAGCCGCGCGTCGACGTACGGCTGCCCGTCGTCGAGCCGCCGCCCGCACGCCGCCGCGAGCCGCTGTGCGAGCCGTCGCACGGCGTCGACCGACGGCATGGTGAACGGTTCACGGACCAGCCCGGATCCCCGATCCGTCCACACCTGCACCCCGTTGACCAGTACGTCGGTCACTTCGGGCGCAGCCAGCAGCGGACCCAACGGCCCGGCCCCGACCAGCTCGCTCATGACCTCTCCTCACTGCGCTCGCTCATGCCATGACTTCGCGGATCAGGCGGCCGCACAGGGTGGCCAGGGGACCGCGGCGTGCGCTGCCCGGGGCGTGGCCGCGTTCGAGCGCGGCGGCCAGGCGCGGCTCCGGTGGCAGCATCCCGGCCAGCGGCAGGCCGAGCGCCCGGGCCAGGTCGTCAGGGCCCAGCCGGCCGGGTGCCGGGCCGCGGACGACCACGGACAGCTCGCGCCGGTACGCCGACACGACGTCGACCACCCGGGCCGCCGCCGCGGCGGCGCGCAGCTCGGCGGGCACGACGAGCAGCACCCGGTCGGCGGCCTGGAGCACGACGGCCGCGGCGTCGTCGAGGCGGCGGGGCAGGTCGACGACGACCAGGTCGCGGCCGCGCCGGCCGGCGTCGAGTGCGGCGGCCATGGCGTCGGGCGGCAGCGCCGGGGAGATCGGGGTGTCCTCGTCGGGGATGTCGCGGGCGCAGGAGAGCACCACGAGGTCGCCGCGGCTCGGCAGGGCGTCGACGAACGCGGCCGGGTCGACGGGGCCGCTGGCCCTGGCGAGCTGGGGCCAGCGCAGCCCGCGCAGTTCCTCCCAGCCCAGCAGCAGGTCGGCGCCGCCGCCGAGCGGGTCCGCGTCGACGAGCAGGGTGCGCAGCCGGGTGCGGCACGCGGTGACGGCCAGTCCTGCGGCCAGCACGCTGGCTCCGGCTCCGCCGCGCCCGCCGAGCACGGCCAGCACCCGTCCGGTGCCGGCGGCCGGGGCGCGGCCGATTCCGGCGAGCCGTTCGACGAGCCACGACTCGGCCGCGGGCAGCAGCGCGACGTGTTCGGCCCCGAGCGGCTGGGCGTAGTCCCACGGCCGGGAGTCGGTGCTGTCGCGGCAGACCACGACGACCCCGGCCCGGCGTGGCAACCGGGCGCGCAGGCAGCCGGGCACCATGTCGCCGCCGATCAGCACCAGCGGGGCGGGCCCGTAGCGCAGGCGCGCCGCGGACAGGTCGTGGGCGACCTCGACCTCGGCGCCCGCGGCTGAGCCCAGCCGCAGCAGGTCGTCGAGCAGGTCGGCGTCGGCGGTCACCAGCAGGGTGCGAGGGGCCGCGGGCGGGGCGAACGGACGGGTCATGCCCGGCACTGTGCGCGGGCGGGGCGGTGCCGGACCAGCGATCGGATCGGCCGCCTGTGGACGGACAGGCGCTTGTGGACAGTGCGCCGATCATCATGTCGATCTGTTATGCGGCCGACCCGCGCGGTGGGTGAACCGGCAGCCCGTGACCGCCGGGGCGCAGATGACGACGACCCCCGTCCGGGGAGACGGGGGTCGTCCTGGGGTCCGGCTCTCAGGGGGGATGGTGAGCCGGAGCCCGCTCAGCGGCTGCGGGGGGGGTGGCACCCGCTGAGGGCTGTTGCGAAAGCATGCCTGACTTGACGGCGCGCCGTCGAGAGGGGTCGGGGCCGACACGCGCCGACACGCCGTAGATGAACCCAAGATCCTACGCTGCGCAATCACTGATTCGCCGCTCAGTAACCAGCGATTGCGCACATACCTGCGCCCCCTCGTACGAGCGACTGCCGCTATCCGACGGACGGGCGGACACCACCGCCGCGAGCACCCGGCTACACTTTCCGACCGTGGGCCGCAGCGCCGCGTTTTTCGACCTGGACAAGACCGTCATCGCGACTTCGAGCGCGCTGGCATTCGGCAGACCGTTCTATCGTGACGGCCTGATCACTAAACGTGACGTCGTTAAGACCGCGTTCGCCCAGTTCATGTTCAAGCGCGGCGGTGCCGACGACCAGGCCATGGTGCGCACCCGCGACTACATGGCCGAGCTGGTCAAGGGCTGGCGGGTGGACCAGGTCCGCCAGATCGTCAACGAGACGCTGCACGAGCTGATCGACCCGTACATCTACGCCGAGGCGGCGACCCTCATCGAGGAGCACCAGGCGGCCGGCCGCGACATCGTGCTGGTGTCGGCCTCCGGCGAGGAGATGGTGCAGCCCATCGGCGCGCAGCTCGGCGTCACCGACGTCATCGCCACCCGGATGAAGGTCGCCGAAGGCCAGTACACCGGCGAGATCGAGTTCTACGCCGCGGGCGGGGCCAAGGTCGAGGCGGTGCGCAAGCTCGCCGCCGAGCGCGGATACGACCTCGGCGAGTGCTACGCCTACTCGGACTCCATCTCCGACATCCCGCTGCTCGCCGCCGTCGGCCACCCCAGCGCGGTCAACCCGGACAAGGCGCTGCGCCGCGAGGCCAACGAGCGGCGCTGGCCGGTGCTGGAATTCCGGCACCCGGTCCCGCTGGGCCGCCGGCTGCGCAACCGCCCGGCAGTCCCGGTCGCGGCCGCGCTCGGCATCGGAGTCGGCGTCGCCATCGGCATCGCGTGGTACGGCCGCCGCAAACGCGCCCGTGCCGCGGCTTCTGCCCTCTGACGGGTGATTTGGCTGCCACAACAGCCCCATCAGTCACACATTGGGCGCGAAGCCTGGCCATCACCGCCGAACGGGCGTAGAAAAGTGGTTACGGAAGCATTCTGCAGCTGGAAGTAGCTGGCAGAAGCCGGCTTTCGGGTACGGCCTCCGGGCACCCACGCGCGATCTAGCCGTCGTGAAGGCAAAGTCCCGGTGTGATCTTCGGGTCCACTGAGGGCGGTTGCTAAGAGGTGCACGCCTGGTAACCCGGCAGGAAGTACGCGATGGCGCCGCGAACAGTGCGGCGCCATCCATACTGTCAGCCCACGGCGGCCAGGACCGCGTCGCCGACTACGGCGATCTCCGCGCAGCCCTGCTCTACCGCAGTGGCGTAGTGGCGCAGCCAGGAGCGCAGGCCGTCGGGGGTGCCGGTGGCGAAGGCCCCGGCGGCGCCGATGTACTCGGGTTCGCGGGCGAGGTGGGCCAGTTCCACGGCGACCAGGCCGCGCGGGTCGAAGCCGCTGCCGACCAGGGTGAGCCGGGCCGCGGCCCGGGCCACGATCCCGTTCACGCCGGGGAACGACTGGATCGCCAGCAGCTCGCCGTGCACGACGGCCGCGCGGACCAGCGGGTTGCCCGCCTGGGCAGAAACGATCTCCAGCAGGGTGTCCAGCCGCGCGGCGCTGTCCGCGGTCGGCTTGCCCAGCGTGGCGTCGGGCAGCACCCCGGTCCCGGCCAGCAGGTGCAGTTTCGCGAGCACCTGCCGCGGCGCGCCATGCCAGTGCTGGTGCAGGGTGGGCAGTGCCTCGGCGACACGCAGCGCCCCTTGCAGCACCGCGTCCAGCACGGTGCCGCCGCGGACGTCGCTCAGCTCGTACCGGTGGCCTTCCAGCGCGGCGCTGGCGACCGCACAGCGCAGGCTGATCTCGGCGGCGACCGCGCCCCCCTGCCGCCGCAACGCGCGGTGCTTGTAGGCACCGTCCACCGCAGCGCGTGCGCCATTCACCGCAGATTCGACGTCGGCCAGTTTCAACAGCGGTGCCAGCGGATCCATAGTCACAGCCAGAGCGTAACGAAGCCCGGTGGAGATCAGCCGGGCAAAATAGTTAGGGACCCTTACTGTAAAGGTTGGTCATCGGGCCGTAACATCACCCGGAGACCCAGGTCACATGGCATGACCATCACCCCTAGGGAGGCGCTGTAGTGAGCGAGACCCTCGAAAACCTGCTGCACGAGTCGCGCCGGTTCCCCCCGCCGGCGGAGATCGCCGCGCACGCGAACGTCACCGCCGAGGCTTACGCGCAGGCCGACGCCGACCGGCTGGCGTTCTGGGAGACCCAGGCCAAGCGGCTCGACTGGGCCCGGCCGTGGGACGAGGTACTGGACTGGTCCAACCCGCCGTTCGCGAAGTGGTTCGTCGGCGGTCAGCTCAACATCGCGTACAACTGCCTGGACCGGCACCTGGCCAACGGCCTGGGCGACCGGGTCGCCATCCACTGGGAGGGCGAGCCGGGCGACACCCGCACCATCACGTACGCGGACCTGCACGCCGAGGTGTGCCGCGCGGCCAACGCGCTGACCGAGCTCGGGGTGAACGCGGGCGACCGGGTCGCGATCTACATGCCGATGATCCCCGAGGCGGCCGTCGCGATGCTGGCCTGCGCCCGCATCGGCGCGACGCACTCGGTGGTGTTCGGCGGCTTCAGCAAGGACGCGCTCGGCGGCCGCATCCAGGACGCCAGCGCCAAGGTCGTCATCACCGCCGACGGCGGCTACCGCCGCGGCGCGCCGAGCGCGCTCAAGCCGACCGTCGACGAGTCCGTGGCCGAGTGCCCGACCGTCGAGAAGGTCCTCGTGGTGCGCCGCACCGGGCAGGACGTCGCCTGGGACGACAGCCGTGACGTGTGGTGGCACGACGCCGTCGGCAACGCCAGCCCCGAGCACGAGGCGCAGCCGTTCGACGCCGAGCACCCGCTGTTCATCCTGTACACCTCCGGCACGACCGCGAAGCCGAAGGGCATCCTGCACACCACCGGCGGTTACCTGACCCAGGCCTCGTACACCCACCACGCGGTGTTCGACCTGAAGCCGGAGACCGACGTCTACTGGTGCACCGCCGACATCGGCTGGGTCACCGGGCACAGCTACATCGTGTACGGCCCGCTCTCCAACGGCGCCACCCAGGTCATGTACGAGGGCACCCCGGACACCCCGCACCGCGGCCGGTTCTGGGAACTCGTGGAGAAGTACCGCGTCACGATCCTCTACACCGCACCCACCGCGATCCGCACGTTCGCCAAGTGGGGCGACGACATCCCGGCGCAGTTCGACCTCAGCTCGCTGCGGCTGCTCGGCTCGGTCGGCGAGCCGATCAACCCCGAGGCGTGGATGTGGTACCGCGAGCACATCGGCGGCAACCGGTGCCCGATCGTGGACACCTGGTGGCAGACCGAGACCGGGGCCATCATGATCTCGCCGCTGCCGGGCGTGACCGACTGCAAGCCGGGTTCGGCGATGGGCCCGCTGCCGGGCATCAAGGCCGAGGTCGTCGCCGACGACGGCTCGATCGTGGGCAACGGCGGCGGCGGTTACCTGGCGCTGACCGGCCCGTGGCCGTCGATGCTGCGCACCATCTGGGGCGACGACAAGCGCTTCGTCGAGACGTACTGGTCGCGCTTCGCCGAGCAGGGCTTCTACTTCGCCGGCGACGGTGCCAAGCGCGACGAGGACGGGGCGATCTGGCTGCTCGGCCGGGTCGACGACGTGATGCTGGTGTCCGGCCACAACATCTCCACCACCGAGGTGGAATCGGCGCTGGTCGCCCACCCGGCGGTGGCGGAGGCGGCGGTCGTCGGCGCGACCGACCCGACCACCGGCCAGGCCATCGTCGCCTTCGTCATCCTCAAGGGCGGGGCCGAGGTCGGCGTGCCGGAACTGCGTGACCACGTCGCCAAGACGCTGGGCCCGATCTGCAAGCCGCGCCAGATCATGCTGGTGACCGAGCTGCCGAAGACCCGCTCCGGCAAGATCATGCGGCGACTGCTGCGCGACGTGGCGGAGAACCGCTCGCTCGGCGACGTCACCACGCTGCAGGACTCCGCGGTGATGAACCTGATCTCCGCGGGTATGCAGTCCAGCAAGTCCGACGAGGACTGACCCTGCCTGAGCACAGGGGCGGTCACCGGTGTCCACCGGTGACCGCCCCTTTTCGTGGCGATCCGACACTGTCGCAGAGTGCTCCGCCTGTCTAAGTTGCTATTGGCCGAACGGAACCACCGCCATCGGCCTGGCTACCGGGGGAGGCCGCCATGCTCCACGTGCCGTTCGTGCCGTCACTGATGAAGTGGGGCGTCTCGCCACAGGCAGACATCGTCTACCGCACCCTCCTCGCCTTCGGACCCTGGTCCACGGACCACCTCAGCCGATCGCTGGAGATGAAGGCCCGGCAGGTGCGAGGCGCGCTCGACGAGCTGGTCGCCCTGGGCGCGGCTGTGTCCCAGCGCGCCGACGACGACCTGCGGGTCTGGGCCGCCCGCGAGCCCGCGCACGTGCTGGCCCGGTTGCGGAACCGGGAGCGCGACGCGATGCTGGCCAGGCACCGGATGAACTCTCGCCTCATCCGGGTATCGCTGCCGAGCATCATGGCCGACGTCGCCCGCTTCACAGGCGAGGGTGTCCACCGGTTCCCCAACCGGGCCGTGTCCCGGCTCAGGTACGCGGATCTGGTGGAAACCATCTGGCACGAGAACATCGCCATGATCCCGGAGCCCGCCATTGACAACGCCACCGTCAAGCAGGCCGCACCTGCCAGCCGCCGGATCATGTCGCGCGGGGTGGCCGCGCTGAGTCTGGGTGTGCCGGCCTCGGCGGAGGACGAGTCGGAGTGGTACGACGACGAGATGATCGGCTACGGCATGGAGTACCGCGAACTGCCCGAGGTGCCTGGCAAGTTCAACATCTTCGATCGCCGGACGGTCTACATTCCGCCCGCGCCCGCCGAGAGCGAACGCGGCGCATGGGAGATCACCGAGCCGCGTCTGGTCGCCGAACTGAGGGCGTTCTTCCTGCACCACTGGGCGCAGGCCGTGGAACCGGGCCGCAGTTGGACGCCGCCGCCGGGCCTCACCCTCCGCGAGCGCACCATCGTGATGCTGCTGGCCAAGGGCCTCACCGACACTGCGGTCGCCAGCAGGCTGGACCTCAGCGTGCGCACCATCGCCTACACCGTGTCCGGGCTCATGGACAGGTACGACGTCACCAACCGTTTCCAGCTCGGCGTGCGGCTGGGCGCCGAAGCGGCATCGCAGGCCCGCAGCGAATGACACCGGCGAGGATTGCGCAAACCTGCAACGGCATGCGCAACCCTGTTCTGCGGTCGAAGGCCTGTCTAAGTTGCTCATGTCCGGTCGGGAGGCGCCCGCCGGCAGCGCGATTGGACGCCAGCCATGCCCCTCACTCCCCGCGAACGCAGCATCGTGGCGTTGCTGGCTGCCGGCCACACCGACGCCACGATCGCAGCTCAGCTCGACCTCAGCGTGCGCACCATCGCCTACACGCTGTCCGCACTCATGGACAGATACGGGGTGACGAACCGGTTCCAGTTGGGGCTGCGGCTCGGTGCGGAATCGGCGCAGGCTGACGACCCTGACGGCCCGGCAGAACCGGAGGACGAGTGAGCGGACATCCCCGCCGCGCCACCATCGAAGGGGCGGCCACCGGCAGCGGGCCGATGGCCGCCCCTTTCGCCGTCGCCGGTACGTGGTCCCCCGTACCCGCCGAGCGGTGAACCGCCCGGTGCGCACGCACGTGCCCGCGCCGCGGAGACCGATCCGTCGCGCGGTGCCCCCACCGCCGACGTGCCGGGCCTCGTGGCAACCCGTCTCCGCCGATAGCGGAGGTCGTGCCACTGAATCTAGAGCCGGACGGCCCGATCCCCAAGATCAATAGTCGCCGTTGCATGAATCTGCAATCGGCTGGTCGGCCCTGGTAGAGGTTGTGCCGACTGTCTACCTTGCTCATGTACGGTCGGGAACGGATCGTGCAGGCACGGGGGCTCGCGGGGAGGCCGGCATGCTCGATACGCACGTTGTGCCCTCACTGATGAAGTGGGGCGTCTCGCCGCACGCGGATCTCGTGTACCGCACCCTCATCGCTTTCGGCCCCTGGCCGGTGGACAGCATCAGCCGCTCCCTGGAGATGCGGCCGCGGCAGGTGCGTGCGGCTCTCGACGAGCTGGCCGAGCTGAACGCGGCCGTGCCGGACGGTCCGCCGTCGGGCGGCCGGGCCGGCGACGACCGCCTGTGGTCCAGCCGCCCTCCCGCGCAGGTGCTGTCGTTGCTTCGCGACCGGCACCACCGCGCCGCGCTCGCCCGGGAACGGCTGCACCATCGCCTGGTCCGGGCGTCGTACCCGAGCCTCGTGCCCGATCCGGCACGCATCCTGGCCGGCGGTGCCCGCCCGCTGGAGGGCGTGGAACAGACCATGGAACGGCTCGCGGAGGTCTCCGCGACGGAGCGCCACGAGAACCTGGGCATCAATCCGGAGCCGGCCTTCAGCACTGCCCAGGTCAGGGCGGCGGCACCGATGGAGCGCCAGTCCATGGCACGCGGCGTCGTGATGCGCTGTCTCGGTGTGCCCGCCTCTGCCGAGGACGAATCGGACTGGCACGACGAGGAGATGCGCGGCCACGGCCTGGAGTACCGGGAACTGTCGGAGGTGCCGGGCAAGCTGCTGATCGTCGACCGCGCCACCGCCTTCGTCCGGATCGATCCCGGGAACAGGGCACGCGGCATGTGGGAGATCACCGCACCGGACGTGGTCGCCGACCTCGTCTCCCTCTTCTTCCAGCAGTGGGCCCGCGCCACGGAACCGGCCCGCTTCTGGACACCGCCGGCGGGCCTCACCCCCCGCGAGAACACCGTCGTGGTGATGCTCGCGATGGGCTACACCGACGTTGCCATCGCCTCGAACCTCGACATCAGCGTCCGCACCATCGCCTACACCCTGTCCGGCCTCATGGACAGGTACGCGGTGACGAACCGATTCCAGTTGGGCCTACGGCTCGGCGCCGAAGCAGCGTCGCAGGCACCGGCTGGGCAGAAGGAAGCGCAACAGACCAACGGGGAGTAACACCAGTGAGAAGTAGCCTCCGCACCATCGCCCTGACCCTGGTGGCGCTGGCCACGGCCGTCGCCGGGACGACGCCCGCCGCCGCCGGCAGCGGCCCGCCACCATACAAGGTCACCTACTACAAGTGGCTGAGCTGCTCCGATGGCACCGCCAGCACCGCCTCCATCACCTACGCGCGGGCTCACACGACCACCGAGGGCGTGGACGTCTACTGGGCGGAACTCCACGGTGCCATCACCACCTGCCGCGCGGCCGACACGCCTTACGCCTACGCGCTGGCCATGTACGGCAACGGCTACGGCAGCGGTGAGGGTTTCCCGTACGCCTACAGCAACTCGCTCGCGATGGACTACGCGAACTTCATCCGGATCTACCCCGACGTCCAGGCCGTCTGTGTGATCGCGAACGAGACCACTCGCATGGCCTGCGTCTCCGTGGACTGGGTCCCGGCCGAGGCCGGCGTGTTGCCGGTGATCGGCGGCCCGCTGCCGACCGACTCGCCACGGGTCGACGTGCCGGCCGTCACCGACCTGAGCGTCGAGACGGGCGGTCCCGTTCCGCCGGGCTGCATGAAGTGCGGCTGACGGCAGGCCGACGCTGACCGGCCGGAAGGGGTGACCCGCGAGAGCGGGCCACCCCTTCCGGCTGTCGAGCTCCAAATGCCGCACGCGCACGCCGAATCATCTGCGGGATCCACTGATCGGCTGATGCTCGGCGTCGACACGTGACGCCGCCGTGTCACGCCGCCGCCGTCGGGTGCCACGGTGGCCTCCGATGTCCGGGCCATGCCTGGCAGTGCCTTCATTTGCGATTGTGAAGTGCTTGCTTCACGTGAGCCGCAACCTCCACCAGCCGCGTGAAGCCGCGTCGGCGTGGGAGGGCAGGCTCCCATGCCTCTCGTCTCCACCTGCTACCGCTACGGCGCTCTACGCCCGCGGCGGAGACCCCCGAGGAATGGAGTGACCATGAAGCACGCCATCCATGCGCGAAGGAGACGTCGGCTATTCGCCGCGGTCCCCGCGCTGGCACTGGCCGCTGTCGGGCTGTACGGCCCGGGAACGGCGAATGCCGTTGCCGCACCGGCCGTGATCAGCCCCAGCGAGTTCTACATCAACTACGCCGAGCCCGCTGTTCAGCCGGACACCACGGGCAAGGAGACCAAGGGCGCCAACGGCATCTACGGCAGCGCGGCCGACAAGACGCGCGCCTTCGACCGCAAGCACGCCAACGGCAACCCGCTCACCGCTCACCAGCTTGCCAAGCTCGAGGCGAAGTCCATCAAGACCGGCAAGAACCCGCGCAATCTCAAGCAGGCGCCGACCACCCAGGTCGCCCGGCTGCTAACGATGCTGGTCGAGTACAGCACCACCGCCAACGACGACTTCTCCAACGTCATGGTGACCAACACGACCGACGCCGACCGCTCCTGCGGCCTCGGCAACATCCAGAACGGTCCGACGAACAACACCATCCCCAACCCGGCGACGCTGTCCCACCCGGACAACAACTCCATGTGGGTGGCGGACTTCAACCAGGACCACTACAACAAGATGCTCTACACCTCGACGGGCATCACCGAGCGCGTCCGCCCCGACCTCACCGGTCCGGACGGCAAGCCGGGCATCGACCTGTCCGGTCTGACCATGCGCAACATGTACCTGGAGATGTCGAAGGGCGCCTACACCGTCGAGGGCGAGGCGACCCCGTGGATCACGCTGCCCCACTCGGAGGCCTGGTACGGCGCGACGCGTTGCTTCCAGGACGAGAACGGCGCCTGGCAGATGCCGGCCATCCAGTCGATGAACGGCCACCCGGACAACCCGCTGGGCGCGCAGAAGATGGCCATGGACGCGGTGGACGCGCTCGCCGCGGCCCAGCCGAACTTCCCGTGGGCCGACTACGACATCGAGGACCAGGGCGACCGGGACGGCGACGGCAACTTCTACGAGCCGGACGGCGTCATCGACCACCTGGTCATGGTGCACGCGGGTGAGGACAAGTCCGGCGGCGGCGGTGCGCAGGGCGCATACGCCATCTGGGCGCACTCGTCCGCGGTCGCGGGTGGCTACACCATCCCCGGCACGAACCTGAAGGTGTCGAACTACATCGTGCAGCCCGAGGACTCGGGCGTGGGCGTCTTCGCCCACGAGTACGGCCACGACCTCGGTCTGCCGGACCTGTACGACACCTCCGGCGCCGGTGAGTCGGACATCGACTTCTGGGACCTGATGTCCTCGGGTTCGCACTCGGGCCCGATCTTCCAGGCGATGCCGACGCACATGGGCCTGTGGGACAAGTGGGTGCTCGGCTGGGCGGACCCGCTGGTCCTCGCGCCCGGTGCGTCGGACCGCGACGTGCAACTGGGCCAGACCTCGCGCACGCCGAAGGGCACCAAGGACGGCATCAAGATCGACCTGCCGCCGAAGACCATCACACTGGCGACCGCGCACAGCGGGGCCAACATGTGGTACGCCGGCACCGACCAGGACTGGGCCGACATCAAGATCGCACGCGAGGTGGCGGTTCCCGCCGCGGCCGACGCGAAGTTCTGGATGTGGAACAACTACGTCATCGAGGAGGACTGGGACTTCGGCTTCGTCGAGGTCTCGACCGACGGCGGCAACACCTGGACCGACCTCAAGATCTACGACGAGGCCGGCAACCTGGTGTCCACCGATGACGGCTACTCGGACCCGAACGGCAACATGGCGACGTTCCAGAACCGCTATGGCCTGACCGGCGACAGCCACGGCTGGCGTCACGACTACGTCGACCTGTCGGCGTACGCGGGCACCACGGTGCAGGTCCGCCTGCGCCAGGCGACCGACGCCGCCGCACAGGAGCGCGGCTGGTTCTCCGACGATTTCTCGGTCACCGGCGGCGGCAGCACCACCTGGAGCGACGACGTCGAGAACGGCACCGCGGGCTGGACCGCGACCGGCGGCACCTGGGTCGACACCACCGGCCCCGGCTGGCGGATCGACACCGGCACCTCGGTGAAGGCCCACTACTACCTGGCCGAGTGGCGCAACTACGACGGGTTCGACAAGGGCCTGCAGTACGCCTACGACAGCACCTACCTGCGTGACGGCGCGTGGAAGGTCGAGAAGGTCAAGTACAACGCGCCCGGCATGCTGGTGTGGTACCGCGACACCACGTTCGGCAGCAGCAACGCGGTGACGGCTGCCGTGACCGCGATGCCGAGCACCGGCGCCAAGGGCGGTCTGCTCATCGTGGACTCGCACTTCGACCCGTTCCGCCGCAGCGGCGTCGCGGCCACGAAGGACCCGTCCACGCTGAAGAACCTGCAGGGTCGGCCGCAGTCGTCGAACGCGGCGTTCACGCTGCACGCGACGTACCCGTTCCAGGAGTGCCTGGAGGCGAACGGCGAGCCGTTCAGCGAGTACTGCACGTCCTTCGGGGCGCAGCCGGGCGTGGCGACGTTCACCGACGCCAAGGGCTGGGTGCCGGGCCTCGAACTGCGCGGCAGCAGCCTGTTCCACCGGGACGTCGACGCCTCCGTCGTCATCCCGTCGGTGGGCAACGCGCCGTACACCACCCGGATCGTCAACCCCGACGGCACGCCCGCGACCGGCGTCTACGGCCTCGACCTCGGGTTCACCGTGCTGGGCACCGGTAACCCGGGCGACCAGGGCGTGTCCTACGGCGTGACGATCACGATCGTGCGCGCCGCGAAGGACAACTCGTACGCCACCGTGCACGTCACGCCCGCGAACGGCTGACCGCACACCGCACCTTCGCACCATCGACGAAGAGGGCGACCCGCATCCGGCGGGTCGCCCTCTTCGTCTTCCATGGCAGGTCAGCCAACGGCTGACATACGGTCGATGACATTCGGGTCGCGGGCACCCTACAACCACATCCACCGTTCGGCTGATGTCCGCATGTCGTAATGGGACAACAAACATCATCCGTTTGATGCGAAGCGATCCGATGTCCGGACCATGCGTCGTACTGCATTCATTTGCGATTGTGAAGTGCTTGCTTCACGTGAGTCGCAGAACTCCATCCGCCACGTGAAGCCGCGTATGGCGTGGGAGGGCAGGCTTTCACGCCTCTCGTCTCCACCTGTTACCGCCCCGGCACCCCCTGCCTGGGCGGACACCCCGAGGAATGGAGTGACCATGAAGCACGCCATCCATGCGCAGCGGAGACGGCGGCTACTAGCCGCCGTTCCTGCGCTGGCACTGGCAGCTGTCGGGCTGACCGCACCCACAGCGGCCACCGCCGCCGCGGGTCCGACAGCCGTGATCAGCCCGAGCGAGTTCTACATCAACTACGCCGAGCCCGCGATCCAGCCGGACACCACGGGCAAGGAGACCAAGGGCGCGGGCGGCGTCTACGGTGCCAAGGAAGACAAGACCCGTGCCTTCGACAAGAAGCACGCGGCCGGCAACCCGCTCACCGCGCACCAGCTGGCGAAGCTCGAAGCGAAGTCCATCAAGGAGCGCAAGAGCCCTCGCAAGATCAAGCAGGCGCCGACCACCCAGGTCGCCAAGCTGCTGACGATGCTGGTCGAGTACAACCCGAACGCCAACGACGACTTCACCGGCGAGATGGTGACGTCGTCGACGGACGCTGACCGGACCTGCGTTCCGGGCACCGTCCAGAACGGTCCGCTGCACAACGGCATCCCGAACCCCGCGACGATGTCCCACCTGGACAACAACTCGATGTGGGTCAAGGATTTCAACCAGGACCACTACAACAAGATGCTCTACACCTCGAAGGGCATCACCGAGCGCGTGCGCACGGACCTCAAGGGCCCGGACGGCAAAAAGGGCATCGACCTCACCGGTCTGACCATGCGCAACATGTACCTGGAGATGTCGAAGGGCGCCTACACCGTCGAGGGCGAGGCGACCCCGTGGATCACCCTGCCGCACTCTGAGGGCTGGTACGCCGCGACGACCTGCTACCAGGACGAGAACGGCGCCTGGCAGATGCCGGCGATCCAGTCGATGAACGGTCACCCGGACAACCCGCTCGGCCCGCAGCAGATGGCGATGGACGCGGTCACCGCCCTCGCCGCCGCTCAGCCGAACTTCCCCTGGGCTGACTACGACATCGAGGACCAGGGCGACCGGGACGGCGACGGCAACTTCTACGAGCCGGACGGCGTCATCGACCACCTGGTGCTGGTGCACGCGGGTGAGGACAAGTCCGGCGGCGGCGGTGCCCAGGGCACCTACGCCATCTGGGCGCACTCCTCGGCCGTGGCCGGCGGTTACTCGATCCCGGGTACCAACCTGAAGATCTCCAACTACATCGTGCAGCCCGAGGACTCGGGCGTGGGCGTGTTCGCCCACGAGTACGGCCACGACCTCGGTCTGCCGGACCTGTACGACACCTCCGGCGCCGGCGAGTCCGGCATCGACTTCTGGGACCTCATGTCCTCGGGTTCGCACTCGGGACCGATCTTCCAGTCGATGCCGACCCACATGGGCATCTGGGACAAGTGGGTGCTCGGCTGGGCCGACCCGCAGGTCATCAGCCCCGGAGCGGGTACGCAGAACGTGAAGCTGGGCCAGACCTCGCGCACGCCTGTCGGCACCCAGGACGGCATCAAGATCGACCTGCCGCCGAAGACCATCACGCTGGCCACCGCCCACAGCGGTGCCAACATGTGGTACGCGGGTGCTGAGCAGGACTGGGCCGACATCAAGATCTCGCGTTCGGTGGACGTGCCCAATGCGGCCGACGCGAAGTTCTGGATGTGGAACAACTACGTCATCGAAGAGGACTGGGACTACGGCTTCGTCGAGGTCTCGACCGACGGCGGCAACACCTGGACCGACCTCAAGATCTACGATGAGGCCGGCAACCTGGTGTCCACGGACGACGGTTACGCCGACCCCAACGGCAACATGCACACGTTCCAGAACCGCTACGGCCTGACCGGCGACAGCCACGGCTGGCGTCACGACTACGTCGACCTGTCGGCGTACGCGGGCACCACGGTGCAGGTCCGCCTGCGCCAGGCGACCGACGCGGCCTTCCAGGAGCGCGGCTGGTTCTCCGATGACTTCTCGGTCACCGGCGGCGGCAGCACCACCTGGAGCGACGACGTCGAGAGCGGTGCGAACGGCTGGACCGCGACCGGCGGCACCTGGACCGACACGACCGGCGGCACCTGGCGGATCGACACCGGCACCTCGGTGAAGGCCCACTACTACCTGGCCGAGTGGCGTAACTTCGACGGGTTCGACAAGGGCCTGCAGTACGCCTACGACAGCACCTACCAGCGCGACGGCGCCTGGAAGGTCGAGAAGATCAAGTACAACGCGCCCGGCATGCTCCTGTGGTACCGGGACACCACCTTCGGCAGCACCAACCACGTGACGGCCAACCTGACGGCGCTGCCGAGCGTCGGCGCCAAGGGCGGCCTGCTGCTGGTGGACTCGCACTACGACCCGTTCCGCCGTTCCGGCGTCGCGGCCACGAAGGACACGTCGACCCTGAAGAACCTGCAGGGCCGGCCGCAGTCGTCGAACGCGGCGTTCACGCTGCACGCGACGTACCCCTTCAAGGAGTGCCTCGAGGTCGCGGCGGAGCCGTTCGTCGAGTACTGCACCAAGTTCAAGGCGCAGAAGGGTGTCGCTTCCTTCACCGACGCCAAGGGCTGGGTGCCGGGCCTCGAGCTGCGTGACGGCAGCCTGTTCTACCGGGACGCCGACGCTTCCGTCGTCATCCCGTCGGCAGGCAACGCGCCGTACACCACCCGGATCGTCAACCCCGACGGCACGCCCGCGACCGACGTCTACGGCACCGACCTCGGGTTCACCATCCTCGGCACCGGCAACCCCGGTGACGCGGCGGTGGCCAACGGCGTCAAGCTGACGCTGCTGTGGGCGACGCACGACAACGCCTACGCCTACGTGCAGGTCACGGCGGCGAACGGCTGATCCCGGCAACACTGAACAAAAGGGGCCACCGGCATCACGCCGGTGGCCCCTTCTTCGTCGACCGTCAGCGCACGTTCAGCACCGCCGTCTCATTGGCGGCCTCCAAGCACATGTACTCCTCGTAGGCACCCGCCGACACCAGCGCGGCGCCGGCACCGCGGCAGGCGGACATGTCGGAGTACAGGCCGTGCTCCTGCCACTGGGTGAGCTCGTGCGTGTACACGTGGTCCGCCACGCTGTCCCCGGTCGCCAACCCGAAGTCGGCGTCGAACCGGTAGTGCACGCCCAGGTAGATCCGGCTGAGCGCGTTCTCCGTGGCGGCCGCCGAGATGCTGGTGAACGCGCGGACCACACCCACCGCGTGCGGGTCCTCCGTGGTCGCCGTCCAGGTGACCGCGTCGGTGCCGAGGTAGGCCCGCATGACACCCGCCCAGGCTCCGGCGAACGTCGCGTGGCCGGAGATGTACGCCGGGAACGGCGGGCTGAAGTGCACCCCGCTCGCGGTCGCCGACAGCGGCTGCCACGCCGGGTCCGCCACCGTCGCGGCGTTGCCGTCGGTGTCGGCCAGGCGCACCGCCGACTCCGGCCGCCACAGGTCGATCGCCGTGCGGTACTTCGCGTCCCGAGGGCAGCGAGCAGCCCACGACTTCGCAGTCGTTTCACGTGTTTCCTCCCCGTGGAATTGAATTATTTCCATACAATAGGAGGGTTCGAATGAGGCGACTGTCCGGTTCGACAAACAATCGGTAACGACACGCGCACAGAAAGGGGCCCACCCCAACGGGTGGGCCCCTTCGGCGATACGCGATGGGTCAGTTCTTGACCTGGAGCAGCATCACCGGTGCGGGACCGGTGAGCTCCAGCCAGACCGAGATCTTGACGCCGTTGCCGGCCACCTTGACCGAGCCCCACGGGTTCGACGCCGACCAGTAGCGGTTCGGGTCGGAGTCGTCGAACGTCGGGATGCCGTTGCTCGCCGGCACCGTCACCGGCACGCCGTTGCGGTGGAACGTCACCGCGTCGGTCTTCTGCAGGCCGAATACGGCGTCCCACGGCTGCCGGCGGTTGGTCAGCTTGCACAGGCCGTCCGGGTTGCCGCCGCCGCCGCAGGTCACCCCCAGCCACGAGACCGGCGCGGGACGGGCGTCGACCGGAAGCACCAGGCCGGTGCCCGCGCGGTCCGTGCCCGAGGTGTTGTTGTTGCCGTAGCGGTAGTTCACGTACCAGACCAGCAGGCCGTCCTGGAACGGGAACCGCTCGACCCAGTCGGGCTTCGTGTTGGCCCAGCCGAACTGGTACGGACCGGTCTTGAGGTTCTTGTCGTAACCGGTGTACGTACGGTATTCGGCCAGGTAGTAGCGCGGGTAGACAGCGGTGTGGCTGCCGTTGATACGCAGGAAGCCCTTCGCCGTCCACGCGCCCTCGCCGGCCTCGACATCGTCGACGAACCCGTTCGGGCCGTCGGTGACCAGCTTGATGTCGTCCAGGAAGGCACCCTTGCCGGCCACGCCGCCGTCGGTCTGGTAGCGGAACCGGAAGTCGACCACCTTGCCGAGCCACGGAGTGAGGTCGTAGCTCAGGTCGGTCCACGCGCTGGTGCCACCGAGGCCGGGTGACTTGATCTTCTGCCAGCTCGCGCCGTTGTCGGCGCTGATCTCGCCGTAGAGCCAGTCGTAGCCCTGCTCGATGTCGTACTCCGCCTTCGCCGTCAGCGTGGCCGTGGTGGCCCCGGTCAGGTCGAGCCTGCGGCGCAGGGTGTTGCGCAGGTCGTCACCACTGCCGGTCCACCACTCCCAGCTGCCGCCGAACGGGGTGTTCCACTGCGTGGTCGCCGTCTGGTCGGGCAGCGGCACGAGGACCGCCTGCGGCAGGCCCTCCGGGGTCGCCGCCGAACCGAGCGAGACGAGCTTGGTCTTGCCGTCCTCGACGACCTTGTAGTCCAGCCAGCCGAGGAACAGCTTCTCCCACGGGCCCATGTAGCCCGGCGAGGTGCCGATGCTGTCCAGACCCTTGTTGAGCCAGGAGCCGCCCGACATGACGGTCCAGAAGCCGGTGCCGTTGTCGCCGCCGTTCGTGTCGTACAGGTCGGGCAGGCCCAGATCGTGGCCGTACTCGTGGACGAAGACGCCGAGGCCGCCGTTCTCCGGTTCGGTGGTGTAGTCGCCGACCCAGAAGCCCGTGTCGCCGATCGGGGCGCCGCCCAGTTTGTTGTTCGCCGGGCCGGTGGTGCCCTCCTCGGTCTGGTTCACGTACCAGCGGTGCGACCAGATGGCGTCAGGCCCTTGCGCGCCGCCCCCGGCCTCCTCGCCCTCCCCGGCGTGGATCGCCTGGAAGTGGTCGATGTAGCCATCCGGCTCGTTGAAGTTGCCGTCCTCGTCGTGGTCGTACCGGTCCCAGACGTCGAACTTGGACAGGTAGGCGGCGATGTCGGCGCTCGACTTGCCGGCCGCACGCTGCGAGTCGTACCACGCGGTGAGGGTGTCCTCGATGAACGGCCAGGCCGTGTCGGTGTCGTCGTAGCCGTTGGGGTTCGGCACCTCGTCCCAGTTGTAGCCGTACCGGGCCTCGTTGTAGGGCACCTTCACCCAGTCGGTGACGTCGCCCTTGACCGAGTACTTGCCGCCGGACTGCTTGTAGTAGAAGTCGGCCATCGACTCGCCCGGACCATTGATCATCTTCTCGAAGTGGGCCCGGTTGAAGTCCGGCGCCCAGTACGTGGAGTTGTCGTTGGCCCGGTCGGGCTGCGGGATCAGGTTGCGCAGCGGGCCGGGCGTGCCGGCCGTGCCGTCCGGACCGACCTGGTCGCCGAACTCCACCAGGATGGTGAGGATCGGATCGACCTTGTCGGCCTTCTTCTTCAGCTCGGCCCACTTGCCCTTGCCGACCTGCACGACCTCGGAGCCGTTGCGCTGGACCGGCTTGGCCTTGCCCGACACCACGTCGGCGATGGCCTGCTTCAGGGTGTCCTGCCGCTGTTTGTTCAGCGGGTTGGGCAGGTTGTCCGCCCGGCCGGCACCGGCCGGCTCCGTGACGCGGGCGGCCGGCTGCGGCACGCCGTTCGCAGGCGCTCCGTTCGCGGGCGCTCCCGCGAGGCTGCCGGCCACCAGCGCCGCCGCGATCCCGACCGCGCTGCCGATTCTGTGGATTCGCAAAGGGTCCTCCCTCCCTTGGCGGAGACGAGTCCAGGCAGCGCCAGGCAGGGGTGAGCCAGGGGGCCCGGGTTCGTCAATATGTGAAAGCAGCCTTGCATATGTGCAAGTCGATGTCATCACCCTGCGCCACGGGATATTCCGCTGTCCACATCAGAGGGAGTATGTGGTGCCCTCTCCGCCTGTACAGGGCGGTCCGGGAACAAGGCGGATGAACCGGTCATCCAAATCCATGAAAACGGTCCAGATCGTCTCCGAGCGATCGTCCTCCGCGTCCCGGGCGTCGGCATGGCGACAGATGGCCACCGGATGGCTGTGATGGTCCTGCAGCACCGCCCGGAGATCAGCCGGAGTCAGCGGGTTCGGCACCGCGTCCAGCAACCGGCGGGCACGCGCCGAGCGGAACAGCGACGAACCGCCCCAGTCCTTGATCGTGTCGTACACCGGCAGGCCCGTCTCGAAGTGATTGGCGTGCACCAGCACCCCGTCCACCGGGTGCAGCCAGCCCGCGTCGCCCGGTGCCAGCTCCAGGTCGATCAGCTCGCCGCCGCCCGGATATGCCTGGCCGATCAGCAGGTTGATGGACGCCGACCGCGGTGCCCGCATCGCGTTGCGGATCGCCCACGACAGCGAGTCCGCCTCCAGCACCGACCGCAGCAGCACGTGGTACGGCACCCCGCCGGGCCGGCCGTCCCGGTCGCAGCCGAGCAGGTTGACGCAGACCCCGACCCCGGCCGAGTTGAGCCCGGTCTTGGCCAGCATGCCCGCCTCGGTCAGGGTGATCACCTCGTGGCCGCGTTCGTCCCGGGTGATCAGCAGGAGGTTGAGGTCCCGGTGTCCGGGGTGCCAGTCCCAGTTCTGCGCGAGCAGGGTGCGCCCGCCTTCACTGCGCGACCCGAGCACGCCCAGGCTGGTGCACTCCCCCCGGTCACCGGCTGCGGTCCCGGACGCTCCGGGTGTGCCGCAGGTCGGCGCGCCGTAGAGCAGCTCGGAGCGGGCGTTGACTGCGTAGATCAGCTCAACGGCGACCGACGCGCCCCGGGCCACCCCGTCGAGCATCGCCGCGAGTCGCGGAAAGTGGCCCAGCGTCGTCGCGCGGAACGCCGCGCCCTGCGCGGTCACCGCTGCCAGGTCCAGCCCGGCGGCCCGGGAGAACCGGTCGAGGTAGGCCGACACGTTCAGGTTGATCAGCTCGGCGGCGGCCCGGCCGTACGCCGTGCCCATCTTCTCGGGGGTGCCGCTGACGTCGACCACGGTCAAGGGGGTGTTCATGCCCGGCCACTCTGCCGCACCCGCTGCCCGGCGCGCCAGCGCGAAAGCCGCCGGCCCCGGTGCACCGGCGACTCCTTCGCGGCCAACCTTCCGGTGCGCGCCTGGTGGGAACCGTAGTATCCGGATCATGGGAGACAGCCGGACACGGCCGAAGTCCAGCCCGCGTGTGAAGCGGATGCAGCGCCGTCGTGCCCAGGCCGCCCGCAGCGCCGCCGCCGAGGTGGTGCGTTTCCTGCGCACCGAGCAGATCGGCGGCCTGGTGCTGCTCGGGGCCACCGCGCTGGCCCTGATCATCGCGAACTCGCCGCTGGCCGACGCCTACCAGCGGCTCAGCGCGTACACCTTCGGGCCGCAGTCGCTGCACCTCAACCTGTCGGTCGCCCAGTGGGCCCAGGACGGCCTGCTCACCGTCTTCTTCGTGGTCGCCGGGCTGGAACTCAAACGCGAACTGGTCGTCGGCGAGTTGCGCAGCCCCCGGCAGGCCGCGCTGCCCATCGCCGGCGCGATCGGCGGCATGGTCGTGCCCGCGCTGCTCTGCTTCCTGATCGCGTTCGGCGCGCCCGGCGGGGCCGACGCCTGGGCGGTGCCGGTCGCCACCGACATCGCCTTCGCGCTGGCCGTGCTCGCCATCTGCGCCCGGGACCTGCCACCCAGCCTGCGGGTCTTCCTGCTGTCCCTGGCGATCGTCGACGACCTCGGGGCCATCCTGCTGATAGCCCTGGTCTTCACCGAGCACGTGGCCTTCCTGCCGCTACTCGGCGCGGCCGCGGTGCTGGTGGTGTACGCCCTGCTCCAGCAGTTCCGGTTCCGCGGCTGGTGGCTGTACGTGCCGCTGGCGCTGGCCGCCTGGGCGCTGGTGCACGCCTCGGGGGTGCACGCCACCATCGCGGGCGTCGCCGTCGGCCTGCTCACCCGGGTCAAGCCCGATCCCGGCGAGCACGAATCGCCCGCCCAGGCGCTGGAACACCGGCTTCAGCCGATCTCCGCCGGGATCTGCGTGCCGCTGTTCGCCTTCTTCTCCGCGGGCATCGCGATCAGCGCCGGAGCGCTCGGCGCGATCTTCACTGACCGCGCTTCGCTCGGCGTGCTGATCGGGCTGGTCGTCGGCAAGACGGTCGGCGTGCTGGCCGGCACGGCCGCGGCGGTGCGCTCGAAGCTCGCCGAGCTGCCCGAGGCGCTCGACTGGCGCGATCTGACCGCCGTCGCGGTGGTCACCGGCTGCGGTTTCACGGTCAGCCTGCTCATCGCGGAGCTGGCCTTCGACTACGGAGAGCAGCAGGCCAGGGTCAAGGGCGCGGTGCTGCTCGGCTCCTTGATCGCATCGCTGCTGGCCGCGGCCCTGCTGCGCAGACAGGTCCGGGTACGCACACGCTAGCCTGCACTCATGAGTGAGCGGAGCGAACGAATCAGCGGGCTCAGCGGCCATGCCTTTGCCGAGCGCAGCGAGGCGAAGGCATGAATGAACGGGCTGTGGACGAGTCATGTGTCCTGGACGAGGGTCCGTGGACGCACCGGTTCGTCAACGCCAACGGCAGCCGGTTCCACGTCGTGGAGCAGGGCACCGGGCCGCTGGTGGTGCTCCTGCACGGCTTCCCCGAGTTCTGGTGGGCCTGGCACCGGCAGCTGCCCCTGCTCGCGGACGCGGGCCTGCGGGCGGTCGCGGTGGACCTGCGCGGTTACGGCGCGAGCGACAAGCCACCGCGGGGGTACGACGGCTTCACGCTTGCCGCGGACGTGGTCGGCCTGATCCGCGCGCTCGGCGAGCGCAACGCCACCGTCGTGGGCGCAGGTGCCGGCGGCCTGATCGGCTGGTCCGCGGCGGCGCTGCACCCGCGGCTGGTGAACCGGCTCGTGGTGCTCGGCGCGGCGCACCCGCTCCGGCTGCGCTCGGCGCTGGTCGCCAACGCCGCGCAGCGCCGGGCCGGGCGCGACCTGCTGCGCTTCCAGCTGCCCCGGTACGAGCACGTGCTGACCCGTGACGACGCCGCCCTGGCCGGCGGGCTGATGCGCGCCTGGACGGCATCGGCGTTCCGGCAGACGGCCGACTACGCGGAGTACGAGCGCCGCTGCCGCGAGGCGATGCGCATCCCGCAGGCAGCGTTCTGCGCGATGGAGGCGTACCGCTGGGCGTTCCGGTCCACGCTGCGGCTGCACGGCTACCGCTTCCTGCGCGCCGTCCGCCAGCCGATCATCTCGCCCACCCTGCAGCTCCAGGGTGCCCTCGACCCGATCACCCTGCCCGCCACCGCCCAGGGCTCCGGCCGCTACGTCCTCGCCGACTACGAATGGCGCCTCCTGGACGACACCGGCCACTTCCCCCACCTCGAACGCCCCGACCTGGTCGCCGGTGAAATCATTCGCTGGACCAAGTGACCCGCCCGAGGGGTCAGAGGCGGGATTCGCGCAGGTCGGTGACGTCTTGTTTGGGGGCCCAGCCCTGGTAGACGCCGTAGTCGAACTCTTCGAGGCCCAGTTCGGCGGCGACGGGGGCCTTGCCGCCGGTGTACTCGACGCGCAGCCAGGCGTCGTGCTCGGCCAGCACGATGAAGGGCTGGCCGCGCCAGGTGCAGGTGCTGCGCACGTACGCCAGGTCGTCGATCTCGGCCGCGGCCACCACCCGCACGAACCGGCCGGGCCGGACCTCCTCGAAGCCCTCGGCGGGCTCGGGGCGGTAAAGCCGCACGGTGTCGCCGTCGGGGCTCGCCTCGTACTCGCGCCCCAGGTAGCGGGCGATGTAGCCGTCGCGCATCACTCTTCGCCCCCGTCGGTGCGCAGCCAGCGCGGCCCGTCGGCGTCGAGCACCGCCACCATCTCCTCTTTGCCCTCGGCGTCCACACGCAGCAGGCGAGCACCGTGCGGCAGCCGGGCGCTGTCCACCTTGAACTCGGCGATGATCTCGGTGCTCTCCCCGGGGGCGAAGCCGTTGCCGCGGAACGGGGCGCGTTCGATGACCCAGCCCTCCATGGCCTTCATTGCCGCCTCGTGCTGCCCGCCGTACGGGATCCGGTACAGGCTGGGCCGGTAGGCCGGCCAGCGCAGCACGAAGATCTCCTTGTCGTCGGCGGAGAACGGCGAGCCCGTCCAGGTCAGGCCGAGCGCGCTGCGCAGTGCCTGCGCGCCGCGCAGGTGGCCGACCTCGCGGGCGCGGTGCACGAATCCGGAGACCCGGTCGTAGCCGCGGTCGAGGTAGTAGCCGATCTGGCTGGGGGCGATCACCTTCTGCATCTCGGTGATCTCGGGATCGCGCCGCGCGGGCGGTGGCGCGGAGCCCGCCGTCGGCGTGGTCACGGCGGGTTCGCTCTCGTCGCCGCCGAGGCCCATCTCGGCCGCCCAGCGGGCGAGTTCCAGCAGCTGGTCGCCGGGCAGGCTGGCACCGACCGCGGTGCCCGGGTTCACCGCGAACGACCAGGCCGGATCGGGCCAGGTCGCGATGAGCTTCACGAAGCGCACCGGAACCGACTCGACCGGTTCCGGCATGGTCTGGGTGGAGGTGTAGCTGACGATGTGCGGCTCACCGCCGATGTCGCGCGGCTGCCATGTGAAACCGGGTTCACCGGGCCGGGGCGCGCCGGGCCCACCCGGCACGGGCAGCAGCACCGTGGCGAGCAGCAGCGTGGACAGGAAGGCGTCGGTGTTGCCCGCGTCGGCCGCTTCGAGCAGCTGCTCCTCGACGGAGTTCGACGGGGTGAAGTCGTCCTCGGGCCCGCTGGGCCGCTCGTGGCGCGGACCCGGCTCGCGGACCGGTGGCAAGGGGACCTCGGGTGCCGTCACGGCGGCGGACACGGGCTCGAACAGCGACCCGGTGCCCGGCGCGGGCGTGGCGGCCACGGTGGCCTCGGGTGCGGGAACCGCCGACGACACCGGCTCGAACAGCGAGCCCGTGCCAGGCGTGGACGCGGCCGGTCCGCTCGCGGGCGGCGCAGTGACGGGCTGGTGCGCGGGTGCGGCGGACACCGGCTCGAACAGCGACCCGGTGCCGGGACGCGCAACGGGCGAGGGCACCTCGGCCGACGGCGGCGCGGCGGTCGGCGGGTTTGCCGTGGCCGGAGCAGCGGAGACGGGTTCGAACAGCGAGCCCTCGGCGCGGCGCACCGCAGACGCAGCGGGCTCAGCCGCGGACGGCGTCGCGGCGGCTGGGACCGGCGGCGGTGCGACAGACGGGGCCGGGACGGGCGGCACCGCAGCCACCGGTACGGCTGGTGCGGGCGTCGCGGGCACCACGCCCGGCGGTGGCACGGCGGCCGGCGGGGCGAAGGTGTGCGCGGCGGCGGGCGAGACCGGCTCGGCGGAGAAGGCGGGGTCGGCGGGGAAGAAGCGCCCGCCGGGCTGCGCCGCCGGCACGGTGGGCCGTGGCTCGGGCGGCTGCGGCACCGTCACCGGCGACTCGATCGCCAGCGGCGTGTGCACCCTCGGCGCGGCGACCGGGCGCACCTCCTCGACGTCGATCACCTCGGCGTCGAGGATCAGCTCCTCGTCGGGGTGTGCGGCATACGCCGGCTGCGGCTGCTGCGGCCCGCGGGGCTGCACCGGCGGCGGCGCGGTCCGGGCGGCCTTGGCGCGTTCGAGCGCCTCCAGCCGTTCGAGTCGACCGCGGGCGACCGCGGGCGCGCCGGGAATCCGCAAGTCACCGCGGACCAACTGGGTGACGAACCAGGCCGGCAGGTATCCCTCGATCGGCAGACCCGGGTCCACGGCCAGCCACCACTCGTGGTTGGGCCACGACGTGGCCAGCTCCTGGAACGGGACGCGCCGCGCGGGTCCGGCGTGCTCGGCCAGGCAGGCCCGCAGCGCGGCGGACGAGGTGAAGGCGAGCACGTGGGTGCGGTTCTCCGCGGTCCAGGTGCCCCAGCCTGCGGGACCGCGCGCGGATGCGGCGTCGCCGGCGACCGGCAGCAGCAGTTCCGAACGGCCGAGGATGCGGAAGTAGAGTTCCTGATCCCCGGCGCGCAGGGCGTCACGCAGCGCGATCTCGGTATCGGTGGCCGGCTCCCAACCCATCACGCGCTCACCTCCTGGCTGCCGCGAGAGTACTGAGTCACAACTTACCTTGCGCGCCGTAGGCGTGTCGCAACCAGCAGTCTAGGTCGGCTCGTTCCAGTAACATCTGCGCCGGGGTTCAGCCACGCGGGTATCTGCCCACCCGTGCGTGCGGCGGCCGACTCCACACAAGGCCTGGGGAGGCGACATATGTACCGCAGCCGGCCGACGGTCGCCTTCGCGGCCCGCACGGTGGCGTTCAGCGTGGCGGCGACGTTCGCCGTCGTCGGCATCGCGACAGCGCCCGCCACCGCGGCCCCCTGCCCGAGCGGCCCGCTCGCGCCGAGCGCGGTGATCCCGGCCAAGCCGTGGCCGCAGCAGCGCTGGGACCTGTCCGCGCTGCCCAGCGGCATCGACGGGTCGGGCGTGATCGTGGCGGTGCTCGACTCCGGCGTCGACAAGGACCACCCGCAGCTGCGCGGGCACGTCATGGCGGGCCAGGACAAGCTGTCCGGCGGGGGCACGGACGGGCGGCAGGACTGCGTCGGCCACGGCACCGGCGTGGCCAGCGTCATCGCCGCCAAACCGCTGGCCGGGGTGGAGTTCCGCGGCATCGCCCCGGGCGT
This sequence comes from Catellatospora sp. NPDC049111, assembly GCF_040648615.1. Taxonomy (NCBI): domain Bacteria; kingdom Bacillati; phylum Actinomycetota; class Actinomycetes; order Micromonosporales; family Micromonosporaceae; genus Catellatospora; species Catellatospora sp. NPDC049111. The sequence goes on along the minus strand of NZ_JBEZEB010000025.1, from coordinate 81,956 downwards.
GCAGATTCTGCCGTTCCGGGTGAGCGAGGCGCTCGGGGGGCAGGAGAACTCGAGCAACGCCCGCCAGGCCGACGTGAAGGACATGGCCGCCGCGATCCGGTACGCGGTGAGCAAGAAGGCCCGCGTGATCAACCTTTCGCTGAGCTACAGCGACACCCCCGCGAACAAGCTGGACGAACTCCACGACGCCATCCGCGAGGCCATCGCCCAGGACGTCGTCGTCATCGCCGCGGTCGGCAACGCCAAGCTGAAGGGCAACCCGACGCCGTACCCCGCCTCCTGGGACGACGTGCTCGGGGTCGGCGCGATCGACGAGGCGGGGCAGCGGCTGGGGGCCTCCCAGACGGGGCCGTACGTGGACCTGGTCGCCCCCGGTGACCAGGTGACCGTGGCCCGCCCGACCCGCGGACACGGCAAGGAGAGCGGCACGAGTTTCGCGGCCCCGATGGTGGCCGCGACCGCCGCCCTGATCCGCCAGGCGTACCCGAAGCTCACCGAGTCGCAGGTGCGGCGGCGGCTGCTGGCCACGGCCGACCCGGCGCCCGGTGGGCGGCACAGCGACGACTACGGCGTGGGCATCCTCAACCCGGTCCGGGCGGTGACCGACGTGCTGGACGGCGCGGCCCGGGTCACCCCGGCCGCGCTGGCGCCGCGGCCCGCCGACCCGGCTGCCGAGGCCGCGGCCGAGCGGGCCGCCCAGCAGCGCTCGCAGGCGCTGTGGCTGGCGGGCCTCGGCGTCATCCTGGCGGGCCTGGTGCTCGCGCTGGCCGTGGCGCTGCCCAACGGCATCCGCCGTCGCTGGCGAGCGGCCGGGAGCTGACGGAAGCATGACATTCGGGGCCCATTTGCCCACGTCGGGCCCGAGCGTCGCCGACTGCCGACTCGACGGAGGATCCGCCGGGCGGCGACGGCGGCCATCATGTCCGGGGGACAGCCATGTCACCGGTTTGCCGTTTTCGAAGGAGAGCAGATGAGCGCGACCCAGCCGGGACTGCTGGTCACCGGGCTACCCCGGAGCGGGACGAGCTGGGTGGGCAAGATGGTGGAGGCCGGGCGGCAGGTCGTGTACGTCAACGAGCCGCTCAACGTGCGCCACCCTCCGGGCCGCTCGCCGGGCGTGCTCGACGCCGACGTCACGCACCGCTTCCAGTACATCTGCGCCGACAACGAGGACGTCTGGCTGCGCGCGTTCCGCCGCACCCTGGCCCTGCGCTACGGCGTCGGCCGCGAGCTGCGCCGCAACCGGGCGCCCTACGACATCGCCCGGATGGTGAAGTACGCGACCGCGTTCACCACCGGTCGCCTGCGCGGTCGGCGTGCCATGCTCGACGACCCGTACGCCCTGATGGCGGTGCCGTGGCTGGCGGAGAAGTTCGGGGTGCGCTCGGTCGTGCTGGTGCGCGACCCGGTGTCGCTGGTCGGCAGCTACCGCAAGCTGGGCTGGCACATCAGCCTGGACGAACTGCTGGGCCAGCCGCTGCTCACCCGGGACCTGCTCGCCGACCACGTGGACGAGCTGCGTGAGGCCGCCGTCAAGGAGGACGAGATCCACACCACGGCGCTGCTGTGGCGGGTCGTCTACGACGTGGTCGACCGGGTGCACCGGCACGTGCCGGGCGTGCTCGTGCGCCGCTACGAGGACTTCGCGATGCGGCCGGAGGAGGAGTTCGGGGCGCTGTACGCGCACTTCGGGCTGAACTTCGACGAGCAGGCCCGTGCGCAGGTCGTCGCCGCGACCACGGCCGGGGAGCAGGACTCCCAGCGCGGCTTCGTGCGCTCGGGCACGTCGAAGACGGCGTTCCGCCCGATGGACTCCAAGCAGGCGCTGGCCGCGGCGCAGAACCGGCTGTCGGCGGAGGACGCCGCACGGGTCGTCGCGATCACCGGCGACGTCCTGGACCGGTTCCGCCCGGCCGGCACGGCGGCCTGAGCTGCTACGCGCGCAGCCCGGGGCGGCGGAAGCCGCCCGCCCCGGGCCACGGCGACGTGGTCAGTGGAACAGCCGGGTGTTGCGGTCCTCGGCGTCCTTGAACTGGACGGCGGCCTCGTCGACCGCGCCCTTGATGTCGCGCAGCATCGCGGACAGCTCGTCCGCGGCCTTACGCCACTTGGCCTGACGCTCGTGGTACGCCGTCTGCGCGGCGCCGCTCCACGTGGACACCATCGGCCCGGCGTCGCTCTCCAGCTGGCTCAGCGTGGTCTCCAGCTTGCCCAGCGCTTTCTGAATGTGCCCGCTTGCCTCGTGCAGCGAGGCGAAGTTGACGACGAGCCTGTCGCCGTTGCTCATATCGGTCCTCCCCCTTTCGGTCCGTGATCTGCGTTCACAGGTTCAGCGAGACGCCGCCGGTGTTCTTGGAGGCCACCCGGCCTGCCTGCTCCTCGTCGGCGCGGCTGTACTCCTGGCCGGCCGTGCGGATCGCTTTCGACGTCTCAGCGAGCGCCTGGTGCAGTGCCTTCTGGTCCTGCGACCAGGCGATCTTGACCTGCTCGAAGGAGCTGCCGGCCCGACCCACCCAACTGGTCTGCAGCATCTCCAGCTCGCTCAGCAGGCTGCTGAGCATGGTCTGCAGGTCGTCGTTGGCCGAGTCGAACTTGCCCGCGGTCGAGGCCATGATCGCAGCTTCGGAGGCGGTTTCCGCCATTGTCGTACGTCACCCCATTCCCTTTGTGCAGTTACGCATCCACCGTCCTATGCGGAGCATTGGTGGCGGTGCGCCTGTCTCGGTGACGGTAGCGTCCCGCGTCGACTCGTGCCAGCCCGGAGCCCTCGCCTGTGGATAACCTCGCCGCGGCTCAGCCGAGCGCCAGCTGGGCCGACGCGGCCTGCGGGTCCAGGCCCGGTCCCGGGGGCAGCAGATCGACGAGCGACGACGGCAATCGCAGCGGCACCGGGTCTTTGTAGCCGAGCATCGGCAGCACGTCGGGGCGGGCCGCGTCGTAGCGCACGCCCTGGTCGGTGACCAGGCTCAGCGTGGTGCCCGCGGCGACGATGGCACCCCGGCCGGAGGGCACGAGCACGTAGTCGGCGTACGCGCCGCCCTCGGCGCTGCGGGCCACGGTCGCGATGCGCCCGGTCAGGTCTAGCGGCACCTCGACGCGCACCTCGGGGGCGTTCGAGTCGTCGCGGGTCACCGCGCACAGCGCGCCCTGGCCGTAGGAGGCGATGGTCGGCATGTTCGCCGGTGGCTGCCGCGGGTCGTTGGCGTCCGGGACCAGGCTGGCGGGCGAGTTGTCGTACTCGGCGAGCTCGGTCTGGTCGATCTCGATCTCCCGGCCGATGTCGTGCTTCTGCCGGTACCGGCCGAGCAGCAGCGCGGCCTGCACCGGGGTGATCATCGCCAGGCCGTCCGCACGGACCACCGCGTACTGGTGCGACTTGCCGTCCAGGCCCTTGATCTTGATGACCTGGCCGTTCTTGAGGTTCTTGACGGTCGAGCGCGCACCCGGCGAGCCCACCCGCGGCTCGTCCAGCGGCTGGCCCTGGGGCATGCCGTTGACGAACGCGGCCGGCACGGCCATCGGTTGCGCTCCGCCGGCCAGGTCGGCGAACTCGTCGGCGTCGGCGTTGTAGAGCCGGCCGTGCCACAGCAGGTAGATCTGGTCACCGGCGCGCACGAACAGCGCGTCGTCGCCGCCCATCACCCGGCCCTTGCCGGCCTGCACGCCGTCGCCCACCACCAGCACCGACACCGGCTTGCCGGCCTCGGTCGCCGAGCAGATCGACCAGGGCAGCCCGAGCAGGGCGCCCGGATCCGGCAGCGAGTCCGGCAGGTCCACCACGCCGACGGTGAGCCCGCGCGGCACGTCCACAAGCGACTTCTTCGCCACCGTCACCAGCTTCGGCGACGTCGCGCCGGAGGCCAGCAGCGCCGAGGTCAGGTTCAGCGCCGGGTGCAGCTTCCCGTTGCGGTACACGAAGTGCGCGCCGGAGCCGTCCTCGATGATGACCGTGCCCTCGGCTTTCCAGCCGGTGTCGCCACGATTGCTGAACACGCCGTACACCCCGTATCCGGCCGCGATGACCACGGCCAGCAGGATGCTGGCGAGCGTCGCGCCGGCCGCGCGGCGAAACGGCGCCTGCGCCGGATCGGTGTCGCGCATCACCAGCGCCGAGACCACTCGCTGCACCGTGAACTGGTACGAGTGCAGTTGGTCCTGTCTCGACGGCATGGGCCCTCCCCACGGGTCATCCTGCGGCTCTACCATGAGCCGGGCGAAGTGCGGCGGTACAGCTGGTGGATGTCCGCGGCTGATCCGCCGCCGGGCGGACCGCGAGGGCCGCCACTAGCTGGAGCCTAGGGGAGGCTATCGCGATGACGGTCGACACGGTGACCGGGCCGACGGCACGCACCATCGACGAGGGGACCGCACCGGCGGCGCACCCGCGGCCCGCCAGGCGGTTCCTCGGACTCGGCAGCGGCCAGATCGTCGCCGTGCAGCTGGCACTGGTGCTGCTGGTGGCCGCCGCGCAGGCGGGCGTCGGCTTGCTGCTGCCCGCCGTTCCCGTGGCCGCCGCGCTCGTGGTGGTGGCCTGGGGCCGCTGGCGTGGGCGCTGGCTGTCCGAGTGGACCGCCGTCTACCTGCGCTATCGCGGCCGCCGCCGGCGCATCGAGCCGACCGGTGACCCGGCCGAGCTGCTCGCCGCCGCCGCGCCCGGCAGCCGGCTGTCCATGCTGGACATCGAAGGCGTGTCCTGCGCCGCGCTCGCCGACACCCTGGGCATGTGCGTGCTGCTGGAACTCGGCGACCAGGCGGTGATGCCGGCCCGCGCCTGGCACCCGCTGCCCTCGCCCGCCACGCTGCTGCCCGCCCCCGCTGCCGACACCCCGCCCGTGCGGCTGCAGTTGCTGCTGCACGCCAACGCCGCCAACGGCTCGTCGCCCGCGGCCTCGTCCTACCGCCAGCTGTCCAGCGGACGGCTGCTGGCAAACGAGCGCGCCCTGCTGGTGGTGCGTGTGCACCGGGCCGAAGGCTGGTCGGAGGCCGACCTGGAACGCGCGCTCACCGGCGCGGTGCGCAAGGTGCGCGCGAAGCTGGGCGACGTGCCGCACCGGCTGCTCGGCGACGTCGCGGCGCTGCGCGCGCTCGCCGAGGCGGCCGGGCACGACGGGACGACCGCCGCGCAGGAGGGCTGGTCCGCGCTGCACATCGGCGGGCTCTACGCCAGCTCGTACGCCGTGGAGCGCTGGCCGACGCCGCACCCCGACCCCGCCCACGCGCTGCTGCCGCGCCTGCTGCGGCTGCCCGCCACCACGGTCTCGGTGTCGCTGACCGCGGGGCCCTGGGCCGACGGCGGCGCCACTGTGCAGGCCGAGCTGACCGTGCGGCTCACCGCGCCCGACCACACCTCGCTCGGCAACGCGGGCACCGCCCTGCGCCAGCTGCTGGCCACCGAGCACGCCCAGGCCCGCCGCCTGGACGGCCAGCAGTTCGACGGCCTGACCGCCACTCTCCCGCTGGCCGGGCCCGGTCCCGCCGACCTCGGCGCGGGCGGCCGCGGCGGCGTCGCCCGGCGTCCGGCCGCGGTCGCCGCGCTGGCCACGCCGTACGGCGGCAGCGGACTCATGATCGGCGTCAACCGGCACAGCGAGCCGGTCTCCTTCCGGCTGTTCCGCCCCGAGGCGACCCGGGTCGTCCTGATCGGCGGCGTCGCCGTCGCCCAGGTCCTCGCCGTCCGCGCGATGGCCCTCGGGTCGTACGTGCTGGTCCAGACGACCCGCCCGTGGGCGTGGGAGCCGTTCAGTCGCGGGCTGGGCTCCGGCGCGCCGCTGGCCGTCATGGCCCCCGGCCCGGTCAACGTGCCGCCCGGCACCCCGCTGCGCCCGCTGCTCAGCATCGTCGACGCGGGCCCGGTCGCCGCCGACCGCACGCCGGGCACCCCGTGGCACAGCACACTCGTGGTGCGCGACGACCTGTCCCCGGTGGACGTCGACGTGCTCGGCCGCGCCGACCTGGCGCTGCTGCAGCCGTTGCAGCCCGCGGAGGCCGCGGTCGCGGTGTCCGTGCTGGGGCTCAGCCGCGACCAGGAGTCGTGGCTGTCCCGCGCCCAGCCCGGCATGATCGGCGTGGTGCACCGGCGCTCGGTGCGCTGGGCGGCGCTCAGCACCACCGGCTACGAGCAGCAGCTGATCAACGCGACCCAGCAGAACGGACGCTGACCGGCCCGGCCGGGGGGTGCGCACCGGGGCGAATCGTGGCACGATGCCGCACCATGGGCATCCTCCTCCGTCTGGCCGCCAGCGCCGCCGCCGTCTGGGTGGCGACCATGCTCGTGCCGGGCATCAGCGTGACCGCCGAGACCCTCCTCGGCAAGATCGGCACGTTCGTCGCGATCGCGGTCATCTTCGGCCTCTGCAACGCGTTCATCCGCCCGATCGTCAAGATGGTCGGCTGCGGGCTGTACGTCTTCACCCTCGGCCTGATCGCGCTGGTGGTGAACGGCGCGCTGTTCATGCTGACCAGCTTCATCGCGGGCCTGCTGGACGTGCCGTTCCACGTCGACGACTTCTGGCCCGCCGCCATCCTCGGCGCGCTGGTCGTCGGTCTCACCAGCTGGGCGCTGAACTGGTTCATCGAGGACTGAGTCTTCTCACCAGCTGAGCGACCTGGCTCACATGTCAGGAGCCGAGGCGAGGCCTCCCCTTACCATTGGTAGGTGAGTCAGCTTCGCCTCGGCTACCTGTACGGGTTCGGCGCCTACGCCCTGTGGGGCTTCTTCCCGGCGTACTTCAAGCTGCTCAAACCGGCCGGCCCGGTCGAGGTGCTGGCCCACCGGATCGCCTGGTCGGCCCTGTTCATGGTGCTCCTGCTGACCGTGGTGCGCCGCTGGCGGCAGATCGCCGCGCTGCTGCGAAAGCCCGCCACCGTCGGCGGCATCACGCTGGCCGCCATCTTCATCGGCGTCAACTGGGGCACCTACATCTACGGCGTGAACGTGGACCGGGTGGTGGAGACGTCGCTCGGCTACTTCATCAACCCGCTCGTCGTCATCGTGCTCGGCGTGGTCGTGCTCGGCGAGCGGCTGCGCGCCGCGCAGTGGGCCGCGGTGGGCGTGGGAACCATCGCCGTCCTCGTGCTGACCGTCGACTACGGCCACCCGCCCTGGATCGCCCTCATCCTGGCCTGCTCCTTCGCCCTGTACGGCCTGACCAAGAAGCGCCTGGCCCTGCCCCCGGCCGACGGCCTGTTCGTCGAGTCCGCAGTGTTGACCCTGCCCGCGCTGGCCGCATTGGGCTGGCTCGCCTCCTCCGGCGACCTGACCTTCGGGCAGGTGAGCACCGGCCACACCCTGCTCCTGGCCGCGGCGGGCGTGATCACGGCGATCCCGCTGCTGATGTTCGCCGGAGCCGCCAACCGCATCCCGTTCACCGGCCTCGGCATGCTCCAGTACGTCGCCCCGACCCTGCAGCTGGCACTCGGCGTGTTCGCCTTCCACGAGCCCATGCCACCGGCCCGACTGTTCGGCTTCGGCCTGGTCTGGCTCGCCCTGGCCGTCTTCACCTGGGACGGACTCCGCAACGCCCGCCGTACGCGGTTGGCGGCGGCGACTCCGCTGGCCGCCAGCCGGGCGTAATCCACACCAAGGTCGCTCGACTTGCCCGGCAAGTGGGCGAAAGCGGGCTCAAGATACGCACATCTGCCCGGCAAGTCGAGCGACCTTGACGCGGCGGCGCGGCTGCCTGGTGGTGTTCATGTGGGGTTCATCCATGGGATGAGCGCGGCTCACCCGGGCTACCTACGTTCCGGACGACGGCACACCCTGTCGACCCGACGTATGGAGGCAACTCCCATGAACGAATCCCGCCGCCGGCTCCCCCTGCTCGGCGGGGACGGCCACAGCGGAGGCAGCCGGTCGTCCATGACCTGCCTGTACCGCTGCGGCAACGCCTGTGACCACCCGGCCCCGAACACGTCGTCGAACGAGTACTTCGGCGACGTCGTGCAGGCCGAGGTGTCCCGGCGCGGCATGCTCAAGGCCGGCTCGGCCGGCGCCATCGCGCTCGGCTTCGCCGGTGCGGTGGCCGGCGCCACCGCCGCGTCCCCGGCGTTCGCCGAGCCCGGCGAGGCGGCCGCGGCCGAGGAGTTCTCCGTGGAGACGCTGACCCGCACGGGCAAGCCGACCGCGCTGACGTTCTCGCCGATCCCCCCGAACACGCTGGACAACCTGGTGGTGCCCAACGGGTACGACCACAACGTGATCATCCGCTGGGGTGACGAGGTCGTGCCCGGCGCGGCGGACTTCGACCCGGCGAAGCAGAGCGCGGCCACCCAGTCGAAGCAGTTCGGCTACAACAACGACTTCGTCGCGGTGCTGCCGCTGGGCCGCGGCGGCGACCGCGCGCTGCTGGTCTGCAACCACGAGTACACCAACGAAGAGCTGATGTTCCCTGGTTTCGCCGGGCTGGACGCGCTGACCACCGACCAGATCCAGGCCACGATCGCCGCGCACGGCATGTCGGTGGTCGAGCTGGAGCGGGTCGGGCGCACCGGGCAGTGGGTCGTGGTCGGCAAGGGGCGGCGGCCGTACAACCGGCGCATCACCGGTCTGTCCACCGTCTTCGCGGTGACCGGCCCCGCCGCGGGTTCGGCGCTGCTGAAGACGGCCGCCGACCCCACCGGCAAGAAGGTCATCGGCACGTTCAACAACTGCGCGGGCGGCGTGACCCCGTGGGGCACGGTGCTGTCCGGCGAGGAGAACTGGAACCAGTACTTCGTCGGCGGCGACGGCGCGCCCGAGGAGGCCAAAGCCTCGCTGGCCCGGTACGGCGTGTCCACCACGGCCCGCTACCCGAGCGGCTCGCGCAAGTGGGACCGGGTCGACGCCCGGTTCGACCTGGCGGTGACCCCGAACGAGATCAACCGCCACGGCTGGATCGTCGAGGTGGACCCGTTCGATCCGGGCTCGACCCCGCGCAAGCACACCGCGCTGGGCCGGTTCAAGCACGAGGGCGCGAACGTGATCGTGGCCGACAGCGGGCACGTCGTGGCGTACATGGGCGACGACGAGCGGCACGACTACATGTACAAGTTCGTGTCGCACAAGAAGTTCACCCGCGGCAACTCGTACTGGGCCCGCAAGCAGAACATGTCCCTGCTGGAGTCCGGCGACCTGTACGTGGCGCAGCTCGGCTACACCAGCGCCGCCGAGATCGACGGCACCGGCAAGCTGCCCAGCGACGGCGCGTTCAACGGCACCGGCGTCTGGATCCCGCTGGTCAAGGACAACAAGCCGATGGTGCCGGGCTGGACCGTCGAGCAGATCCTGGTGCACACCCGCCTCGCGGCCGACCTGGTCAACCCGACCAAGATGGACCGTCCGGAGGACGTCGAGCCGAACCCGGTCACCGGCAAGATCTACGCCGCGCTGACCAACAACACGGCCCGCGGCACCACCGGCGGCCGCAACGCGCCGGCCGACGAGGCCAACCCGCGCAACGCCAACAAGCACGGGCACATCTTCGAGATCACCGAGAACGGCGGCGACCACACCGGCACCACGTTCACCTGGGCGGTCCCGATCGTCTGCGGCGACCCGGCGGACCCGTCGACCTACTTCATGGGGTACGACAAGACCAAGGTCTCGCCGATCTCCTGCCCCGACAACCTGGCGTTCGACGGCGCGGGCAACCTGTGGATCTCCACGGACGGCAACGCGCTGCTGTCCAACGACGGCCTGTTCGCGACCGCGCTGAGCGGCCCCGAGGCCGGCCACCTCAAGCAGTTCCTCACCGTGCCCCGCGGGGCCGAGGCGTGTGGCCCGTTCATCAGCGTGGACAACAAGACGGTGTTCGTCGCCCCGCAGCACCCGGGTGAGATCAGCGGCGCGTCCATGGACTCACCGGCCAGCACCTGGCCCGACGGCGACTACGCCAAGCCGGGCATCGTCGGCGTGTGGCGGCTCGACGGCCGCCCCGTCGGCAGCTGACCCACCTCGCACCAGCGGCGCTCGCGGCCTTCGGGCCGCGGGCGCCGTTTCTGTCTACGCTGACCGGTATGACCGAGAACACGCCCCGGCTGGAGCTGTCCGGCATCGTGCTGGACTCGCCCGACGCGCGGGCTCTCGCCGCCTTCTACGAGCGGCTGCTCGGCTGGACCCGGGAGCAGGACGAACCCGACTGGGTCAAGCTGCGCGGCCCCGGCGGCGGGCCGGGCCTGTCGTTCCAGACCGAGTCCGCGTACGTGCGCCCGGTGTGGCCGGCCGGCCCCGGCGAGCCGCAGATGATGGTGCACCTGGACATCGCCGTCGACGACCTGGCGGCCTCCGGTGCTCACGCGGTGGCCGCCGGCGCGACGCTCGCCGACTTCCAGCCGCAGGACGACGTCCGCGTCTACCTCGACCCGGCCGGCCACCCGTTCTGCCTCTTCCTGTCCGACTGACCCATTACCCGCGCCGCCGTCGCGGTGCCTTCCCGGTCGGCTGCCGGGCTGTGGACTGCCGGAGTGGGTCAAGCCGCGGCCGCACCGTGTGCGGCCGTCAGCGGGGCGTTGAGGGCCGACTGAAGCGTGCGGGCCGTGGCGTGCAGCCGCTCCCGGATCATCGGCGCCTGCTTCACCAGGTCGACCGCCGGCAGCGCGCAGGCGACCACGAAGCGCTGCGACAGGTCGCCCGCCGTCTGCACGGACACCGACGCGCAGGCCACCCCCGGGCGGAACTGCCCGATCTCCACCTGCATGCCGCGGCGCATACCCGCCGCGATGTCGGCGTCGAGCGCCGTGTGCGAGCGCAGCGTGGCCTGGGTGAAGGCCCGCATGCCGTGCTCCTTGAGGTAGCGCTCACGCTGCGCCTGGTCGAGGGTCGCGAGCAGGTTCTTGCCCAGCGCGGTCGCGTGCGCGCCCTCGTCGAACCCGGGCACCAGGTCCTCGACGTGCGGCGAGCGGAAGCCCTCGGCTACGGCGGTGATCGCGATCCGCCCGTCGACGAAGCTGCCCAGGTAGTGGCTGTAGCCGATCTCGGCGCTGGCGCGGCGCAGCACCGTGCCGACCTCGGCGGGCCCGCGCATCGCGCTGACCAGCTCACGAAAGCGGTCGGCGACCGCCAGGCCCAGCGTGTACGCCCCGTCGGCGCGGCGCATCACGTAACCCTGGTGGGCGAGGGTGCGCAGCATCCGGTACGCGGCGGCGATGGTGATGTCGCACCGGCGTGCGATCTGCTTGGGGGACAGCCCGGTGGGCGACTCGCCCACCACCTCCAGCACCCGCAGCGCTCGCGCCACGCTGCTGACCATGTCCGATGGCGGAACCGCTGAGTCTCGCACCGTCACCTCCATGCAGTCGCACCTACGATATGCAAATGCACGCCTGACGTGAAGAGCCCCGACGTAACGAAATCCTTCGATCCAATCTGGACGGTCAGAACCTCCGCCCACCGGGCCCTTCACTCGTCGGACCGCTCCGGAAAGTTCGCCCGGCCGCGTCTCACCGACCCCGCCCTCGATAGACGTTGGCCTATGACATCGAGCGATCGTAGATCAAACTCGACGTCATAGGCCAACGTCTATGAAAAAACGGGTGCGGTGGTCAGCTGATGCGGTCGGCGATGACGTCGCAGAGGGACTCCAGCGCTTCGCGGGCCGCGTTGCGCGGCAGGCCCTGCAGCTGGGCCCGCGCCTGCTCGGCGTAACCCCGCACGGTCTCCCGGGCCCGCTTGAGCGCCACGCTGTCGCGCAGCAGCTCCAGCGCCTCGGCGTGCAGCGCGTCGTCGGTGACCGGGCCGTCGGCCAGGATCTGGCGTAGGCGGACCGCGGCCGGGTCGCTGTCGTCGGAGGCCAGCGCGTAGAGCACCGGCAGCGTCGGCACGCCCTCGCGCAGGTCGGTGCCGGGGGTCTTGCCGGAGTCCGTCGACTCGCTGGAGATGTCGAGCAGGTCGTCGGAGAGCTGGAAGGCCAGCCCCAGCGTCTCGCAGTACGTGGTGAGCGCGGCGGTGACCGCGGGGGACGCGCCGGAGAACATGCCGCCGAAGGTGCCGCAGGTCGCCATCAGCGACGCGGTCTTGCCGTCGAGCACCTTCAGGTGGTGCTCGACCGGGTCGGCGTCGCGCGGGCCCACCGTCTCGGCGATCTGGCCGTGCACCAGCTGCGCGAACGTCTGCGCCTGGATGCGCACCGCGTCGGGGCCGAGGCCCGCGGCCAGCTCCGCGGCCCGGGAGAAGAGGAAGTCGCCGACGAGGATGGCCAGCGAGTTGCCCCAGCGCGCGTTGGCACTGGGCGTGCCGCGACGCACCAGCGCCTCGTCCATGACATCGTCGTGGTACAGCGTGGCGACGTGGGTCAGCTCCAGCACCGTCGACGCGTCCACCAGTTCGGGCGCGGCGGGGTCGCCGAAGTGCGCGCAGACCGCGACCAACATCGGCCGGAACCGCTTGCCGCCGGCTTCCATCAGGTGCTTGGCGGCTTCGCTGACGAAGGGGTCCGCGGATTCGACGCACTCGCGCAGGCGGTCCTCCACCGACGCCAGGTGCGCCATCACCGAGGCTTCCAGGGCAGGGTCCTCGAACCGGACACCGGTGCTCCGGGCAGTACGACCGTTCACGCTGCTCACCACGTCCTCACGATGCCACATGGCTCTCACATGATCGAAGCTCCCCCCATGCCCAGTGAACGGGTCGTGGGGGGAGCCTCGGATTTACGCCTACCTACCGGATGAAGTTGGACACGTCGGTCGTCAGGTCGAGCAGCGGACTCGGCCAGACGCCCAGCACCAGCGTGACCAGCACGCCGATCATGAGGGCGGTCGAGGTCAGCATGCCGGGGATGGAGACGCTCGGGGTGGTCTCACCGGGCTCGCTCAGCCACATCATGACGACGACCCGCAGGTACGGGAAGGCGAGGATGATGCTGCTCAGCACGCCGAAGAGCACCAGCCAGGTCTGGTCGCCGTTGATGCCCGCGCCGAACACCGCGAACTTCGCCACGAAACCACTGGTCAGCGGGATGCCCGCGAAGCCCAGCAGCAGGAAGGTGAAGACACCGGCGAACAGCGGCGACCGCTTGCCCAGGCCCGCCCAGCGGGCCAGGTGCGTGGCCTCCCCGTCGGCGTCGCGGACCAGCGTGAGCATCGCGAAGGCGGCGATCACGAGGAAGCCGTACGCCACGAGGTAGAACAGCATGCTGCTCAGGCCCTGCTTGCCGCCGCCCAGCACACCAACCAGCAGGTAGCCGGCGTTGGCGATGGACGAGTAGGCCAGCAGGCGCTTGAGGTCGGTCTGGGTCACCGCGAGGATCGCGCCGATCAGCATCGTCAGCACCGCGATGACGCCGAGCACCGGCGTGAACTCCCAGCCGAGCCCGTCGAAGCCGACGTAGAGCACCCGGGCCAGCGCACCGAACGCGGCGACCTTGGTGCAGGCCGCCATGAACGCGGTGACCGCGGTCGGCGCGCCCTGGTAGACGTCGGGCGTCCACACGTGGAACGGCGCCGCGGCGGCCTTGAACAGCAGGCCGATGGACAGCATCGCGAGGCCGATGAACAGCAGGATCGGGCTGTTCGTCGAGTCGGTCACCGAGGCGTGGATCGCCCGGAAGTCGACCGCGCCGGCGAAGCCGTAGATCATCGCGAGGCCGAACAGGAAGAACGCCGAGGCGTACGCGCCGAGCAGGAAGTACTTGAGCGCGGCCTCCTGCGACAGCAGCCGCTTGCGCCGGGCGAGCGCGCAGAGCAGGTACAGCGGGAGCGAGAAGACCTCCAGCGCCACGAACATGACCAGCAGGTTGTTCGCGGTGACGAAGAGCATCATGCCGGCGACGGCGAAGACGGCCAGCGGGTAGACCTCGGTCGCACCCGACTCCTTGGCCGCCTGCCTGCGGTCGAGCTCCGAGCCGACGGTGATCGCGGCCTGGGCCACGAACGGGCCGCCGTTCTCCAGCGTGCGCTCGCCGAACAGCAGCAGCGCGACGATGGCGAGCACCAGGATCGCGCCCTGCAGGAACAGACCCGCCTGGTCGATCGAGAGCGACTGCGCACCGGTCAGCGCGTTGGCGTCGGTCACGTCCGGCGCGTGCATCAGCACGGCGACCAGCGCGGCGACCAGGGCCAGCAGGCCCAGCACCAGCTGCGCGGTGTTGCGGGCCCGGCGCGGCACGAACGCCTCGACGAGCACCCCGAGGCACGCCGCGCCGAACAGGATCAGCATCGGCGCCAGGGCGGCGTAATCCAGCTCCGGCAGCTTGACGACAAAATCTTCGCCCATGGTCACTTTCCTGCTTCCACAGTGGAGGTGGCGGGCGCCGGGTCGGCCCGCTCCGGGGTGACCACGTCGGTCAACGTGGCCTGCACCGCCGGATTGATCACGTCGAGCACCGGCTTGGGGTAGAAGCCCAGCACGATGAGCAGCACGATCAGGGGCGCCACCACGATGCCCTCACGCAGCGACAGGTCGCGCTTCATCGGCGCGAGGTCGAGCAGGGCGGGGTTGGTGTTGCCCTGCGTGGTGCGCTGGATCATCCACAGCACGTACGCCGCGGCGAGGATGATGCCGACCGTCGCGATGACCGCCACCGGCTTGTTCACCGTGAACGTGCCGATGAGCACCAGGAACTCGCTGACGAACGGGGCCAGGCCCGGCAGCGCCAGCGAGGCCATGCCCGCGATGAAGAAGACGCCCGCCAGCACCGGCAGCAGCTTGCCCGCGCCGCCGAAGTCGGTCACCAGGGTGCTGCCGCGGCGCGCCACGAACATGCCCACGACCAGGAACAGCAGGCCGGTGGCGAGACCGTGGTTGACCATGTACAGCACCGCGCCGGAGCCGGCCTGGTAGGTGAAGGCGAAGATGCCGACGCCGATGAAGCCGAAGTGCGCGATCGAGGTGTAGCTGACCAGGCGCTTGAGGTCCTTCTGGCCGATCGCCACGAGGGCCGCGTAGATGATGCCGATCACCGACAGGCCGATCGCCCACGGCGCGAACCAGCGCGACGCCTCCGGGAACAGCGGGAGGCAGTAGCGCAGGATGCCGAAGGTGCCGACCTTGTCCATCACGCCGACCAGCAGTGCCGCGGCGCCGGCCGGAGCCGCCCCGCCGGCGTCGGGCAGCCAGGTGTGGAACGGGAAGAACGGCGCCTTGATGGCGAAGGCGATGAAGAAGCCGAGGAACAGCCACCGCTGCACGGTGGTGGTGAACTCCACGTTCGTCAGCGTCTGCCAGTCGAAGGTCTGGCCGCCGTACACCCACATGCCGATGACCGCGGCCAGCATGAGCAGACCGCCGACCAGGGAGTAGAGGAAGAACTTCACCGCGGCGTACTGGCGCTGCTTGGCCGGCACGTCGGTGCCGAACGAGCCGATGATGAAGTACATCGGCACCAGCATGACCTCGAAGAAGAGGTAGAACAGCAGCACGTCGGCGGAGGTGAAGGTGCCGATCATGGTGCCTTCGAGCGCCAGCAGCAGGGCGAAGTACGCCGGGACGCTGCGCTTGCTCTTCTCCGCGTCGTGCCAGCTGGCCAGGATCACCAGCGGCACCAGCAGCGCGATCAGCGCGATCATCACCAGGGCGATGCCGTCGACGGCGAAGCTGAACTTCGCGCCCCACGCCGGGATCCAGGTGTAGGACTCCTGCAGCTGCATCCGCGCGCCGCCGGGCTTGTAGGCGACCCAGGTCGCCACGCCCACGGCCAGCACCACGATCGACCAGATCAGCGCCAGCCGCTTGGCCAGCTCCGGCTTCGCTCGCGGCACGAACGCGACCGTCAGCGCGCCGATCAGCGGCGCGAGGGTCAGGATTGACAGGTATTTCATCGTTATCCCATCCAGCCGAGCTGCACTGCGGCGAAGGCGCCGAGCACCAGGACCCCGCCGAGAAGCATCGAGAGCGCGTACGACCGCACGAAGCCGGTCTGGAGCCGCCGCAGCCTGCCCGAGCCCCCGCCGACCAGCGCCGCGAGCCCGTTGACGAGGCCGTCCACGCCCTTGTTGTCGACGAAGACCAGGGCCCGGGTGAACCACTTGCCCGGCTTCTCGAACACGGCCTCGTTGAAGGCGTCGGTGTAGAGGTTGTTGCGGGCGGCCGTGACCAGCGCGCCGGCCGGCTGCGGCTCCAGCGCCGTGCCCTTGTTGAACAGCGCGTACGCCAGACCCGCACCGGCCACCGTCAGCGCCAGGCTGAGGATGGTGATGGTGGTGTGGGACAGCGTCGTCGGGTGCTCCTCAACCGGCGGGCCCAGCACGGGGGTGAGCCACTCCGCGACCGGGGAGGCCATGAGCCAGCCGGCGAAGATCGAGCCGAGCGCCAGGAAGATCAGCGGGATCGTCATCACCGGCGGAGACTCGTGCGGGTGCTGGTCGACCGAGCCTTCCTTGGCGGTGGTCCACCGCTTCGGGCCGTGGAACGTCAGGATGAACAGGCGGGTCATGTAGAACGCGGTCAGACCCGCGCCGATCAGCGCCGCGAAGCCGTAGAGCCAGCCGGTCCAGCCGGGCCGCGCGAAGGCGGCCACGATGATCGGCTCCTTGGTGAAGAAGCCGCTCAGCGGCGGGATGCCGATGATCGCCAGCCAGCCCATCATGAAGGTGAGCCAGGTGATCTTCATGTACTTCCACAGCCCGCCGAAGCGGCGGATGTCCACCTGGTCGTTCATGCCGTGCATGACCGAGCCGGCGCCGAGGAACATGTTGGCCTTGAAGAAGCCGTGCGCCAGCAGGTGGATGATGGCCAGCGCGTACGCGCCGCCGCCCAGCCCGACGCCGAGGAACATGTAGCCGATCTGCGACACGGTCGACCAGGCGAGCACGCGCTTGATGTCGTCCTTGGCCGAGCCGATGATGCAGCCCAGCAGCAGGGTGAGCGCGCCGACGCTGACCACGACCGTCTGCAGCGTCAGGTTCGCCGAGAAGATCGGGTTGGAGCGGGCGATCAGGTAGACACCGGCGGTCACCATCGTCGCCGCGTGGATCAGGGCCGAGACCGGGGTCGGGCCCTCCATCGCGTCGGGCAACCACGCCTGCAGCGGGAACTGGCCGGACTTGCCGCACGCGCCGAGCAGCAGCAGCAGGCCGAGCACCAGGATCGTCGTGCTCGGCAGCAGGCCGGCGTTGCTGAACACCACGTCGTAGTTGACCGAGCCGAGCTGCGCGAACATCACGAAGATGCCGAGCACCAGACCCGCGTCACCGATGCGGTTCATGATGAACGCCTTCTTGCCGGCGGTGGCCGCGGACGGCCGGCCGTACCAGAAGGAGATCAGCAGGTAGGACGCGAGACCCACGCCTTCCCAGCCGAAGTAGAGCATCACGTAGTTGTTGCCGAGCACCAGCAGCAGCATCGCCGCGATGAACAGGTTGAAATACCCGAAGAAGCGGCGACGGCCCTCGTCGTGGGCCATGTAGCCGGTCGCGTACAGGTGGATCAGGAAACCCACGCCCGTGATCAGCAGCACGAAGCAGGCGGTCAGCGGGTCGAACAGGAAACCGAAGTCCACCTGCAGCGAGCCGACCGGGATGAAGCTGTACAGGTCGAGCTGCACCGCCCGGTTGGGCAGGTCGCGCAGCTCGAAGAACATGGCCGCGCCGAGCACGAAGGAGAACAGCACCGCCGCGCAGCCGAGCCAGTGGCCCCACTTGTCGGCCCAGCGGCCGGTGGTGAGCAGGATCAGGGCGCTGACCGCCGGAACGGCGATCAGCAGCCACATGTAGGAAAGGATTCCGGTCGCGGAGGCGTAGACGACGGGCGCCTGTGCCGCCTCCGCGAGCATCAGAGTTGGTTGCATCTCCGCCTCAGTACTTCAGCAGGTTCGCGTCGTCGACGCTCGCCGAGCGTCGCGTGCGGAAGATCGACATGATGATGGCCAGACCGACGACGACCTCCGCTGCCGCGACCACCATCGAGAAGAAGGCCATGATCTGGCCGTCCAGCGTCCCGTTCATCCGGGCGAAGGTGACCAGGGCCAGGTTCGCGGCGTTGAGCATCAGCTCGATGCACATGAACAGCACGATGGCGTTGCGCCGGATCAGCACGCCGACGGCGCCGATGCTGAACAGCACAGCCGACAGCACGATGTAGTACATGGGGGTCATCGGGTCACTTCCCCTCGGTGTGCTTGTTGGCGATCTCGGCCGAGGTGAGCTCGCGCGTCGGCAGGATCGGCGAGATGCTCCGCTCGGCGGGCGTGCCGTCCGGCAGCTTCGCCGGGGTGGCCACCGAGGTGGAGTTCGCGAAGACACCCGGGCCCGGCTTGGGGCCGGGGTAGTTGCCCGGCTCGAAGCGCGCCTTCATCTGCGCGACCTGGCCGACCCGCTCGCCCTTCTCGCGCTCGCGGTGGGCCAGCAGCATCGCGCCGACCGCCGCCGTGATGAGCAGCGCCGAGGTGACCTCGAAGACCCAGACGTACGGGCCGAACAGCAGCTGGGCGATGCCCTGCACGTTGCCGTTGATGTTGGCCTTGTCCAGGCCGGCCACCGGCATGTCCCGGGTGGCCTGGAAGACGCCGGTGCCGAGCAGGCCCGCCAGGCCCAGGCCCAGCAGGATCGCGACGACCTTCTGGCCGCGCAGCGTCTCGATCACCGAGTCGGACGCGTCGCGGCCGACCAGCATCAGCACGAACAGGAAGAGCATCATGATCGCGCCGGTGTAGACGATGATCTGCACCATGCCGATGAACGGACCGGCCTGCACGATGTAGAAGACGCCCAGGCTGAGCATGGTCAGCACCAGCCACAGCGCGGAGTGCACCGCGTTGCGCGCGATCACCATGCCCAGCGCGCCGATGACCGCGAGCGGGGCCAGCAGGAAGAAGGTCCACTTCTCCCCGCCGGACACCTCGGCCGCGGCGGCGAGCACCTGAGTCGAAAGCATCATCGGGTCTCAGCTCCCGCCGACGTACCGGGGTTCGCCGGGGCGCCCAGGTAGTAGTCCTTCTCGGTGTCGCCCAGCCGCATCGGGTGCGGCGGCTGCTCCATGCCGGGCAGCAGCGGCGCGAGCAGCTGCTCCTTCGTGAAGATCAGGTCCTGCCGGTTGTCGCGGGCCAGCTCGTACTCGTTGCTCATGGTGAGCGAGCGGGTCGGGCAGGCCTCGATGCACAGACCGCAGAAGATGCACCGGGCGTAGTTGATCTGGTAGTTGGACGCGTAGCGCTCACCGGGCGAGAAGCGCGCCTCGTCGGTGTTGTCGCCGCCCTCGACGAAGATCGCGTCCGCCGGGCAGGCCCACGCGCACAGCTCGCAGCCGATGCACTTCTCCAGGCCGTCCGGGTAGCGGTTGAGGATGTGCCGGCCGTGGTAACGCGGGGCCGTCGGGTCCGGCTTCTCCGGGTAGTGCGTGGTGACGGTCTTCTTGAACATGTGCGAGAACGTCACGCCGAAGCCCTTGACGGCATCAGTCATCGAACCCATGTCACACCTCCTCTTCGCTGGTCGCGGGCACGGTCTCGCGCTCGGCGGTCAGCCGCTTCGCGCGAGGGCTCACCGGCACCTGCAGGTCCATCGGCGGCAGCGGGAAGCTGCCCTCGGGGCGCCGGGCCACCTGCTCCTCGACGGGCAGGACCGGCTCCTCCTTCTTCTGCGGCCACAGCAGCGCCAGCAGCAGGATCACCACCAGCGGGATGGCGATGAACCAGACCTTGGTCCAGCCGTCCATCTGCTGCTTCTGCATCGTCTTGATGAAGGCCAGCGTCAGGATCCACACCAGGTTGACCGGGATGAGGACCTTCCAGCCGAAGCGCATGAACTGGTCGTAGCGCAGCCGGGGCAGCGTGCCCCGCAGCCAGATGAAGACGAACAGCAGCAGCAGCACCTTGATGGTGAACCACAGCAGCGGCCACCAGCCGGAGTTGATGCCCGGCCAGAAGCTCTCGAACGACGTCGGCGCGCGCCAGCCGCCCAGGAAGAGGGTGGCGCACAGGCCGGAGACGGTCACCATGTTGATGTACTCGGCCAGGAAGAACAGCGCGAACTTCAGCGACGAGTACTCGGTGTGGAAGCCGCCGACCAGCTCCGACTCGGCCTCGGGAAGGTCGAACGGGGCCCGGTTGGTCTCGCCGACCGCCGAGATCGAGTAGATGACGAAGCTCGGCAGCAGCAGCAGGAAGAACCAGCTCGGCGCGGTGAACTCGAAGCCGCCGAGCGACACCGGCGAACCCTGCGCCTGCGCGTTGACGATCTCCGAGGTGCTCATCGTGCCCGCGGTCATGAAGACGGCCACGAACGACAGGCCCATCGCGACCTCGTACGAGATCAGCTGGGCACTGGAGCGCAGGCCGCCGAGCAGCGGGTAGGTCGAGCCGGAGGCCCAGCCGCCCAGCACGATGCCGTAGATGCCCATGCCCGAGCAGGCCAGCACCAGCAGCACCGCCACCGGGATGTCGGTCAGCTGCAGCGGCGTGCGCGTGCCGAACATCGACACGAACGGGCCGAACGGCATGATCGAGAACGCGGTGAAAGCGCAGACCGTGGAGATCACCGGCGCGATGAAGAAGACCACCTTGTCCGCCTTGAGCGGCATGATGTCTTCCTTGAACGCCAGCTTCAGACCGTCGGCCAGCGACTGCAGCAAACCGAAGGGACCGTGCCGGTTCGGGCCGGGACGCACCTGCATCCGGGCCACCACGCGGCGCTCGTACCAGATGGTGAACAGGGTCATCACCACGAGGAAGACGAAGACGCCGACCACCTTGATGAGGACGATCCACCACGGGTCATGCCCGAAGTCGACCAGCGTCGGATCGCCGGTCGCCGGGTCCTCGGCGAGGAACCCGATGGGGGCGAGGATCATTTGCTTCCTCCGCTCACGGTCACGACCGCACCCGGGTTCGCGCCGAGCGTGCGGCGCAGCGTGGAACCCGGCGAGTTGGTCGGCACCCAGACGACGTCATCGGCGATCTCGGTGATCGCGGCCGGCAGGGTGATCGCACCCCGCGCGGTCCCGACGGTCACCGGGTCGCCGTCGGCGACACCCAGCGCGGTGGCGCGCGCCTTCGACAGGCGCACCACCGGCGGGCGGGCGGTGCCGGCCAGCACCTCGTCGCCGTCGGTGAGGGTGCCCAGGTCGATCAGCTGCGCCCAGCTGGCCAGGATCGCCTCGTTCTGCTTCAGCGTGGGCGCGGCCGCGCCCACCTCGGCCGGCGCGGCCGGGCGCTGCTGGCCCGTCGCGGGCAGGCTGCCCAGCTCGCGGCGCACCGCCAGCACGTCGCCGGTGCCCAGCGTCACGCCCATCCGGGCGGCCAGCGCGTCGAGCACCCGGGCGTCGGTCAGCTTCGCACCCGTGTTCGGGGTCTCCAACGCCTGCTCGTAGGTGCGCAGGCGGCCCTCCCAGTTCACGTACGAGCCCGCCTTCTCGGCGGGCGCGGCGACCGGGAACACCACGTTCGCGCGCCGGGACACGGCGCTCATCCGCAGCTCCAGCGAGACCAGGAAGCCGACCTTGTCCAGCGCCTCCTCGGCGGCCTTCGGGTCGCTCAGGTCGGCCGGGTCGACACCCGCCACGACCAGCGCGCCCAGCTTGCCGGAGGCGGCCGCGGCGAGGATCGCGTCGGTGTCGCGGCCGGTCTGGCTCGGGATCACGCCCGCCGCGACGCCCCAGGCCGCCGACAACTCGGCCCGCGCGGCCGCGTCGGCGACCGAGCGGCCACCGGGCAGCAGCGTGGGCAGGCAGCCCGCGTCGACCGCGCCGCGGTCACCCGCGCGCCGCGGCACCCAGGCGAGCTTCGCACCGGTACGCGCTGCGAGGCTCGCCACGGCGGAGAAGCCGCCGCGGACGACGGCCAGCCGCTCGCCGGCCAGCACGATGGTGCCCGGCTCCAGCTCCAGGTTGGACA
This sequence comes from Catellatospora sp. NPDC049111, assembly GCF_040648615.1. Lineage (NCBI taxonomy): Bacteria > Bacillati > Actinomycetota > Actinomycetes > Micromonosporales > Micromonosporaceae > Catellatospora > Catellatospora sp. NPDC049111. Next base: position 60,219 of record NZ_JBEZEB010000025.1, on the reverse strand, counting down.
GCGCGGCCGGCTCCTGGCCGGGCACGCACTCGACCAGCGTCGCGCCGGCCTTCTCCGCGCCGCGGGTCAGGAACGGGGCCACCGAGGTGACCTTGAGCTTGCCCTTGGCCGCCGCCTTGCGCAGGCGGAGCAGGATGATCGGGCTCTCCTCCTCCGGCTCGAAGCCGACCAGCACGACGTGCTTGGCCTGCTCCAGGTCGGTGTAGGTGACCGACTGCTCACCGACGACCGACGAGGCCAGGAACTCGGCCTCCTCCGCCGACAGCGGCCGGGCCCGGAAGTCGATGTCGTTGCTGCCCAGCGCGATGCGGCTGAACTTCGCGTACGCGTACGCGTCCTCGACGGTCAGCCGGCCGCCGGTCAACACGCCGACGCCGTACGCGCCGTCCCGGGCGGCCCGCAGGCCCTCGGCCGCGACGGTCAGCGCCTCGGTCCAGGAGGCCTCGCGCAGCTCGCCACTCTCGGCGTCGCGCACCAGCGGGGTGGTGAGCCGGTCGAAGGCGGTGGCGTAGCGGAAGCCCCACCGGCCCTTGTCGCAGTTCCACTCCTCGTTGACCTGCGGGTCGTCGCCGGCCATCCGGCGCAGCACCTTGCCGCGGCGGTGGTCGGTGCGCATGTCGCAGCCCGACGCGCAGTGCTCGCACTTGCTCGGCGAGGACACCAGGTCGAACGGCCGGGCGCGGAAGCGGTACTGCTCGCTCGTGAGCGCGCCGACCGGGCAGATCTGGATCGTGTTGCCGGAGAAGTAGGAGTTGAACGGGACGTCGCCCGGCTCCGGGTCATCCTGGTCGTAGGCCAGCTCGTCGATCGTGCCGTGGTCGCGCGAGTGCCCACTGTGCTCACCGGTCCGGCTCGCAAGCTCGCCGAACGCAGCGTCGCGGTAGATGCCGATCTGCTCGGCCGACGACCGGTCCATCAGGTCGATGAACTTGTCGCCCGCGATCTCCTCGGAGAACCGGGTGCAGCGCTGGCACAGCACGCAGCGCTCACGGTCCAGCAGCACCTGCGCGGAGATGTTGATCGGCTTCTCGTACTCGCGCTTGGCCTCGCGGAAGCGCGACTCCGGGCGGCCGACCTGCATCGCCTGGTTCTGCAGCGGGCACTCGCCGCCCTTGTCGCACATGGGGCAGTCCAGCGGGTGGTTGATGAGCAGCAGCTCCATCACACCCTCCTGCGCCTTGCGGGCGACCTCGGAGGTCAGCTGCGTGCGGACCACCATGCCGTCGGCCACCGTCTGGGTGCACGAGGCGACCGGCTTGCGCTGGCCCTCCACGTCCACCAGGCACTGGCGGCACGCGCCGGCCGGGGCCAGCAGCGGGTGGTCGCAGAACCGCGGGATGTCGATGCCCAGCCGCTCGGCGGTGCGGATGACCAGCTCGCCCTTGGGCGCGGTCACCTCGATGCCGTCGATGGTGAGCGTGACGGTGTCGGTGTGCTTCTGTACTTCCTGGCTCATTGTCAGTGCGCTCCTGCCAGGGCGTGGGCGCTGAGCTTCGGCGCCTTGCGACCCTCGATGTAGTCCAGGTAGTCCTGCTTGAAGTACTGCAGGGAGGAGGTCACCGGGCTGGTCGCGCCGTCACCGAGACCGCAGAAAGAGCGGCCCAGGATGTTGGCGGCGGTGTCCAGCAGGGTGTCCAGGTCCTCGAGCGTGCCCTCGCCGGAGAGGATGCGCCGGTAGACCCGCACCATCCAGTAGTTGCCCTCACGGCACGGGGTGCACTTGCCGCACGACTCGTGGTGGTAGAACTCCAGCCACCGGTAGGTCGCGTAGACCGGGCAGTCCTGGTCGCTGAAGAGCTGGACGGCGGTGGTGCCCAGGATCGAGCCCGCCGCGGCGACCGACTCGAAGTCCATCGCGACGTCGATGTGGTCACCCGTCAGCAGCGGCGTCGACGAACCGCCCGGGGTCCAGAACCGCAGCTGGTGGCCGTCCTGCATACCGCCGGCCAGCTCGATCAGCTCGCGCAGGGTGATGCCCATCGAGCACTCGTACTGGCCCGGGTTCTTCACCCGGCCGGACAGCGAGTAGATCATCGGGCCGGACGACTTCTCCGTGCCCATCGTCTTCCACCAGGCGGCCCCGCCCAGCACGATGTACGGCACGCTGGCGATGGTGCCCACGTTGTTGACGACCGTCGGGCTGGCGTAGAGGCCGTGCGTCGCCGGGAACGGCGGGCGCAGGCGCGGCTGGCCGCGGAAGCCCTCCAGCGAGTCCAGCAGCGCCGTCTCCTCGCCGCAGATGTACGCGCCCGCGCCGGAGTGCACCACCAGGTCGAGGTCGTACCCGCTGCCCAGGATGTTCTTGCCGAGGTAGCCGGCCTTGTACGCCTCCTGCACCGCGTGGCGCAGCCGCCGCGCGGCCTGCACCGCCTCGCCGCGGATGTAGATGTAGGCGCGGTTGGCGCGGATCGCGTACGACGCGATGATGACGCCCTCGACCAGCGAGTGCGGGTCGTGCGACATCAGCGGCAGGTCCTTGCAGGTGCCCGGCTCGCCCTCGTCGGCGTTGACGACCAGGTAGTGCGGCTTGCCGTCGTTCTGTGGGATGAAGCCCCACTTGAGCCCGGTCGGGAAGCCCGCGCCGCCGCGGCCGCGCAGGCCGGAGTCCTTGATCAGGGCGATCAGGTCGTCCGGGTGCACGGCCAGGGCCTTGCGCAGTGCGGCGTAGCCGTCCAGGCGCTCGTACACGTCGAGGCGCCAGGCGTCGGGGGACAGCCAGCGCTTGGTGAGGACCGGGGTGAGCTTGGCCAGGGTGGCGGCACTTGGAGTGCTCACTTCGCCGCCTCCTTCGAGGGAGTCGGGATGGGCGTGTTGATGTCGAAACCGGCCGGGCTGATCCCGTGCTGCTGCGCCAGGCGCACGCCGCGCAGCGTCGAGTCGCCCGCCGGGCCGTCGGCGACCGCGCCCTCGCGCTCGTCGGCGAAGCCCGCCAGCTGCAACGCCGTCTCCTTCAACGAGCACAGGCGCGCGCCGCGGGTCGGCATCGGCCGCTGCCCGGCCTTGAGCTTGCCGACGACGTCGAGCGCACTCTCCGGGGTCACGTTGTCGAAGAAGTCGTAGTTGACGGTGAGCACCGGGCCGTAGTCGCACGCGGCGAGGCACTCGGCGTGCTCCAGCGTGATCTTGCCGTCCTCGGTGGTCTCGTCGTGGCCGACGCCCAGGGTCTGCGACAGGGTGTCGTAGACCTCCTGCCCGCCGAGCACGTTGCACAGGGTGTTCGTGCAGACGCTGACCAGGTACTCGCCGGTCGGCCGGCGCTTGTACATGGTGTAGAAGGTGGCGACCGCGCCGACCTGGGCCTTGGTCAGGTTGAGCTGCTCGGCGCAGAACGTGACACCGGCCGGGGAGACGTACCCCTCGACCGACTGGACCAGGTGCAGCATCGGCAGCAGTGCCGAGCGCTCCTTGCCCTCCGGGAAGCGCGCGATGATCTCGCGCGCCAGCTCCCGGGTCTTCTCGTCGAACACGTCCACCGACTTCTGCGGCGCTGTCATCGGTCACACCCACCCATCACCGGGTCGAGGCTGGCTCCACCCGCGATCACATCTGCCAGCAGGCCGCCCTCGGCCATGGCCGGAATCGCCTGCAGGTTCACGAAGCTCGGTTCCCGCATGTGCACCCGGAACGGCCGGGTGCCCCCATCCGAGATCACGTGCGCGCCCAGCTCGCCGCGCGGGCCCTCGATCGGCACGTACACCTGGCCGGCCGGGACCCGGAAGCCCTCGGTGACCAGCTTGAAGTGGTGGATCAGGGACTCCATGGACTGGCCCATGATGTGCGCCACGTGCTCCAGCGAGTTGCCCAGGCCGTCGGTGCCGAGCGCCAGCTGCGCCGGCCACGCGATCTTCCGGTCCTCGACCATGATCGGGCCGGGCTTGAGCCGGTCCATGGCCTGCTCGACGATCTTCAGCGACTCGCGCATCTCGGCGATCCGGACCAGGTAGCGCGCGAACACGTCACCCTCGGGCTGGGTCGGCACGTCGAAGTCGTAGGTCTCGTAACCGCAGTACGGCATGGTCTTGCGCAGGTCCCAGGCCAGGCCGGAGCTGCGCAGCACCGGGCCGGTGACGCCGAGCGCCACGCAGCCGGTGACGTCGAGCACCGCGACGCCCTTGGTGCGCGCGGTCCAGATCGGCTGGCCGGAGAGCAAGTCCTCGTACTCCTTGATGCGCTTGGGCATGAAGTCGAGGAACTCGCGGATCTTCGCGACCGCGATGTCCGGCACGTCCTGCGCGACGCCGCCTGGACGCACGTAGGCCATGTTCATCCGCAGACCGGTGATCATCTCGAAGATGTCGAGAATGAACTCACGCTCGCGGAAGCCGTAGATCATCATCGACAGCGCGCCGAGCTCCATACCGGTGGTCGCCAGCCACACCAGGTGTGAGGAGATCCGGTTGAGCTCCATCATCAGCACGCGGATCGTGTTGGCGCGCTCGGTGACCTCGATGCCCAGCAGCTTCTCCACCGCGAGGCTGTACGCCGTCTCGTTGAAGATCGGGGCGAGGTAGTCCATGCGGGTCACGAACGTGGAGCCCTGCGTCCAGGTGCGGTACTCCATGTTCTTCTCGATGCCGGTGTGCAGGTAGCCGACGACGAGGCGGGCCTCGGTGACGGTCTCACCCTCCATCTCCAGCACCAGGCGCAGCACGCCGTGCGTGGACGGGTGCTGGGGACCCATGTTGACGACGATGCGCTCGTCGTGCATCGGGTCGACGCCCGAGACGATCGAGTCCCAGTCGCCGCCGGTGACCGTGAAGACCTTGCCCTCGGTCGTCTCGCGCTCCTGCGCGTAACCAGCGTTGCTCATCGGTGCCTCCAGATGGTGGCGCTTGCGGTACTCCGCTTCGCTTCGTTCCTCGCGCTCACCGGTACGCCCTCCGTGAGTCGGGCGGCGGGATCTCGGCGCCCTTGTACTCGACCGGCACGCCGCCCAGCGGGTAGTCCTTGCGCTGCGGGTGGCCGTCCCAGTCGTCCGGCATGAGGATGCGGGTCAGGTTCGGGTGGCCGTCGAAGATCACGCCGAACATGTCGTAGGTCTCGCGCTCCTGCCAGTCCGCGGTCGGGTAGACCATGGCCACGCTGGGCAGGTGCGGGTCGGCCGCGGTGACCGCGCACTCCAGGCGGATGCGGCGGCGGTAGGTCATCGAGGTGAGGTGGTACACCACGTGCAGGCGGCGCTCCTCGGCGATGTAGTCCACGCCGGACACCGACGAGCACAGCTCGTACCGCAGCGACAGGTCGTCGCGCAGGATCTGGCACACCTCGGCGATCTTCGCCGGGACGATGTGCAGGGTCAGCTCACCGCGGTCGATGACGACGCGCTCGATCGCGTCGGAGAAGCCCGGGTAGGCCTCCTCCAGCGCGTCCATGACCTCGTCGTACTCCCCGCCGTACGGCCGCTGCGCGTCCAGCTGCACCGGCCGCTTGCGGACCAGGCCGCCCATGCCGGAGGTGTCACCGGTGCCGGTGACCCCGAACAGTCCTTCACCCTGTGTGGTCACCGGTGGGTCCCCCGCTCCATCCACTTCGAGATCCGCAGCTGCTCCTCGCGGCCCTCGGCGACGGCCTGCTCCCACTCGGCGCGCAGCGCCTTGTTGTAGCGGTAGCTAGACGGCATCGCACCCGGGGCGACCACGGGCTTGCCCTCGCGGGCCTCCTTGGCGGCCAGCATCTTGCGGCCACCGGCGCCCAGCGGCTCGGCGAGGATCTTGTCGTGCAGCTTGAGGATCGCGTCGAGCAGCATCTCCGGCCGCGGCGGGCAGCCCGGCAGGTACATGTCGACGGGCACGATGTGGTCCACGCCCTGCACGATCGCGTAGTTGTTGAACATGCCGCCCGACGAGGCGCAGACGCCCATCGACAGCACCCACTTGGGGTCGGGCATCTGGTCGTAGATCTGGCGCAGCACCGGGGCCATCTTCTGGCTGACCCGGCCGGCCACGATCATCAGGTCGGCCTGGCGGGGCGACGCCCGGAAGACCTCCATGCCGAAGCGGCCCGAGTCGAACCGGGCCGCACCGGTGGCCATCATCTCGATGGCGCAGCAGGCCAGGCCGAAGGTGGCCGGCCAGAAGCTGGCCTTACGGGTCCAGTTGACGAGCCCCTGGACGGTGGTGAGCAGCACCCCGGAGGGGAGCTTCTCTTCGAGTCCCATGTCAGTCCCAATCCAGGCCGCCGCGACGCCACACGTAGGCGTACGCGACGAACACCGTGCCGATGAACAGAAGCATCTCGACGAAGACGAACCACCCCTGGAACGCGTCGAAGGTGACGGCCCAGGGGTAGAGGAAGATGATCTCGATGTCGAAGACGATGAAGAGCATCGCGGTCAAGTAGAACTTGATCGGGAAGCGTCCGCCGCCGACCGGCTGCGGGGTCGGCTCGATGCCGCACTCGTAGGCGTCGAGTTTCGCCTTGTTGAAGCGGCGGGGTCCGATGAAGGGCGCGGCCGTGACCGAGAAAAGCCCGAAGGCCGCGGCCAGCGCGAAGAGCCCAACGATGGGCACGTACGCGGAGAGCGACACCTGCCTACGTCCTTTCTTCCCGGTTGTTTAGTGTTTCGCCTGCTTGCAGCTCGGATTATGATCCTCGCCCCGCGGCCCGCTACACCGCGGGTGCCACGCGGGACATGGCATTGATGATCCGGTCCATGGAGTCGCCGCCCCGCGGATCGGTGAGGTTCGCCAGCAGCTTGAGCACGAACCGCATCAGCGTCGGGTGCGGCATGCCGTGCTTCGTAGCCACCTTCATGATCTGCGGATTGCCGATCAGCTTCACGAAGATCCCGCCGATTCGGTAATAACCGCCGAACCGGCGCTTCAACTCGCTCGGGTAGGCCTGCAGCGCCAGCTCCCGGGCCGGGCCCGCCGGGCGCGCCAGGGCCTGGATCAGGACCTCCGCCGCCAGCTGGCCGGACTCCATCGCGTACGCGATGCCCTCGCCGTTGAAGGGGTTGACCATGCCGCCCGAGTCGCCCACCAGCATCATGCCCCGCGTGTAGTGCGGCGTGCGGTTGAACCCCATCGGCAGGGCCGCACCGAGGATCTTGCCGTCGGCGTTCTCCTCGGTCAGGCCCCACTCCTCGGGCGTGCTGCCGATCCAGTCGGTGAGCATGGTGCGGTAGTTCGTCGCCTGGTAGGCCTTCGACGAGTTCAGCACGCCCAGGCCCACGTTCACCCGGCCGTCGCCGAGGCCGAAGATCCAGCCGTAACCCGGCAGCTGCGCCGCGCCCGCCTCCCGGCTGCGCAGTTCGAGCCAGGACTCCAGGTAGTCGTCGTTCGCCTTGACCGGGCTGTGGTAGTAGCGGCGCACCGCGACACCCATCGGGCGGTCCTCGCGCTTGGCCATGCCCAGCGCGAGCGCGAACCGGCCGGACACGCCGTCGGCGGCCACCACCAGGTGCGAGCGCAGCGTCCTGTCACCGTCGGGGGTGCGCACCTCGACGCCGACCACGCGGCCGTCGGTGTCCAGCACCGGGCCGGTGACGTTGTGGCCGGTGCGCAGGTCGGCACCCGCGGCGACGGCCCGCTTGGCGAGCATGTCGTCGAAGTCCATGCGGGTGCGCACGAGGCCGAAGTCGGGGAAGCTGGCCAGGTCGGGCCAGTCCAGTTCGAGCCGCACGCCGCCGCCGATGACCCGCAGTCCCTTGTTGTGCAGCCAGCCGGCTTCGGGGCTCACGTCGACGCCCATGTCGATCAGCTGCTTGACCGCGCGCGGGGTCAGTCCGTCACCGCAGACCTTCTCCCGGGGGAACTCGGTCTTCTCCAGCAGCAGCACCTTCGCACCGTGCTTGGCAAGGTGATAGGCAGCGGCGGAGCCACCCGGACCGGCTCCAACGACGATCACATCCGCATCGACATCGGTCGGTGTCATGCTCACCTCCACCTCGGCCTTAACGCTCGTTCGGGGCTCGTGAAAGTCTTCACAAGCAAGTCCGGCGAGCAGTCTAGAACTGCATCAAGGACCCGCAGTGGTTAGGTGAACCTAAGTGAAGATCTGTGGCAGCCGGAGTGCCGTTTCCGATTTGTCCGCCCAAGAGGGTTGAGACATTCACGGACACCCCTGTTTGACTGCCTCTGAACTGGTCCTTTACGATTCGCGCGCTCATCCCCACCCCTTTCTGGAGTTCCCCCGTGCACGTCGTACCCGGACCCCGCCTCGCCCTTCGGCTCGGCGCTGTCGCCACCGCCCCGCTGGCTGCCGCCGTGCTCGGCCTGGCCACCCCGGCCCTGGCCGAACCCACCGCGACCCCGTCGGCAGGCGGCCCGGCCGCCGCCGCCGCCTCGGCACCGGTCCGCGACCTCGCGATCTCCGCGACACCGACGTATGCCCAGATCAAGGTGGGCGAGACCGCCAAGATCAAGCTCACCGTCAAGAACCTCGGCGACAACAATCCCGTCGAGCCGTACTACGGCTTCCTGACCACCACCGGCATCCAGGTCGTCGCCGCCCCGGCTGAGTGCGTCGAGTACGACGCCTCGGGGCTGGCCGACGAGGCTGCCGCTGCGGCCGCCGCCGAGCCCGAGTTCGGCTCGTACTTCGACTGCACGCTCGCCCAGCTCAAGGCCGGTGCCACGGTCACCAAGGAGATCACGGTCAAGCTGACCAAGAACTCCGAGCAGGGCCTGTTCGCCTTCGCCGACGACTGGGCGTACGAGCAGAACGACGAACTGGACGCCGACCCCGACAACAACTATGTGGACGTCACCGTCCGCCCGGTCGCGGTGACCCCCACCCCGACCCCGACGACCAGCCAGAGCCCGTCGCCCAGCCCGTCCGCCTCGACGAGCCCGTCGGCGTCGGCCAGCCCGTCCGCCTCGATCAGCCCGTCGACGTCGGCCGGCCCGTCGGCGTCGGCCTCGGCGAGCGCGTCGCCGACCGCATCGGTGCGCCCGACCACGTCGGCCGGCGCTTCGCCGACCGGCACGCCGTCGGCGAGCGCCTCCGCGACCGCCACCGGCACCGCGACGGCCTCGGCGTCCCCGACGAGCAGCACGCCCGCCGCCGGCGAGCTGCCGCTGACCGGCACCAAGATCTACACGGTGGCCGGCATGGGTGCCGCGGTCCTGCTCGCCGGCGCGATCCTGATGCTGATCGGCCGCCGCCGCCGCCGCGCCTGACCGTCCAAGATCCGTTTTTGTGGACGCTGAACGCCCCTATGGGGGCCGCAGGCGTCCACAAAAACAGATCTTGATTCGCTGGCCGCCACATCCGGGCTGCGGTTCGGAGAGCAGCCGGTGGGCGCTCGGCGGCCGAAGCCGGATCGCCGGTGATCAGTGAGCGTCGCCCAGGCCCCCAAGCCCGCCCTTGGGTGCGCCGTCCGGCGCGAGCACGCCGTCAGGCGTGGGCCAGCCGTTGGGTGCAGGCGCCCCGTCGGGCGTGGGCGCGCCGTCGGGCGTGGGCGCGTCATCGAGCACGGGCGCGTTATCCCGCGCGGGCGCGTCGTCGCGGGCAGGCGTGGGTTTGCGGGCCGCGGCGCGCCTGGCCGCGGCGCGGCGGGCGGCCTCCTCCAGGTCGGCGACGCGGACCGGTGGTTCGCCGTAGCCGCCACCGAGGACGCCGATCACCGCGCTCTCGTCATACCGCATAGATCGATCGTGCGGCGGCGCGGTGGGCCGTGTCCGGCGAACGCCCGGATCAGGCGGGCTTGACGGCCCGGTGCAGGGCCACGATGCCGCCGGTGAGGTTGCGGTACTTCACCTGCGACCAGGCGTTCTCACCAATGATCTTGGCGAATTCGTTCTGGTTGGGCCAGGCCCGGATGGACTCGGCGAGGTAGACGTACGCCTCGGGGTTGCTGGACACCTTGCGGGCCACCGCGGGCAGCGAGCGCATCAGGTACTGCAGGTACACGGTGCGGAACGCGCCGTTGACGGGGTGCGAGAACTCGCAGATCACCAGGCGGCCGCCGGGCTTGGTGACCCGGGCCAGCTCGCGCAGCGCGGCCGGGGTGTTCGCCACGTTGCGGATGACGAACGACGTGGTCACCGCGTCGAAGGTGGCGTCGGGGAACGGCAGCGCGAGCGCGTCACCGGCGACCAGCGGCACGTGCGGCCGGTCGCGGCGGCCCACCGCGAGCATGCCCAGCGACAGGTCGACGCCCACCACGTACGCCCCCGAGCGGGCCAGCTCCTCGGTGGAGACACCGGTGCCCGCGCCCAGGTCGAGCACCTTCTCGCCACGCTTGAGGTTCAGCGCGGCCCGGGTGGCGCGACGCCAGCCCTTGTCCTGGCCGAACGACAGCACGGAGTTGGTCTTGTCATACTTCTCCGCGACGCCGTCGAACATGGCGGCGATCTCGTACGGCTCTTTATCCAGGTCTGCGCGGCTCACATCGCCACTCTGCCAAACGCCGTCCGGGCGCGCTGCGGCGGCCGCCACACTGCGCTACCTGATCACCTGTGTGGCGTCCATGTCGACGCCGCCGTCGTCGCCGTCCTCGTCCCGTCCGGCGCGGACCCGCCACAGGTAGACGGCTCCACCGAGCCCGACCAGGCCGAGCAGCACGATCCCGAAACCGACCAGCATCATCCCGCTCAGCAGGGAGTCACCCGACGCCGCGGGGGTCGACGACTCGGCGACACCCGGCCCGACCGGTTCCTCCTCCGTCGGCTCGTCGGTCACCTCGGGCGTCTCGCTCGGCGTCGCCGACGGGCTGGCCGACCGCGAAACGGAGGGCGACGGCTTCACGGACGGCTTGGGCGACGCGCTCGGCACCGGCTTGGTCACCCCGTTGAGCACGATGCTCGTGGCGTTGTTGCCCTTGTTCGCATCGCATTCGCAGGCCACGCGGAACTCGCCAGGCGCTGTGATCTTGCCGTTGATACGCAGGTCGAGGTTGCGCCGCACGAACGGCCCGCCGGGCGCGACGATCGCCGCTCGCCAACCGGCCCCTATCTGGCAGCGCGCCGTGGTGCGGGACGCGTTGAACTGGCAGTTCGTCCCGCCGCCCACCTGGGTGATCACTGAACCGGCCGGCGCGCGGTAGTACAGAGTCACCTGCCCGGCATCGAGCGGCTTGTCGCCCTTGTTGGCAAGGCCCACGGAGACGCTCACCGTTTGGCCGATGTCGCCCTTCTGGTCGTCGGACTGCACCGCGATATCGGCTCCGTCCGCCCACGCAGGGGACGCGAGCAGACCCAGCCCGGCGACGAGTGCCGCCAGCACCGCCGCAAGCCTGATCACGTGCCGCTTCATCGCCGTCCTCCTACGGGTCGCCAACCCCGCACGGTAACCGCGCGTCCGGGGGTCGCCCATAGGCCGATCAGTCACGCACCGCGTGGGCTTGATCACGAGTTCGGGGCAGGAAGTCAGGTCCGACCTGACTTCCTGCCCCGAAACAGCGGTCTTCGCCCGCGGCGTCCGCAACCGGCCGCGTCAGCGGGCCTCCACCAGGGGGAGCTGCTTGCCGACGCCGCCGCCCTCGATGGCAATCGAGGAGAAGTGCGAGGTCACGCGGTCGTCGGTGGGGTCGTCGGCGGGGGTCCAGTGCACGTTCAGGTGCCGGTACAGCGTGTCGCGCTGGGCCGGGATGCGCCCGGCGGTGCGGATGAGCTGGACCAGGTCGTGCAGGTTGGACCGGTGCTTGGCGCCCGCCGAGGAGATGACGTTCTCCTCCAGCATGATCGAGCCCAGGTCGTCCACGCCCATGTGCAGCGCGAGCTGGCCGACGTCCTTGCCGGTGGTCAGCCAGGACGCCTGCAGGTGCGCCACGTTGTCGAAGAAGAGCCGGGCCACCGCGATCAGGCGCAGGTACTCCAGCGAGGTCGCCTGCGTACGCCCCTTGAGGTGGTTGTTCTCGGGCTGGTAGGTCCACGGGATGAAGGCGCGGAAGCCTCCGGTGCGGTCCTGCACGTCGCGGATCATGGTGAGGTGCTCGATGCGCTCGGCGTTGGTCTCGCCGGTGCCCATCATCATGGTCGCGGTGGACTCGACACCGTGCCGGTGCGCCACCTCCATGACCTCCAGCCAGCGTGCGCCGGACTCCTTGAGCGGGGCGATCGCCTTGCGCGGCCGGTCGGGCAGCATCTCCGCGCCCGCGCCCGCGATGGAGTCGAGGCCGGCCGCCTTGATCCGGATCACGGCGTCCTCGATGGAGACGCCGGAGACCTTGGCCATGTGCAGGATCTCGCTGGGCCCGATCGAATGGATCATGAGCTGCGGATACGCCTGCTTCACCGAGGAGAACAGGTTCTCGTAGTAGTCCACGCCGTAGTCGGGGTGGTGGCCGCCCTGCAGCATCACCTGCGTCGCGCCGAGTTCGACCGCCTCGCCGCAGCGGCGCAGGATCTCGGCGGTGTCGTGGGTCCAGCCCTCGCTGTGCTTGGGGGCCCGGTAGAAGGCGCAGAACTTGCACGCCGTCACGCAGACGTTGGTGTAGTTGATGTTGCGGTCGATCAGGTACGTGACGACGCCGTCCGGGTAACGGCGGCGGCGCACCGCGTCCGCGGCCTCACCGAGCGCGTGGAACGGCGCGTCGGTGTACAGCAGCAGCGCCTCCTCGGAGCTGATCCGGCCGCCGTCCGCGGCCCGCTGCACGATGCTGTCGATCTCCCGGTTCGCAGTCACGCCACCGAGACTATCGGGTCGCCGCCGCCGCGGATCTGGCTGGTCCGTCACAGCGCCCGCCGCGCATGGCGGACGCGCTGGTCACGGCCACCTCATGATCGCCCGACTTGCCAGGCAGGTGGCCGAAAACGGCCTCAAGATACGCACGAGTGCCTGGCAAGTCGGTGGATCACGCCCGTCCGACGGCGCGGTTCACAACCGGATCACGTCGCTGTAGACGAGGCGGCCGCCGCCGGCGTGCTGCTCCTGCTCCACGATGACCAGCCGGTACGCCCGCAGCAGGCGCGAGGTGGGCAGCCGCAGCGTGCCCGTCCACAGCGTCGTCCCGCCGGGCTGCGCCGCAGCGGTGAGCCGCTGACCGTCCGCGGGGCCGACCACGGTCCAGTCCAGGTCGCCCGGGTTGAGCCCGGACGCCGACTGCACCAGCACCGACATCGCGTTCGGCTGGCCCGGCGCCGCGGCGGTGCCCGACGGTGAGCGTCCCGCCACGGACACCGTCACCTTCGTCAGGTCCAGCAGCTCCGTCACGGCGGTGGCGGTGCGGTCCGGGGCCAGCTGTACCCATTCCACCTGGGCCACCGGCGACAGGTGCAGCCCGTCCAGCGAGTTCGGCTGGTAGCGGGCCAGCACCAGGCTCACGAACGGCTGGTGCTGGCTGCCCGGCGGCAGCACGATGTCGCAGGCCCAGCGCTTGCGTTCGGTGTCGAAGACGACGTCGTGCGCGGCGACGGAGACCTTCCGCTCGGGCAGTTCGGCCGGCACGATCCCCGCCACCCGGGCCTTGGCCAGCGTGAACTCGGTCGCGGTGGGGAACTCGGTGGGCGTCGCGGTGCGCGCCGTCACCGGGTCGGCCGCCCGTCTGGTCACGATCGTGCGCAACTGCTCGTCGTCGCCTGACACGCTGCCGTCGGCCAGCACCACGGCGAGCTGCTCGCCGACGCCGGAGGAGTACCAGCCGCGCTCCAGGAACACGCGCAGGCCGCCCCCGGAGCGCGCCCGGGTCCGGGTGCGGCCGAGATTGGCCGACGACTCGGTCCAGCCGAAGGTCGGCACGATCCAGGCCGGCTTCGGCGGTAGCGGGCGGGCGGTGCTCGGCAGGTCCACCACCAGCGGCTGGCCCGAACTCGGCCGGCTCACCGGCAGCGCCACGAGCGCGACCTCGACGGTGGCGTTGTTCGGGATGGCGCCGCTCGGGATACGCGCGATGGTGCCCTGCGCCTCGTCCACCGTGTAGTCGATGGTCCGGCGGTAGGTGAGCGTGCCGTCCAGTGAGCGCACCACGTCCGTGCCCGGAGCGATGCCCGCACGTGCGACCTGCGTCGGCGTGGTGGCGCGCAGCACCACCCGGCCGCGCTGGGTGAAGTACTCCATGTACCGGGTGGTGCCGGTCAGGGAGTAGCTGACCACGCGGCGGCGGGTGTCGCCGAAGCCCTGCGTCGCGGTGAAACGCACCTGCGCGCCCGTCGACGGGTCGGGGTCGTACCCGACGGTGAGCTCCGGCAACGGCCTGCCCTCGGCGGCCAGCACCTGCGGGATCGCCCGCCGGACCCGGTTCTCCGGGCCGGCCGCCTGCTCGATCGGATCGTCGAGCGGGTCGGTCCAGGTCGCGGTCATGGTCAGCGTGCCGGTGCTGGGCCGGTGCACGGTCGCGGCGACCGCGAGATCCTGCCGGTGCGAACCCGGCTCGCGCGGCTCGTCGGCGTCGACGAAGGCGACCGTGTTGAGCACGGGCGCGGTCACCGGCACCCGCACCGCGTTGACCAGGGTCAGCATCCGGTACGGGGTGATCTGCCAGCACTGCCCCGCGGCCGTGTCGGCGCGTACCGCCGCGATCGTCGAGGCGGACGCGCCACTGTCGGCCAGCCAGCCCAGGTGGCCCAGCAGCGCCAGGTCGGCGTTGTTGAGGTAGCTGCTCAACCGCACCTCGCGCCGCTCGCCGCGGGGCACCGGCACCGTCAGCACCCGCAGCAGCGCGTTCCACTGCGGCGTGCCCGTGCCGTCGATCAGCTGTAGCCGGGCCGCCCGCACGTTGGGCCAGGACTGCCCCGCCGCCGGGTCGAAGGCCACCTTGACCAGGCCGCCGGTCAGCCCGGCCAGCGCGAATCCGCGCGAGATCGGGTCGGCGAGCCAGCTCACCGGCAGCGTGGTGCCCGAGTAGTAGCGCTGGCCCGCCCGATTCGGGTCGGCGGTGCCGACGGCGGCCAGGTCCGCGGCGTCACGCTGGGCGATCAGGGAGTACCGGCCGGGGTCCGGCACGCCCTGCCCGTTGTCGAACCCGCCGTGCTCCTCGCACAGCTGCTGGTTCACCTTCGGCGGCGCGAGATGCCGGGTCGAGCCGGTGCCCAGGATCGGTGCGAGGATGCTGCCGATGATGCCGCCGGGCCACGGGTCGGGCCGGATCACCAGCGTCTCCAGCGACTCGCCCTCGGTCATCGGGGCCTGGGCGACGACCACGGGCGACGAGATCGGCTCGAAGCGCAGGTACTTCGCGGGCGGCGCGGAGCCGGCGGGCACCGCCCGGCTGAAGTCGGCCGAGGCCGGCTGCAGCGGCTCCACGTGGCCGGCCGCGTTGACGATGCGCAGCTGGAAGCGGTATCCGACACCGAACCGCAGCCGCGGCAGCGAACCCGGCTTGGCGGTGAAGCCGACGGAGAACCCGGGCAGGCCGGGGCCCTCGGGCGCGTTCGGCACCCGCCCCTCGTCCTCGGTGACCACCGGCTGGCCGGGCCGGGGCGCGACCAGGCTCCACCCGGTCCAGCGCACCAGCGACTGGTGCAGGTACAGCGTGTCGTCCGGCTCGGCCTGGTCCCGGGCGGTCGCCGCCATCGAGATCGGGCCCTCGTCGTCGTGCGTGAAGGTCGTGCCCCCGGGCAGCCGGTACGTGCCCCGGCGGGCGCACAGCGAGTGCCAGCGTCCGGTCCGGTCGTCCCACACGTCCAGCACGTGGCCGAGCACCGCGTGCCGGGCGTCGGTGACCGTCTGGTCGTCCGACGCGGACACCAGCTCCTTGCCCGAGACCAGCCGTTCGCGCAGGTCCACGGCGCGGCTGCGCTGGGCGACGCAGATGCCGGCGTTGCGCAGCGACGGCAGCGACAACCGGTTGGGCAGCGAGACCGGCGGCAGCTCGGACGGGTTCTTGGCTGCGGCGGCGGCGTTCTCGCGTTCGGCGTCGACGACCTGGCGCGCCAGGTCGAGCAGCCGCACGCCGGCGCTGTCGGTGTCCAGTTCGGTCACCGACAGCTTCGTGGCAGTGGCGTCGACCCGGCCGTCGGCGAACAGCGAGAACCGGCTCGCGGACAGGTACGCGGGCACCGTCACCGCCGGGCGGTCGACCTGGGTGCCCGGAAGCCGGGTGTCCCAGGTCGGTTTGGCCTTGACGGTCACCGGGCCGGCGTCGGCCGGGTCGATGCCCGACCCGGCGAGGTCGACCTCGATGACGCGGATGACGCCCAGGCGGCGCAGCATGACCGGGTAGTCGGCCATCGCCGCGAGGGCGCCCTGCACATCGAAAGTGGGCTGCTGCGGCACTGATCTCACCTGGGTCCAGGAACGTAGTAGGTGAACTTGGCATCCGGCGAGACCGGGCTGGTGCCCTCGTTGGTCCTCACCCGCACATCGACCTCGACGTCGTCGAAGCCCGCCCGGGGCGAGCGGCACTTGACGGTCTGCTCGTCGACCACCTCGACCTCGGTGGCCAGGTTGCTGCCGAAGGTGACCGTGATCGGCTGGAAGAAGTTCTCGCCGGTGATCGTCACGAGGGTGCGGCCGCCGACGACGCCCGTGACCGGGTCCAGATTCGTCACCACGGGCGGGTCCGTCGGCAGGGGCGGGGGCGCGGAACCGGGGCGCGGCCCGTAGAGGAACTCCAGCGGCGCGAAGGCCGAGAACGCGTCGTCGGCGTCCTCCTTGGGACCGTCCGACCACAGATCCTGCAGCTCACCCCACCCGATCGGGTCGAGGGCCGCCTTCAGCGCCTGGAAGACCTCGTCCTCCTGCAGCTCTTCCAGTGTCGGGAACTGGGTGCGCGACTGCGTCAGCACCTTGGTGTGCAGTTCCTTGACGTACTGGAGGACCTTGGCCACCGGGTACGAGTAGATCCGCGCCTCCGACCGGTCCACCGGCACGTATGGCGTGACCTGCATGTTCTGCGGGAACAGCTGCTCCCAGGTGGCGTCGTCGTAACCGGCCGCGGGCACGACCTCGGTGCCGGTGAGCACCGCCTCGGTGTCGCCCTGCTTGATGGTCACCTGCCAGGTGGGCCGGATGTCCGGCCAGTCCCGCACGTCGGGCCAGTTGTCCAGGTCGTCGGTCGCGTCACCGCCCAGCCGCGGGCTCACCAGCACGGCGATGCGCACCTTCGTGCCGGTGATCCCCTCCGGCAGCGGTGTGCACAGGAACGTCTCGGTGAAAGGCATGCCCCACTCTCCTCGCTCAGGCGGTGGCGAACGCCGCGCAGTATGCGGCCCAGTCGCCGGCGGTGATCTGCTGGCCGAACGTCGGGTCGGGCCCGCCCGCGAACTCCTTGCGCATCGACACGCTCACGTCCGCGCTGAAGACCAGCACCTCGACCCGGATCGTCAAGGTCGCCTCGCCCTGCACCCGGCCCGGCGGCGCGGGCAGCGGCTCCGGCACGGTCTCCTTGACGTAGGTCAGGCCCAGGTAGAACTCGACCGTCACGTGGATCAGCCCGAGCACGTCCAGCTTGCCCACCGCACGTACGTAGCCGGTGATGACGAACGTCTCCCCGGCGGGCGCGGCGTTGCTGCCGTCGGAGGACAGGCGCTGGGCGTACTTGAAGTAGATGCCGGCCATGATGGAGACCGACCCGCTGGCCACGCCGAAGTCCAGCGCGACCGCCGCGCCGAACTCCAGGGCGCCCTCGATCTGCTGCACGCCCCGGGTGCCCATGCCCAGCGCCAGGAAACCCCCGCCGCCGAACGCGCTCACGGTGACCTGGAACGGGTTCTCCCGGGTGGCGAAGCTGAACGTCAGGATCGCCTGGTCGCCGTTGAACGGCAGGTCGAACAGGATGCCGATGGACATGTTGCGGATCAGCACCACGCCGATGGCCACGGCCGGCAGCGCGATGGTGAGGCCCGCGGTGACGCCGCGCGGGCTGATGTCCAGCTTCACGCCACCGGGCAGGGACGGCAGCAGGCTGCTCAGGTCGTTGAGGAAGCGCAGGTCGCCCTGGAACTCGGTGACGCCCATCTGGATGTCGATGCTGGGCTTCGCGCCGTCGCGGCTCTCGAAGCGCAGCTTCGCGACCCGCTGGCTGATGAAGCCGCGCGCTCCGGTGCCGACGAAGTTGAGCGTGAAGTCACGCAGCTCGCCGGTGACCTTGCTGCTGGTCGCGCCGGTGGACAGGTCGGTGTGGAACTCGGCCTTCAGCTCCAGCCGCTTGTCCGCCTCGGCCGTGGACGGCACGAACAGGTTGTCCAATGCCGTACGCAGCAGCGGTTTCCAGGTGATGACGGTGTCCACGGCCTGCGCGGTGCGCACCGTGACCACCTTGGGCACGTGGTCGCCCTCCAGCGCCCGCGGCTGGGAGATCACCGGGGCGTTGCCGTCGACCACCTCGCGCAGCGGGATGCCACCGAGCAGCGTGATGTCCGGCAGCTTGAAGTACTCGTCGGGCCGGAAGTCGCCCTTGGCGATCGCGGCCGGGTCGGCGATCGGGCCGAACGCCCGGGACAGGCCCTGCACCGACAGCTGCGGGGCGGCCAGCCCGCCGCCGGTCTGCTGGGGCACGGCGAGTTTCGGCGGGGCGGCGACGGTCGCCCACACCTCACCGGCGTTCGCGGTGCCGCCGAAGTTCCCGCCCAGGTACTCGGCGGCGTACTCGATCGCGGCGGTGCCGCCCGCCTCGCCGCCGACGGCGTCCAGCGCCTCCAGGCGTACCTGCGACTTCGCGGCCTTGGTCGCGGCGGACCGGCGCCCGGCGGCGACCGGCGCGGCCACCGGCAGCGCCGCCGGGTACGGCATCTCCACCGTGCCCATCGTCGGGAACGCCCCGAGCAGCCGCTTGGCCAGCAGGTCCGCCGGGTTCAGCACGCCGTTGCTCGGCTCCGCCAGCACCTCGACGTCGAACGTGGGCAGCGCCGGGTCCTCAGGCCGGGCACCGGTGGGCAGGTCGGCGGGCTTCACCGCCGCGACGAACGCCAGCCGCTGTCCGGCCAGGTGCAGGGTGCGATCGCCCGCGCCGGTCTCGTTGTAGTCGTTGACGATCTGGACCATCTTGCCGCGGTGGTACGCGGTGTTGTCCACACTCTGCGGCTCGGCGGGATCGTCGGGGATGTTCGGGTCGTCGAGATCGCCGGCCGGCACGAAGATCATCGGCAGGTCGGCGGTGACCACCCGGCCGGTCCGGTCGGTGAGCTGCAACTGGTAGCGCAGGCGGGTCCGGTCTCCCGAGTCGTCGCGAACCTCGATCCAGAACGCGCCGTCGGCCGCGCCGCCGATCGGCGTCGGGTCTGCCAGCAGCGGGGGCGACACCAGGGTGGTGGTCGCCGCTCGCACGAATGCCAGGTTCCGGCCCTGGTTGGGCTGGTCGGGCCGGTCGAAGGCGATCTCCGGTTCGCGTACCACGATGAAGACGCGCTTGCGCAGGATGGCGATGCCGTCGTCGATGACCCGCTCAGTGATTTTTACGCGGGTGGCCCGGAAGCCGAACGGGAACAGGAAACCCGGCTCCTCGACCTTCACGTAGTTGTCGCGGCCGAGGTACGACCGGTGCCGCCAGGCCACCACGTCGTTGCGGGTCGGCCAGGCCCCGGTGATGTCCAGGCTCGCGCCCATCGCCGACACCAGCAGCAGCGAGGCCTGCGCCGGGATGTTCACGCCGGCGGTGAGCGTGGTGGTGGCGTCGACCAGCCGGGCCCGGTCGGTCGGGGTGAGCGCGACGGTGTTCTCCGCCAGCGCCCATGGCGCACCGGTGATCGGCCCGTCCCGGTCGGTGTTCCAGATGGCCCGTACGGGCACCGGCAGCGGCCGCTCGTCGGCGGAGCCGTTGGGCAGGCGCTGCGCGATCGCGCGGGCGTGCCACAGCTCGCTGCGCCCGTTGCGCGTCACCGGGATCCGCGACGCGGTGAACGCGGCGCTCGCGGGCGGGGACAGCAGCAGCCGGTACGGCGCCTCGATGGCGGTGACCCCGGGAGCGGGCTGCCCGGACGGGGTGGCCGTGCCGTTGGCCGCCGCGCTGACGGCCAGCGGGAACGCGACCAGGTTCAGCAGGGTGCTCAGGTTGTACGGCACCGGCGCGGAGCCGGGCGGCACCGTGAAGACCAGCCGGCTCGGCCCGGACACCAGCGCGGGCACCGGATCGTCCGGCGCGTCCACTCCGCCGCCGTCGTCGAAGAACGCCTGCTCCAGCAGGCTCTGCGGGCCCAGGCCGAGCACGATCTGCCCGGCGGCGGACGAGTCGGTCAGCACCAGGCGGGCGGGCTGGCCGAAGCCCGGCGCGCGTACCTCCAGGTTGACGAACGAGAAGCCGAGCAGGAGCCCGTCGTCGCCGCGCGCGACCAGCAGGCTGCCCGGCGGCGGCACCGACTCCAGCAGCGGCGCGAGCAGGTTCTCCAGCAGTGCCAGCGGCTGCCGGGGGATGCCGTCCAGACCCAGCTTCGCGGCCAGCGCCACACCGCCGCCCGCGGCGACCAGGCCGAGCAGCTTGCGTCGCGCGAACGTGGTCGGCGCGGCAGGTTGGTCGCGAACTTCTTCCTCGGGCATGGCTGTCCCATTCGGCCGCGCAGGATCACCGGTGATCTCCGGTCATCTGTGTTGTACGCGGCATTTGCCCGATTTGGAACGCAACACGCCAGCAGGCTTGATCGGGAAACGACAGGATTGCCCGTCAGGCGTCGAAGTCGAGCACCAGCTCCTCGCTCGTGGGGCTCGACTGGCAGGTGAGCACGTATCCTGCAGCCACCTCGTCCGGCTCCAGCGCCCAGTTCGCGGCCATCTGCACCGCGCCCGAGACCACCTTCGCGCGACAGGTCGAGCAGACCCCGCCCTTGCACGCGTACGGCAGTTCGCCGCGGTGCCGCAGCGCCGCGTCCAGCACCCGCTCGGACCGGTCCATGGTGAAGTCCGTCGACCGTCCGTCCAGGACGATGGAGACCTCCACGTCCCCGCCCGCCACGTCGGCGACCGGCGGTGGTGGCTCCTCGGCGTGGAACAGCTCGACGTGCACCTTGCCCGGCGCGTCCACCGCCGCCAGCGCCTCCCGCGCCGAGCGCACCACGCCCAGCGGCCCGCACAGGAACCACTCCTGCACGCCGCCCAGGTCGAACTCCTTGAGCAGCGTGGCCACCCGGTCGGCGTCCAGCCGGCCGGTGAGCAGTTCGCTCGGCTGCGTCTCCCGGGACAGCACGTGCACCAGCTGCAACCGGCCCGGGAAGCGGTCCTTCAGGTCGGCCAGCGCGTCGGCGAACATCACCTCGGCGGCGCTGCGGTTGCCGCAGACCACCGCGAACGTGCTGCCCGGCTCCGTCTCCAGCGCCGTGGACACCAGCGACAGCACCGGCGTGACGCCGGACCCCGCCACGATCGCGCCGTACCGCCGCGAGCGGGCCGGGTCCAGTTCGGTGGTGAACCGGCCCAGCGGAGGCAGCACCGGCAGCGTCTCGCCCGCCGCGAGCGCCTGCGCCCGGGTGGAGAAGACCCCGCCCGGCACGCGCTTCACCCCGATCGTCAGTGTGCCGCGTTCGCGCAGCTGCGCGGGCGTCGAGCAGATCGAGTACGAGCGGCGCAGCTCGTCGTCCAGGCGTACGGTCACATGCTGTCCCGGCCGGAACGCGAAGGCCGGCCGCAGCTCGGCGGGCACCGCGAAGGTCAGCGCCACCGCGGACGGGGTCAGCTGCTCGACCGCGGTGACGGTCAGCTCGTGGAAGGTCGTGCTCACAGCGGCGTGCTCACAGTTTCTTGATGGCGTTGAAGGGTTCCAGGCAGGAGCGGCAGCTCCACAGGCTCTGACACGGCGTCGAGGCGTACCGGCTGATCTGCAGCACGGGCGTCGGCCGGCCCTGGTGCCCGCAGCGCGGGCAGGTCGGCGTGCCGGACGGGCCCGGCGCGGCGATGCCGGTACGCTCCAACGCCGCCCAGCCCGACTCGGTGATCATGTCGGTGGACCAGGCCGGGCTGAGCACGGTCCGGACCTCGACGTCGGCGTACCCGGCACCGCGCAGCGCGGCCCGGATGTCGTCGCGGATGGCGTCCATCGCCGGGCAGCCGGAGTAGGTCGGCGTGATCGTCACGATCACCCGGCCGTCCTCGGCCGTCTCCGCACCACGCACGATGCCCAGCTCGCCGATCGTCACCACGCGAAGCTCCGGGTCGGGCACCGCCCCGGCTATCTCGGCGATCTCGGCCTGCGTCGTGGTCATCACGGCCTCCTCCCCGCCCGGCCACCGGCCGTGGTCACCACTGCGCTCCGGGGTGCGCCCGGTGCAGTGACTGCATCTCGGCCAGCAGGTAACTCAGGTGCTCGGTGTGCCGTCCGGCCCGGCCGCCGTCCGGGCGCCAGCGGTCGTCGGGGCGCTTCAGGCCCGCCTCCGCGAGCACCGGCTCGACGATCGCCAGCCAGCGGTCCCGGATGCCCTCGGTCAGCTCGTGCCCGTACGGCCAGAGCCCGTCCAGGCCCTGCTGCACGCGGCGGTGCGACTCCTCGGTGCCGCCGCCGAGCCGCAGCATCCACTGCGAGGCGTGGTCGAGGTGGTACGTCGACTCCTTGACCGCCTTCGCCCCGATGGCCGCGGCCTGCTCGGCGGAGCCCGCCGCGAGGTCGGTGTAGCGCAGCAGCTGCGCCGCCGACAGCATCAGCAACCAGCTCATCGTCCAGCCGAAGTCCAGGTCGCCCCGGCCCGGCCCGAGCGGCAGCTCGGCCAGCAGGCAGTTGCGGAACCCGTGGTCGTCGCGCCGGTACGCCAGCTCGTCCTCGTCCCCGACGGCGGCCAGCAGCATCCGGGCCGCGCCGAGCTGGTCGAGGGCGATGTTGGCCAGGGCCACGTCCTCCTCCAGCGTGGGCGCGCGCGACACCCACTCGGCCAGCCGCTGCGCCGCGATCAGCGCGTCGTCCCCGAGCCCCAGCAGTTCGACTCCGGTGGCGGTCTCACTCACAGGTGAGCCACCCCCTCCGGCAGCTCGTAGAACGTCGGATGCCGGTAGATCTTGTCGGCGGCCGGGTCGAAGAAGGAGTCCTTCTCGTCGGGGCTCGACGCGGTGATCTCCGCGGCGGGCACCACCCAGATCGAGACGCCCTCCTGGCGGCGGGTGTAGAGGTCACGCGCGTGGCGCAGGGCCATGCCCGCGTCCGGCGCGTGCAGGCTGCCGGCGTGGGTGTGCGCCAGCCCGCGCCGCGGCCGGATGAACACCTCCCACAGAGGCTGGTCACTCGTCACGCTGCTGCCTTCCTGTTCTTCGCCGCGTACGCCGCGGCCGCTTCGCGCACCCACGCGCCCTCTTCGTGCGCCCGGTTGCGGTGCGCCAGACGCTGGCGGTTGCAGGGGCCGTCGCCCTTGACCACCCGCATCAGCTCCTCGAAGTCGGGAGACGTGTAGTCGTAGTGCCCGCGCTCGTCGTTCCACTTCAGGTCCGGGTCGGGCAGGGTCACACCGAGGATCTCCGCCTGCGGCACGCACATGTCCACGAAGCGCTGGCGCAGCTCGTCGTTGGAGAAGCGCTTGACCTTCCACGCCATGGACTGCGCCGAGTGCGTGGAGTCGGCGTCCGGCGGGCCGAACATCGCCAGCGACGGGTACCACCAGCGATCCACCGCGTCCTGCGCCATCGCCCGCTGCTCCGGGGTGCCCTGGGCGAGCACGTACAGCGACTGGTAGCCCTGGCGCTGGTGGAAGGACTCCTCCTTGCACACGCGGATCATGGCGCGGGCGTACGGCCCGTACGAGCAGCGGCACAGCGGCACCTGGTTCACGATCGCCGCGCCGTCCACCAGCCAGCCGATCGCGCCGACGTCCGCCCAGCTCAGTGTGGGGTAATTGAAGATCGAACTGTACTTCTGCTTCCCGGTGAGCAGCGCCGCGTCCAGCTCGGCCCGGCTGACGCCCAGCGTCTCCGCGGCGGCATAGAGGTAGAGCCCGTGTCCGGCCTCGTCCTGCACCTTGGCCAGCAGGATCGCCTTACGCCGCAGCGAGGGGGCGCGGCTGATCCAGTTGCCCTCGGGCTGCATACCGATGATCTCGGAGTGCGCGTGCTGGGCGATCTGGCGGATAAGCCCGGCCCGGTACGCGTCGGGCATGGCGTCCCGCGGTTCGATCTTCTGATCGGCGGCGATCACGGCCTCGAACGACGCCTCGCCGTCCAGCGCCCGGTCAGCGGCCTCGCGCAGCGCGGCCTCGGCCTCCTCGACCTCGCCGAGCAGGCTCTCCGCGCCGGTCACGCCTGGCATACCCGTCTCCATGCGGCCAGTGTTACAGCTTTGCGCGTATCGGCGCAACAACTGTCACAAGCAGCGCTCCCGTGGCCACCTCGACGTGACCTGCATCACCGCTGGCACGGGGAATGAGCGTGAGCAAGACTCGGATATGGCAGCTCAGCGCGGTGCGACCTACCGTTGCTGCCAATCCGGGACCACCCCATACCCGGGCGACCCACGACAATGCCGTCGAACGGGAGCACCTCTCGACATGCGCCGCCGTACCCCCCTCATCGCCGCGATGATCGCGCTGGGCGTTCTGGTCCTCGCGCTGGTGGCCCCTAGTGCCGCCGCCGCTCTCACCGGCTCGCAGAATGTCCGAGTGAGCGCAGAAGCAGGCGACACCCCGGCCGCCACCGCCGCGGCCCCGTCGGCCACGACGGCTCCTGCCCCGCCCGCAAGCGCCGCGAAGCCCGCCGCCGCGAAGCAGGGCGGTTCCGCCCGCGCCGCCGACCGGCCGAGCCGGTCGCTGACCGCGGGGCGGGTCAACCTCGCCTTCACCGGCGACTTCATCGGCTACGCCATGCTCGACCGGCACACCGGCGAGCTCATCGCGTCTCGCAACGCCACGCAGACCAGCAGCACCGAGTCGATGATCAAGGTATGGCTGGTCGCCGACCATCTGCGCCGGGCCGCCGAGTCCGGCCAGACCGTGACCCCGCAGGAACTGTCCGACGCGAGCGCCGCGATCAGGCACTCCGACGACCGCGCCGCGCAGGCCCTCTACCTGTCCGGCGGCGGCAACGAGGTCGTCCAGCGGATGATCGACATCTGCGGCCTGACCGACACCACCCTGTTCGACCAGTGGTGGAGCCGCACTCAGATGTCCCCGCGCGACGCGGTCCGGCTGGCGCAGTGCGTCGCCGACGGCACCGCGGCGGGCCCGGCCTGGACCGGCTGGGTGCTCTCCGAGATGCGCCAGGTGACCGGTTCGACGGCCGCCGAGGAGCAGTTCGCGACCACGGGCGGCGGCCGGTGGGGCATCATCGACGGCGTGCCGGACACCCTCGCCCGCACCCTCGCCATCAAGAACGGCTGGACGGCCATCGGCGCCGACAGCAATTGGCACCTGAACTGCCTCGCCATCAGCGATGACTGGATCATGAACGTGATGACCCGCTACCCCGTCGAGAACGGCCTGCAGTACGGGGCCGACGTCTGCGCCTCCGTGGCGCGTCAGCTGGTGACGCCACCGCTGACCTGACCCGGCGGACCACCCCTCCGCGCCCCCGCCTCCCCCTCCCCGGAGTTCCCCCTCATGACAGAGCTGTTCTCCCGTCGACGCGCGCTGCTGGCCGGCACCGCCGGACTGGCCGCCCTGGCCGGTGGCGGTTTCTGGTTCGCCGGCCGCGGCGGCGACGCACCCACCGTCGCCGCCAACTGGCAGGACCCGGCCGTGTCGCCGAGCGCCTCCGCGAGTCCGGAGTCCGCGCTCGCCCGCAGCGTCCCGGTGCAGCCCGGGCGGCCGGGACTGGCGCACGCGGAAGTGGACGTGCTGACCGCCCCGGAGGCGGGCGCACTGGTCACCGTGAAGACCAGTGCCTGGTGGAGCTGGGCGCTGATGGACCGGAAGACCGGCAAGATCGTCGGTTCGAAGAACTTCAACCAGACCAACATGACCGCCTCGATGATCAAGGCGTGGCTGGCGGCCGACTACCTGCGCCGCGCCGCCGAGGCGGGTCAGACGCCCAGCTCGACGCGGATGAACGAGATCCGCACGATGATCCGCGACAGCGCCAACGGCCCCGCCTCCACGCTGTACGCGGAACTGGGCCGCTCGGCGACGATCGCGCGCCTGATCGACGTCTGCGGGCTGACCGACTCCAAGGCGGGCGACGGCTGGAGCACCACCCGGCTGTCGGCCCGCGACACCTGCCGCATCGCGCACGCCATCGGCACCGGCCGGGCCGCCGGACCCACCTGGACCAGCTACCTCGTCGGCGAGATGCGCGCGGTGCGCGGCACCGGCGACTTCGGCATCCGCAAGGCGTTCCCCGCCGCCGAGCAGTCCCGCATCGCCATCAAGAACGGCTGGGTCGACCGGCAGGCCACCAGCGAGTGGAACGTCAACTGCCTGGCCCTGGGCGACGACTGGACCATGGCCGTGCTGACCCGCTTCCCGCTGAGCACGTCCTGGACCCACGGCGGCGAGATCGCGAAGTCCGTCGCCACCCAGCTCCGCACCAAGACCGACCTGGTCTGACCCCCGCCCGGCACCCCGAGGTCACCCGACTTGCCAGGCAGGTGAGCTTATTCGCGCCCAAGATACGCACAGGTGCCAGGCAAGTCCGACGATCAAGGCGCCCGCCCGGGGCCGGGACTACAGCTCCATGAACTCCGGGCCGCCGTCGGGCAGGGCCGGGGCGTGGCCGGCCAGTGCGGCGCGGCGGGCGAACTCGCGCAGCCCGTTGATCTGCCGGCCGCCCAGCGAGAAGTCCAGCACGCGGAAGTACGAGGCGAGCGTGGCGGCGTCGAAGGGCTCCCAGCGGGCCGCCGACGCGGCGACCTCGTCCAGGTTGTCCACGCACAGGTCACGCGAGCGCAGGAACGCCTGGTGCACGTCCTTGACCAGGCCGGGGTGCGCGGCGGCGAAGTCGCGCCGGACCGCCCACACCGCGAACACCATCGGCAGGCCGGTCCACTCGCGCCAGGCCTGACCCAGGTCGGTGACCGCCAGCCCGCGCTTGGGCGCCTCGAACAGCGCGCGCAGCGCCGTGTCACCGATGAGCACCGCCGCGTCGGCCTCCAGCAGCATCTGCGTCAGGTCGGGCGGGCAGGTGAAGTAGTCGGGGCTCGCGCCGTAGCGCTCCAGCAGCAGCATCTGCGCGAGCAGCACGCTGGTGCGCGAGGTGCTGCCCAACGCGACCCGGGTGCCGTCCAGCTCCTGCAGCGGCTTGGTGGACACGACGTTGACCGACAGCACCGGGCCGTCCGAGCCGACCGCGAGGTCGGGGAGCAGCAGCAGTTCGTCCGCGTGGCGCAGGTACTCCACCAGCGAGATCGGGCCGATGTCGAGGTCGCCGGCGACCAGCGCCTCGCTCAGCCGATCGGGGGTGTCCTTGCGCAGCTCGACGTCGATCAGGGCGCCTGAGCGCATCAGTCCCCAGTAGATCGGGAGACAGTTCAGGAACTGGATGTGCCCTACCCGGGGACGCTGCACCGCGTTCATGATCAGGGAGCCTACCCGCCGCGGGCGACCCTTCGGGCGGTGCCCGCGGCGGGTGTGACCTGTGTGGCGTGCCCGGTCAGTCGACCGGCACCGCGCGTATCTGGCAGGTGACCCGCCGTGCGTCGCCGGGCACCTCCTGGCGCTGGCTCACCTTGTACGGCTCCAGCAGCTCGGCCATCTTGTCGGTGAGCGCGGTCAGCTCCTCGGCGGTGATGACGATGCCGAACTCGCTCATCAGCGCGGCGTCGTACCACTGCGTGGTCTCCTCGTGCGAGCGCGACAGCCATCGGCGCACCCGCTCGTCGCCCTGGGCCAGGAAGACCCCGGCCACGGCGCTCTCGGCCGCGCGGGCCTCGGAACCGCCGTCCGGCCCGATCTCCAGGGACCAGCCACGCGTGCGGGCCCGCCACACCCGTTCCCGGCCGTCGCCCCGGCTCGGCGCGTCTTCGATCAGCCCCGCCTTGGCCAGCGCCCGCAGGTGGTAGCTGGTCGCGCTGGGGGACAGGCCGACCATCTCCGCACACTCGGTGGCCGTCGCGTCCTCACCGGTGGCGGAGAGGTGATCCATGATCGCAATACGGGCCGGATGCGCCAGCGCCCGCATCACCGACGGGTCGGTGATCTTCAGCAGTCCCTCAGAGCTCACCGGTAAAGAAAATCACGTGACTGCCCGTCGATGACAGCTACCATGGTCGGTCGATTGTGAAGGGCACTGCCGACAGCGCTTATCTTCCAAGCGCAGCGCCGGGCGGCCGATCTTTCTCACCCGAGAGGACGGCCATGACAGCCGTAACTCCGACCGCCCACGAGACACCCACCACATCTGCCACCGACGAGCTGGCCGCCGAACGCGCTCACCTGTCCACCTCCCGCGCCGCGCTGAAGGCCATGCGCGAGCGCGCCGAGCAGCTGTTCTCCGTCGGCGACCAGGTCGCCGGGGACGCTTATACCGCCGAGCAGCTCGGCCGCCAGATGGCCCAGCGCATCAAGGAACTGTCCGACGACCCGGCGGTGCCGCTGTTCTTCGGCAAGCTGACCATGGGTGCCGAACGCTGGCACATCGGGCGTCGGCACGTCTCCGACGCGATCGGCGAGCCGCTGGTGCTGGACTGGCGTGCGCCCATGTCCCGCCGCTTCTACCAGGCCAGCGTCCGCGATCCGCAGGACGTGGCGGTACGCCGCCGCTTCGGCTGGTCGCCCGCCGGGACCGGCGGCACCACGGCGCTGACGAGCTTCGAGGACGAGCACCTCGACAACGGCCAGGAACTGGGCACCGACAGCGCCATCCTCACCGCCGAGATCGAGCGGCCCCGCGTGGGCCCGATGCGCGACATCGTCGCGACCATCCAGCCCGAACAGGACGAGCTGGTCCGCGCCGACCTCGAGGACACCATCTGCGTACAGGGCGCGCCCGGCACCGGAAAGACCGCGGTCGGCCTGCACCGTGCCGCATACCTGGTCTACCTGCACCGGGAGCGGCTGCGCCGGTCCGGCGTGATGATCATCGGCCCGAACCGCGCGTTCCTGCACTACATCTCCGCGGTGCTGCCCGCCCTCGGCGAGCTGGAGGTGTCCCAGTCCACCGTCGCCGAGCTGCTCGACCACCTGCCGGTCCGCGCCGAGGACGGCATCGCGGCCGCGACGCTCAAGCACGACGCGCGGATGGCGCAGGTGCTGCACCGCGCCCTGTGGGCCCGGATCGCCCGCCCCGCCGGCCCGATCACCGTCTCGGACGGCTCCTACCGCTGGCGCGTCGACGAGGGCGTGCTGCGCCGGGTCGTCGACGAGGTCCGCCGCGAGCAGCCGCCGTACGCGCTGGGCCGGGAGCGGGTGCGCGCCCGGGTGGTGGGGCTGCTGCAACGGCAGTCCGAGGCCCGCCGCGGCGACTCCCCGCCGGACTCCTGGCTGCGCAAGATGGGCAAGGTCAAGGCCGTCGCCGACCTGCTGGACCACTGCTGGCCCGCGGTCACCCCGCAGCAGCTGCTGGCCGACCTCTACACCGACGCCGAAGCGCTGAACCGGGCCGCCGACGGGCTGCTCTCCCCCGACGAGCAGGAGCTGCTGCACTGGCCGAAGCCGCCGCGCAGCCTTCGTACCGCCCCGTGGACCGCGGCCGATGCGGTGCTGGCCGACGAGATCGCCGGGCTGCTCGACCGGCCCGCCGGGTTCGGGCACATCGTCGTCGACGAGGCGCAGGACCTGTCCCCGATGCAGGCGCGGGCGCTGGCCAGGCGCAGCGGCCACGGCTCGCTCACCATCCTCGGCGACCTCGCCCAGGGCACCACGCCGTGGGCCGCCCGTGACTGGCGCGACATGCTCGGCCACCTGGGCCGCCCCGACGGGCGCATCGTGCCGCTGAGCACCGGCTTCCGGGTCCCGGCCGCGGTCGTCGCGCTGGCCAACCGGCTACTGCCCGCCCTCGACGTGGCGGTGCCGCCCGCCCGCTCGCTGCGCCGGGACGGCTCGCTGGAGGTCACCGAGTCCGCCGACGTGGTCGCCGCGGCCCGGACCGCGCTGACCCGGGAGGGCTCGGTCGGCGTCATCGCCGCCGACGCGGCCGTGCCAGGTGTGCTCGACGCCCTGCACGCGGCCGGTCTCGAACCGTCCGACCTGGACGGCGACGGCCGCCTGACCGTCGTGCCCGCCACCATGGTCAAGGGTCTGGAGTACGACCACGTGATCGTGCTGGAACCCGCCGCCATCGTCGCCGCCGAACCGCGCGGCCTACACCGCCTCTACGTCGCCCTCACCCGCGCCGTCACCAGCCTCATCGTCCTGCACACCGAACCGCTCCCCGAACCGCTGCGCGCCTGACGGACACACGAGAGCCCCGCACGGCAGGTCGGGGCGGGGCTCTCGTCATCAGCTGACGGCGTCGCTAGGCAGCGCGGGACGCGGCCTCCCACGGCTTGTTCATGGCCTCCAACCGGCCGACGTGGTCCCAGTGCCGGCGAGCATCGGCACTGCGGCCCTCTGCCTCGGCTTCCACGGCCCAGCCACGAACCTGCGCGATGTACTCCTCATGGTCCGCACGCATGAAGGCGTGGAGAGCTGCGATGTGTTCATCAACGGTCACGGCCGGCCTCCCAGCTTCTCATCGAGTCTGCCCAGCTCGTAGTGGGTATTCTCCACCCGCTCACGATGAAACTCCCGGCCGACCTCGTACTTGGCGATAATCTCGCGGTCTCGTTCCATCCGCGCGGTGAGTTCCATTCTGTTGAACTCGTGTTTGACGCGGTTCTCGGCCACGCCATCACCTCCCCAGGGAACGCCACCAGCCTATCGACTTCATCGACCAGGTGGACCGTTCCGTGCGTTAGGAACCCGCCCTGTTTCCGATGGCGGACAGGCGGCGGGTCGTGGTCCGATATGGCGATGGGTGAGCTCTCTGTCAGCCGTCGGGGGCTGCTGGGCGGATTGACCGCCACCGCCGCGCTGGGCGCACTGTCGGCATGCGACGGGGACGCCGTCGTCGAGAATCCGCCGCCGGTGTACGCGCCACTGGACCCGAACAGCTGGGACAGCGTCCGGCGGCAGTTCCTGCTGGACACGGCCAAGGCGCAGTTCGCCGCCTTCGTGTTCGCCAGCCCGCCGGCCGACGTACGGGCGGCGATCGCGCGGCACCGCGAGGGCCTGGACCGGGACACGGTCGGCTACCTGCACGCCCAGGAGGAGAACGCCCGGCAGCGGCTGCACCTCGCGGCGGGCAAGTACCTCGGTGGATCCGGCGACCAGGTCTACTTCACCGACTCGACCACGATGGGACTCGGCCTGCTCTACGGCGGGATCGCGCTGCGGCCCGGCGACGAGGTGCTGACCACCGAGCACGACTTCTACTCCACGCACGAGTCCCTGCGCCTGCGCGCGGCCCGCGACGGCGTGACGGTCCGCAAAGTGCGGCTGTTCGCCGAGCCCGCCACCGCGAGCGCCGACCAGATCGCGCAGGCCGTCGCGAAGTCGCTCACCCCGGCCACCCGGATCGTCGCGGTGACCTGGGTGCACTCCAGCACCGGGTTGCGGATGCCGATCCGGGCGATCGCCGACGTGCTCGCCGCACACAACCGCGACCTGCCGCCGGACCGGCGGGCGCTGCTGTGTGTGGACGGGGTGCACGGCTTCGGCGCGGTCGACGCGAGCGCCGTCGACCTGGGCTGCGACTTCCTCGTCTCGGGCTGCCACAAGTGGCTGTTCGGCCCGCGCGGCACGGGCATGATCTGGGGCCGCGCCGAGGCGTGGGCCCGGTTCCGGCCCGCCATCCCCACGTTCGAGCAGGCCGGGTTCGCCAACTGGCTGGGGTTCGACCCGGCGCTGCCCGCGCCGTCGGCGTCGCCTGGCGGCTACCACAACTTCGAGCACCTGTGGGCGCTGGAGCAGGCGTTCGACTTCCACGCCGCGCTGACCCGCGCCCGCGTCGCGTCGCGCACCACCGAGCTGGCCACCCGGCTCAAGGAAGGCCTGGCCGCCATCGGCGGCGTCAAGCTGATCACGCCGAGGTCGCCCGAGCTGTCCGCGGGGCTGGTCTGCTGCGAGCTGACGTCGATGAGCCCGGCGGCGGCGGTCTCCGTCTTGGCGGCCAAGGACGTCATCACCAGCACGACGCCGTACAACCCGTCCTACCTGCGGTTCGGGACGTCGATCGTGACGAACGAGGCCGACGTGGACCGGGCGCTCGCGGCGGTACGCGAGATCAGTTGACGCGGACAGGGACCACGATCGGGCCGAACTCGCCCGCGATCACCCGCACCCGGGCGCGGTAGTGCAGGGCGAGCAGTTCCTCGGTGAGCACCTGCTCCGGCGGCCCGTCGGCGGCGACCCGGCCCTCGGCCAGCAGCACGAGGCGGTCGGCGTACTCGCCGGCCACGGACAGGTCGTGCATGGTGGCCAGCACGGTCAGCGCGCGGTCCTTGCGCAGCCGGTCGACCAGTTCCAGGACCTCCTGCTGGTGGCCGATGTCCAGGGCCGAGGTGGGCTCGTCGAGCAGCAGCAGCGGCGCGCCCTGGGCCAGCGCGCGGGCCAGGAACACCCGCTGGCGCTCGCCGCCGGACAGCGTCTCCAGCTCACGGCCGATGAACCGGCGCAGCTCCAGGGAGTCGAGCACCTGCTCCACGATGGACAGATCCTGCGCCGACTCGCGGCCCAGCGGGGCGATGTAGGGGGTGCGCCCGAGCAGCACATAGTCGAGCACCCGCATCCCGGGTGGCACCACGGGCTGCTGCGCCACCGTGGCCACGAGCTGGGCGCGGCGGCGGCGCGGTAGCGCCGTGGTGGGCGTACCGTCGATGATGATCTTTCCGTGGTGTGGCACCGCCCCGCCCACGGCCCGCAGCAGGGTCGACTTGCCCGCGCCGTTGGGGCCGATCACGGTGACCCACTCGCCGGAGGCCACGGTCAGGTCCACGCCGTGCAGGATCTCGGCGTCGCCCAGGGTCACCCGGACGTCCTCGACGGCCAGCATCAGACGCTCACCCGCCGGGTCGAGCGCAGCACCAGGATGAAGAACGGCGCGCCGAAGAACGCGGTGACCACGCCGATCGGCAGCTCGCCCGGGGCGATCAGGGTACGCGCGGCCAGGTCGGCCAGGGCCAGGAAGGCCGCGCCGAACAGCAGCGACAGCGGCAGGATCGAGCGGTACGAGCCACCGGCCAGCAGGCGCACCACGTGCGGCACGATGATGCCCACGAAGCCGATCAGCCCCGACACGGCGACCGCGGCGGCGGTGCCCAGCGAGGCCGCGGCCAGCAGGATCAACCGGGAGCGCTGCGGGTGCAGGCCCAGGCTCGCCGCCTCGGTGTCGCCGACGCTGAGCACGTCCAGCTCCCGGCGCAGGGCCAGCACCACGACCGTGGTGACCACCGCGTACGGCAGCAGCAGCGTCACCTCGTGCCAGCCGTTGGTGGCCAGCCGCCCGAGCAGCCAGGAGTACACCTCGCGGATGGTGTCCACATTGCGCTGGAGCAGGTACGTCTGGATCGCGGCGAGGAAACTCGACACGGCGACCCCGGCCAGGATCAGCGTCGCCGACGAGCGGTCCCGCCCGCCGGCCACCCCGAGCAGGTAGGTGACCACGACCGCGATACCCGCCCCGGCGAACGCGGCCAGCGGCAGCACGGCCCCGGCCCGGAACGCGATCGCCATGGTCGCGCCGAGCCCGGCTCCTGCGGCGACACCGAGCAGGTACGGGTCGGCCAGCGGGTTGCGGAAGACGCCCTGGTAGCAGCCGCCGGCCAGGGACAGCATCGCGCCGACCAGCAGGCCCAGCACCACCCGGGGCAGCCGCAGCTCGGTGATGATGGCGATCTCGCGCTCGTTCAGCCCCGACGGCAGGTCCACGCCGGGGATCAGGTTGAGCAGCTCCGCCGCGACCGAGCCGGGCGGCAGCGTCACCGGACCCAGGGCGACCCCGGCGACGAGCGCGACCAGCACGGCTCCGATCCCGGCGGCGAGCCACCCGGGACGCAGCCGTGCCGGTCGCAGTGTCGTCACGTCAGGCCGGGACCTTGTTCGCGGCGTCGACGATCGCGCGGATCAGGTCGACGACGCGGGGGCCCCAGCGCGAGGCGATGTCGTCGTCCAGCGCGATGACCTGGCCCTTGCTGACCGCGGTCATGCCGGCCCAGCCCGCACGGGCCTTGACGGTGTCCAGGTTCTGCTGGCAGCACTTGGTGTCGGCCAGGAAGATCAGGTCCGGGTTCGACTTGACCAGCGACTCGGCGGTGAGCTGCGGGTAGCCGCTGCCCTTGGTGTCGGCGGCGTCGGCCACGTTCTTCAGCCCGGCCAGCTCGAACAGCGAGCCGATGAACGTCTTCGAGGTCACCGAGTACAGCGTCGGGTCCAGCTCGTAGTAGTAGGACAGCGGGGTCGCGCGCTTCGGCAGGTCCTTGACCAGCTTGGCGATGTCGTCCTTCATTTTCTGGCCGAGCGCGGCCGCCTCGGCCTTGTGGCCGGTCAGCTCACCCAGCTCGGCGAGCTGCTGGTACGTGTCGTCCAGCGTCACGGCGGCCGGGGCCACGTAAACCGGGATCTTGAGGGTGGTCAGCTGGGCGACCACGTTGTTGGCGTCGGTGCTGAGCACGACCAGGTCGGGGCTCTTGGCGGCGACGGCCTCGGCGTTGGGCTGGAAGCCCGACAGCTCCGTCTTCGGCGCGTTCGCCGGGAAGTTCGAGTTGTCGTCGACGGCGACGACCTGGCCGCCGGCGCCGATCGCGAAGAGCATCTCGGTCGTCGTCGGCGACAGCGAGACGATCTTCACCGGCTGCGCGGGCAGCGTCACCGAGCCGACGGTCACCGGGTACGCCGCGGCGGCGTTCGACGGGGCAGGGGTCGCCGGGTCGTTCGTGGCGCAGGCCCCGAGCGCGGCGACGAGGCCGGCTGCGGCCAGCGCGCCGAACGCGCGGCGGGACAGGAAACGGGTACGCACTGATCCTCCTATCGGTCGAGGCAGGTCCTTCGCCGACAGGGCCCGATCAGGTGGGGCAGCCCGGTCCGCGAGACGCCCTTCCTCGAGAGCGTGGTTCGCGACTGCCGCAGGCGACCTGGCTCGCCCACCGAGGTGGGATCACAGTTGCGGGACAGCGCCGGGTTCACACCGGCTTCGCTGCGGGACAGTCAGCCGACACGCTAATACACACCCGTGCCGATGCTCGCGACGCGGAGTGGAGGATGTGCGCAGGCTCATCACGCCTGGGTCTTGTGGACCTCTTCGGCCTCGGCGGCGGGCACGTCTTCGCCGGGCTCGGTCTCGCCGGCCAGGGCGGCACGCAGCCGGTCCTTCTCGGCCCTGCGGCGGTCCACCGCGCCCTCGACCTGGGCCGCCACGTCGTCACGCAGGTTGCGCAGCAGGAAATAGCTCGCCGCCGCCGAGACCAGGATGGCGATCATCAGCTTGAGCAGCATGCTCAGGTTCGGCACGAACCACAGCGCGGCGAAGACGGCCAGGAAGAGCATCAGCCTGGCGAGCGTGTACTTGACAGCAGGACTCACCGGTCCAGGGTAGCCGCCGAACCTGCCGGGCCTCGGTCAGCCCCGCGCGAGGGGCCGGTCAGCCCCGTTCGGCGGCCGCCAGGCCGAGGTGCCAGAGCACGGCGTACACCACCGTGGTGACCAGCGCGCCCAGCCCGCCGGAGACCAGCGGCGGCAAGCCCGACGCCACGCCCACCGCGAGCACGCCGAGCACCACGGCCACCAGACCGGCGGCCGGGGCCACGGCGAGCCGCCCGCGGTGGCCCGCCGCCGCTTTGAACTGCTCCACGAAGATGATCGCCGGGAAGATCACCGCGAGCCAGCCGGTGAGGTCACCGAACTCGCCCATGCCGAGCAGGGCGAACAGGCCGTCGAAGGCGATCATGCCGAGCACGCTGATGGCGAACCCGGCCAGCGCGTACGCCACCAGGTCGGTGAGCGAGACGATGCGCCCGGACGCGTCCCGCCGCGGGCCCTTGCGCTGCTCCTCGGCCGGGCTCTGCGGATCGGCCACCCGTCAGGCCCAGACCTGCTGCGGCTCGCTGCGCCGCTCGGCCATGCTGACCGGCGCGCCGTACTCCTTGACGACCTGGTAGCGGGTGTCCCGCTCGACCGGGCTGAAGCCCGCGTCCCAGATCAGGTGGAGCAGGTCGTCGCGGTGCATCGTGTTCGGCGTGCCGTACGAGTCCGCGTCGTGCGTGATCTTGTACTCGACGACCGAGCCGTCCAGGTCGTCGACGCCGAAGTTCAGCGACAGCTGGGCCAGCGACAGGCCGTGCATGACCCAGAAGCACTTGATGTGGTCGAAGTTGTCCAGCATCAGCCGGGACACCGCGAACGTCTTGAGCGACTCGGCCGGGCTCGCCATCGTGGTGCGCGCCTGGATCCGGTTGCGGATCTTGCCGTCCGCGCTGTCGTGGAAGTCGTGCTGGTAGCGCAGCGGGATGAAGACGGTGAAGCCGCCGGTCTCGTCCTGCAGTTCGCGCAGGCGCAGCACGTGGTCGACGCGGTGCCGCGGCTCCTCGATGTGGCCGTAGAGCATCGTCGAGGGGGTGCGCAGGCCCTTGCTGTGCGCCAGGCGGTGGATGCGCGACCAGTCCTCCCAGTGGCAGGCGTGGTCGACGATGTGCTGGCGGACCTCCCAGTCGAAGATCTCGGCGCCACCGCCGGTCAGCGACTCCAGGCCCGCCTCCATCAGCTCGTCGAGGATCGCGTCGGCGGTCAGGCCGGAGATCTTCTCGAACCACTGCACCTCGGTCGCGGTGAACGCCTTCAGCTTGACGTTCGGCAGGGCCTGCTTGAGCTCCTTGAGCACGCGCGGGTAGTAGCGCCACGGCAGCGTCGGGTGCAGACCGTTGACGATGTGCAGCTCGGTGAGCTGCTCGTCCTTCATCTCCAGCGCCTTGGCGACGGCCTGCTCCACCCGCATGGTGTAGGCGTCCTTCTCACCGGGCTTGCGCTGGAAGGAGCAGTAAGCGCAGCTGGCCGAGCAGACGTTCGTCAGGTTCAGGTGCCGGTTGACGTTGAACATCACCCGGTCGCCGTTCTTCTCCGTCCGGACGTGGTGCGCGAGCCGCCCCAGCCAGGCCAGATCGTCACTCGCGTAGAGCGCCTCGCCGTCCTCGCGGCTGAGCCGCTCCCCGGCGTAGACCTTCTGCTCCAGCTCCCGCTTCAAACCAACGTCCATGGCAGTGAGCCTACGACGTGCCGCCGACGTGCCTGCTGCTGCCCTTGACAGCTGCTGTTCAGCTTGACGCCACCGGGACAGAAGGGTCGACAGCGATCCTGATTTCCGGTAGGAACCTTGTGGGACCAACGGGGAGGACGGGGCCAACGATGTCCAAGCGTCGCAGCGGGCAGGCTCGACGGCAGAGTCAGGTCGCGGTGGGCTCGGCTGTTCTCAGCGCGCTCATCGCCGGTGGCATCGCCATGCCCGCATCCGCTGACCCGCCGATCGGCTCGAAGATCACCTCGATTCCGGACGCCGGCCTGCGTCCCCAGCCCGACGGGCTGCCGACGCTGCCGTTCGGCTCGCTGAGCATGCCGCGCACCCAGCCGCTGACCGCCCACGCCGCGCTGCTGGCGCAGTACAGCGCCGCCGAGCTGGAGCTGTCCGTGCTCGGCGCCCGCCGCAGCGAGCTGTACCAGAACTACAGCAACTCGGTCGTGGCCAAGGCGATGGCCGACTACGCCTGGCGGGCCACCGCCGACACGCTGCGGGTGGCCAAGGAGGCCGCCGAGGCCGCAGCCGTCGCCGAATACCAGGCAGCCGTGAAGGCTCCGCCGCGGCTGGGCGACTCGCTCGGCGAGCTGGGTCAGCTGATCCCGCGCACCGAGTCCACGCCGGAGACCGAGGCCGTGCTCAACGACCTCGCCACCGCGCAGCAGGCCGAGCGCCAGGCCTACACGGTGCTCACCACGGCCATCACCGCCGAGCAGGACGCCTCCACGGCGTATTCGGCCGTGGAGAAGGAGTTCAAGCGCAAAGAGGTCGCGTTCCTGGAGCTGAAGCGGCGGCTCGCCGAGCTCCAGTCCGAAGCGGACCGGCTGCGTGAGATCCAGGAGCAGAACCTCGGCAACTACAGCCCCGGCAAGAGCAACGCCGGCCTGGTCGCCGCGGCCAAGGCGCAGAAGGCCGTCCTGTTCGCGCTCAGCCAGCGCGGCAAGCCCTACCGCTGGGGCGACGAGGGTCCGAACACCTACGACTGCTCGGGCCTGATGCTGGCGTCGTACAAGGCCGCCGGGATCACCCTCAACCGGGTCGCCAAGGACCAGTACTACGGCACCCGCGCCAAGACGGTCAGCAAGTACGCGCTGCTCCCCGGTGACCTGGTCTTCTTCGCCACGGACCCGAACGACTGGCGCACCATCCACCACGTCGGCATGTACCTCGGCGACGGCTGGATGGTCCACTCGCCGCGCACCGGCGACGTGGTGCGGCGCGCGTCGGTCAGCCTCAGCAGCATCGACTTCGCGACCCGGGTGGTCGACGCGGTGCCGGCCCCGAACCAGCCGAACCCGACGCACGGCACCACGCCGTCGCCGACGAAGACCACCTCGCCGAGCCCGACGACCGGCACCTCGCCGTCCAGCTCGCCGAGCGCTCCGGCCAGCCCTTCGCCGTCGCCGAAGCCGCCGGCCGAGTCGCCGTCCCCGCAGCCGCCGGCGGAGAGCCCGAAGCCGGCCGAGTCGACGTCGCCGAGCCCCGACCCGGTGCCCGCTGCGTGACACGCGTCACCCCGCTTCATTGGCCTTGCGGGGTGACGCCCACTACACCGTCGTGTTATTCGGGCGGCGGTGGCCGCAAAGCCCGGTACACTCATCGGGTTGTTCTGGGCGCGCTCGGCGCGCTTTTGAGCGTTCCTGCGGGTGACTTGCAGCGGCACGAGGCCGCGCGGCGCGGGGATGCGCCACCCGAGAGGTTTCGCTTTGACTATGCACGACCCTGCCCTGTTCCCGTCCGTCTTCGAGATCAACATTGATACCGAGGGCAAGGCCGCGGCCGCGAAGGCCGCCGCCCAGACGGCCGCCGCAGCGGCGACCACCACCACCGACACCGTCACGGACGTCGTCGAGGCCGCGGACACCGCCGCCGACGAGGCCGTCACGGAGCATCTCCCGAGCTTCGCCGAGCTCGGCCTGCCGCGCGCCATGGTGCGCGAGCTGACCCGGGCCGGCATCACCCAGCCCTTCGAGATCCAGGCCGCCACCCTGCCGGACGCGCTGGCCGGACGCGACGTGCTCGGCCGTGGCCAGACCGGCTCCGGCAAGACCCTCGCTTTCGGACTGCCGCTGCTGGCGCGCATCGCCGAGGGCAAGCCGGCCCGCCCGCACCACCCCAAGGCCCTGATCCTGGTGCCCACGCGCGAGCTGGCCATGCAGGTCGCGGACGCGCTGCGCCCGCTGGCCAAGGCGATGGAGCTGTACACCGGCACCGCGGTCGGCGGCGTGCCGTACGACCGGCAGATCCTGGGCCTGCAGCGCGGGCTCGACGTGATGATCGCCACCCCGGGCCGCCTCGGCGACCTGATCCAGCGCGGCGCCTGCGCGCTGGACGACATCGAGGTCACCGTCCTGGACGAGGCCGACCAGATGGCCGACATGGGCTTCCTGCCCGACGTCACCGAGCTGATGGCCAAGACCCCGGCCGGCGGCCAGCGCCTGCTGTTCTCGGCCACTCTCGACGGTGACGTGGACACGCTGGTCAAGCGGTTCCTGAACAACCCGGTGACGCACTCGACCGCCCCCGCGGAGGCGTCGGTGTCCACCATGGACCACATGATGCTGCTGATCCCGCCGCAGGAGAAGTTCAAGGTCACCGCGGCGATCGCGAACCGTCCGGGTCGGACGATCATGTTCGCGCGCACCCAGATGGGCGTGGACCGCCTGGTGGAGCAGCTGCGCGAGGTCGGCGTGCGGGCCGGCGGCCTGCACGGCGGCAAGACCCAGAGCGTGCGTACGCGCACCCTGGCGCAGTTCAAGGAGGGCCGGATGAGCGTCCTCGTCGCCACCGACGTCGCCGCCCGCGGCATCCACGTCGACGGCGTCTCGCTCGTCGTGCACATCGACCCGCCGAAGGACCCCAAGGACTACCTGCACCGGGCCGGCCGCACCGCCCGGGCCGGCGAGTCCGGCGCGGTGGCCACCCTGGTGCTGCCCAAGCAGCGCCGCTCCACCATCTCGATGATGGAGAAGGCCGGCGTGGCCAAGCCCGCCGAGCACCGGCTGCGCGTCGACGACCCGAAGCTGGTCGAGCTGACCGGCGCCCAGGAGCCGTCCGGCCGTCCCGTGGTGGACGAGCCGGAGCCGCGCTTCCAGCGGGGCGGCCAGCGCCGCGACGGTGGACGCGGCTACGGCGACCGCGGCCCGCGCCAGTACGGCGACCGCCCGTTCCGCGAGCGCTCGTACGGCGACCGGCCGCAGGGTGACCGGCCGTTCCGCGAGCGCACCTACGGTGACCGCCCCCAGGGCGACCGGCCGCAGGGTGACCGGCCGTTCCGCGAGCGTTCCTACGGTGACCGGCCGCAGGGCGACCGCCCGTTCCGCGAGCGCACCTACGGTGACCGCCCCCAGGGCGACCGCCCGCAGGGCGACCGGCCGTTCCGCGGCGAGCGTTCGTTCGGCGACCGCCCGCAGGGTGACCGGCCGTTCCGGGGCGACCGCCCGCAGGGTGACCGGCCGTTCCGGGGCGACCGTCCCCAGGGTGACCGGCCGTTCCGCGAGCGCACCTACGGCGACCGCCCCCAGGGTGACCGGCCGTTCCGCGAGCGCACCTACGGCGACCGCCCCCAGGGTGAGCGCTCGTACGGCGACCGCCGCAACGCCAACTGATCTGTAGAACCTCGAAGGGCCCCGGTCCACCGCCGACGCGGTGTGGGCCGGGGCCCTTCGGTTTCGCGTCACTCCTGCCAGGTGCCGGTGGCCAGGAAGGTGCGCACTGTGGCCAGCGCCTCGGTGAGGTCGAGGTTCTGGTCCTTGAGCCACGTGTTGTCGTAGTAGGTGTGCGCGTACCGTTCGCCGCCGTCGCACAGCAGGGTGACCACGGAGCCCCGCTCGCTACGGGCCAGCATCCCGGCGATCAGCCCGAACGCCCCCCACAGGTTGGTGCCGGTCGAGCCGCCCACCCGGCGGCCCAGCACCTCGGAGGCGACCCGCATGGCGGCCAGCGAGCCCGCGTCGGGCACCCGGACCATGCGGTCCACCACGTGCGGCTGGAACGACGCCTCGACCCGGGGGCGGCCGATGCCCTCGATCCGTGAGCCCTTGCCGGTCGTCACCGACACGTCGCCGGACTCGTACGACGGGTAGAAGGCGGAGTTCTCCGGGTCGACTACCAGGATCTTCGTGCAGTGCCGCTGGTAACGGACGTACCGGCCGATGGTGGCCGAGGTGCCACCGGTGCCCGCGCCGATCACGATCCAGTTCGGCACCGGGTGCCGCTCCAGCTCCATCTGCTGGAAGATCGACTCGGCGATGTTGTTGTTGCCGCGCCAGTCGGTGGCCCGCTCCGCGTAGGTGAACTGGTCCATGAAGTGCCCGCCGCGGTCCTCGGCCAGCCACCGCGCCTCGACCACGACCTGCGCCGGATCGCTGACCAGGTGGCACTCGCCGCCCTGGAACTCGATCAGCTCGATCTTCTCCTTGCTGGTGGAGGCCGGCATCACCGCGATGAACGGCAGCCCCAGCATGCGGGCGAAATACGCCTCGGAGACCGCGGTCGAGCCCGAGGACGCCTCCACCACCGTCGTGTCGGGCCGGATCCAGCCGTTGCACAGCGCGTAGAGGAACAGCGAGCGGGCCAGCCGGTG
Source organism: Catellatospora sp. NPDC049111 (assembly GCF_040648615.1). NCBI lineage: Bacteria > Bacillati > Actinomycetota > Actinomycetes > Micromonosporales > Micromonosporaceae > Catellatospora > Catellatospora sp. NPDC049111. The sequence continues at coordinate 18,785 of NZ_JBEZEB010000025.1, read as the reverse complement.
CTTGAGCGAGCCGGTGGGGTGCACCGACTCGTCCTTGAGGTAGAGGTCGATGCCCCAGTACGGCGGCAGCGGGAACGGCAGCAGGTGCGTGTCGGCGCTGCGGTTGGCGTCCGCGACGACTTTGCCGATCGCCTCCGTCACCCAGACGCGGTCGTTGTCCGAACACCGATCAAGCTGCTCCATGCCCCGGACCGTAGCACCAAACGAACGCCGGCCAGCAGGTCCGCTCAGCTCATCAGCGGGCGGGGACGGCCCTCGAAGGTGGTGGACAGCGCGATGGCGGTGCGGGTCCGGGCCACTCCGCGGGTGCGGGACAGCTGCACGATCAGCTGCTCCAGCTCCGCGATGGTGCCGACCCTGGCCTTGACCAGGTACGACTCCTCGCCGGCCATGAAGTAGCAGGACTCGATCTGCTCCAGCCCCTGCAGGGCCGCGGAGACGTCCTCCATGTCGACGGCCGGGTCGGCGACGATGCCGATCAGCGCGGTGACGCCGAGGTCGATGGAGCTGGGCTCGACGTCGGCGTGGTAGCCGCGGATCACCCCGGAGGCCTCCAGCTTGCCGACCCGGTCGTGCACCGCCGGCGCGGAGAGGCCGACCTGGCGCGCGAGCTCCGCGTACGAGAGGCGGGCGTTGTTGCGCAGCAGGTCAAGCAGGTTGCGGTCGATCGCGTCCACACAGAGCACCTTAGAGGCAGTTTCTTCCAGAGTGGGCACGGAGGGGCGCATCTTCGGGCAATATACGAATGAGGTTCGCAACATATGGATGCGAACCCCCCAAAAGGTGCATACGACCATTTTAGGGACGCCTGCTAGTGATGGTGCTCTAATTGGGCGTACGTCCCAGCGGAGGCGGCTACCGGGTGCGCCCGAACCAACTCCGTCGACGCAAGGAGGTGGGCGTGGACACAGGAGATCGCCTGTTGACACCTGGCGAGGTGGCCGCGCTGTTCCGGGTCGACCCAAAGACGGTGACCAGGTGGGCAGCGGCCGGACGCATCGGCAGCATTCGCACGCCGGGCGGCCACCGCCGGTTCCGCGAGTCGGAGGTGCGGGCACTGCTCGAGGGCGAGGGCGAGTTCGACGAGGACAACCCCCCGGGCAGCCCGGCGCCGCAACCCGGCGCCGGAGCCGCACCGCGGGCGGCGGGCAGCCGGCCGGGCGGATACTGACCCCGGCGCGGTTCCACCAGGACAACTACCGAGCGGTACGCCACGGCGGTCCAGATGGTCGTACCCTCATCAGCGGCGCTGACCCGGCGCCAGGAACACGGCACGTCCCGGCGCTCGCCTCCCGCCTGCGGGAAGGGACTCACCACGTTCCTTGAACGGGCCACCGAACCGTGTGGCCCGTGCCGGACCCGAGGATCGAGTCGCCGCATGCCCACCAACCGGCGCGCCGCCCAGCTGCTGGCCGCGACGTGCTCGGCGTTGACCGAGACCATCCGGCGGCACATGCCCGCCGGACCCTACCGGGACTTCACCGCGTGGGCATACTCGGCGGAGAATCCCCGGCGGCACGAATACCTCCAGAGCACCGGCGTCATCCAGCTCGTCACCATGAACACCCGGATGCTCACCGGGCTGGTCGAGGAGCACGACTGGCCCGCCATGCTCCACCATGCCGGCCGCATGAACGCCTACCAGGTGTTCGAGGTGGTCTCCGACGACCTCGCCATCGGCCTGGGCCACCCGGTGCTCGACGCCGCCCAGACCCGCCGGCTCGACCTGATCGGCGCGCTCAACCGGGCCATGCTCCAGGCACTGGCCCCCGGCCGGAACACCCCGGCCATGCTGCTGCTGTCCGGACCGGCCCGCGACGCCGCCCGGCACGCCTCCGGCTTTGAGCAGAGCCTGGTCAAGAGCAAACGCGCGGGCATGGCCGAGGACTACGCCCGCCACGTCGGCGCCGACGCGCCCCTGCTGCAGGACGTCGAATACGGCCTGTGGGCCGCGCTCGTGGCCAACGTCGAGAGTTGCCGCGACCTGGTGGACGGCATCGACGGCACGCCCACCGCCTCCCTGGTGCGCCAGGGCCTCGCCGACCGCTACCGGGCCGTCGAGCGCACCCTGCGCGCCGAGCACCTGTCCCGGCTCGACCTGGCGGCACTCGGCGGCCAGAGCATCCTCGTCCTGCCGACCCTGGCCTACTTCGTCTGCGTGCTCAACGACCTGCTGGCCCCGGTTGCCGTACACCGCGCGGTGCTCGCCGACGGCACCCTCAGCGACGTGCTCTCCGACGCCGCCCTGCTGGTACGCCTCCAGAACGACCTCGGCACCCGCCTGCTGCGCATGCCCCCCGTCCAGCAGCACGCCCTCATCAATCGCGTCGCGCGCACCTGCGACGCCGACGGCCGCGACACCGCCGAAGCGGCCCTCGACCAGCTCGCCACCGACCCCGACACCGCCTTCAACCGCCTGCAGAAGGACATCGTCAACGGCGAGGCCAACGTCGCGCTCTGGCACGCCCGCCGCGCCCCCGACGCCACCAGCGCCCTGACCGCCCTCGCCGACAGCCTCACCTACCACGCCGGCCTCTACGGACTGCACAGCGCCCGCCTGGCCGCCGGCCTCGCGGCCCTCGACGCCCGCCTCCCCGACCGCCGCGCCACCACCCTCATCGACCGCTTCGTCCGCTTCCACGAACACATGTACTCCCACGCCCACACCAACCCCCTGGGCGAATACGCCATCTGACCCCCACCGACGGATCAGGGTGCGGTGGCGGATTCGATGAGGGCGGGGACGCGGCGGAAGTAGCGGCGGGCCAGCAAGGAGAGGAGGGGGTTGAGGAGGGGGCCGAAGCGGGCCCAGGGGCGGGCCGCGGCGATCTCGGCGACGAGGTTGAAGCGGGTGCGGTCGGGGGTGAGCGGTGACCACTCGTAGTGGGCGACGTAGGGCAGGGGGCCGCTGCGGACTGTGATCGTCTGGCGGTACGGCGGGTCCTGGGCGGTCACCTCGATGCGGGTCTGATGCCGCACCCGCAGCAGGGTCGCGTCGAGCTCGTAGAAGGTGCCGACACCGCCGTCGCCGATCCGGCGCGACGAGTGGATGCCGCTCCACCACTGCTGATCGTTGCGAACATCGGACAGGTACGCGAAGACCTGGGCGACAGGCCGGTCGACCACGATCTCGACCGCGATCCGGACGCCAGCCGACTGGGCTGCCATGCGCTGAGGCTAGGCAGCCGTGTCCAGCCGGTCAACGGACCCGGCTAGTGTCATCGGTGTGTCTGCCGATGTAGCGCCGCGTACGCCCTGGGTGCTGGGGGTGTCGGGGGCTTCCGGGACGCCGTACGCCGCGGCCGTGCTGCGGGGGCTGTGCGCGGCGGGCGAGGCCGTCGACCTGGTCGTGTCCCGGGCGGCCCGGCTGACCATCCTCGACGAGACCGGGCACGCGTTCCGGGACGCGCACTGGCGCGAAGACCTGGCCACCTGGCTGGATACCCCGCTCGACGACGCCGACCTGCGCTACTGGCCCGCCGGCGACCTCGCGGCGGGACCGAGCAGCGGCTCGTACCGGGCCAAGGGCATGATCGTCGTGCCGGCTTCGACGGCGGCGTGCGCGGGCATCGCGCTGGGCCTTTCCAAGGACCTGCTGCAGCGGGCGGCCGAGGTGAACCTCAAGGAGCGCCGCCCGGTCGTGATCGTGCCGCGGGAGACCCCGGTGACCCGTAGCCACCTGCTGCACCTGGTCGAACTCATCGACTCCGGCGCGGTGGTCCTCCCGGCCAGCCCCGGCTTCTACGGCAGCGGCGCGAAAGCCCACGCCCAGCAACTCGTCGACTTCGTCGCCGGCAAAGTCCTCGACACCATCGCCGTCCCCCACACCCTCCTCACCCGCTGGACCGGCCACCTCGGCCACCGATGACCTCGCCTCGGGTCAGAGCCAGAGGGCGAGGACGGCGAAGACGAACAGGGCGATGCCGACGAAGCCGTTGGCGGTGAAGAAGGCCCGGTTGACCTTGGACAGGTCGGTGGGGGTCACGATGACGTGCTGGTAGGCGAAGGCTCCCGCGGTCAGGGCCAGGCCGATCCACCAGGGCCAGCCGAGGCCGACCCACGCGCCGAACCACACGAACAGCGCGAACGTCACCACGTGGGTGAGCGTGGAGATCAGCAGCGCGTTGCGCACGCCGTACCGGGCGGGCACGCTGCGCACGCCGATCTGTCGGTCCACCTCGGCGTCCTGACAGGCGTAGATGAGGTCGAAGCCGCCGATCCACAACCCCACGGCGAGACCGAGCAGCCAGGCCGGGCCGGACCCGGCGAAGGTGCCGGTGACCGCGAGCCAGGCCCCGATCGGTCCGACCGCCTGCGCCAGCGCCAGGATCGCGTGCGGCCAGTCGGTGAAGCGCTTGCCGTACGGGTACAGCACCAGCGGCACCACGGCCAGCGGCGCGAGCAGCGCGCACAGCGGGTTGAGGGCGAGCGCCGCCCCCATGAACACGACCAGTGCCACGGCCGCGCCGAGCCAGGCCGTGCGCACGCTCACCGCACCGGTGACCAGTTCACGCTGGGCGGTACGCGGGTTGCGCGCGTCGATGTGCCGGTCGATGATCCGGTTCGCGGCCATCGCGAAGGTGCGCGCCCCGACCATCGCGATCGTGATCAGCAGCAGCACGAGCCAGTCGATCCGGCCCAGCGTGCGGTCCATCGCGACCAGCGCGGACAGGTACGCGAACGGCAGCGCGAACACCGAGTGCTCGATCGCGACCAGCTTCAGGAACGCCTTGACCCGGCCCGGCTCCTTGAGCTCGGGGCCGGCCGCGGCGACATCGCGCGACGCGGTGCTCACTTGCCCCAACCCTTCCGCGACGGGCTCTCCGGGAACCCGTACTCCTTCCACCGCTTGTCGACCTTCGCGACGATCTCGGGGGCCATCCGCATCTCCTCCGGCCAGCCGCGGGTGTAACCCTCGGTGGGCAGCTTGCGGGTGGCGTCGACGCCGGCCTTGCCACCCCAGAACTGCTGGTACGACGCGTGGTCGAGGTGGTCCACCGGCCCTTGGGTCAGCACCAGGTCGTGCGCGTAGTCCACGTTGCCGAAGGCGCGGAACGCGACCTCCTGCAGGTCACGCGGGTCGCAGTCGTCGTCGACGACCACGATCAACTTGGTGAGGCTGAGCAGGTGCGCGCCCCAGACGGCGCTCATCACCTTCTGCGCGTGCTTCGGGTACCGCTTGTTGATCGCGACCACCAGGCAGTTGTGGAACACGCCCGCCTCGGGCATGTGGTAGTCCACGATGTCCGGCACCAGGATCTTGATCAGCGGCAGGAAGATGCGCTCGGTGGCCAGGCCGATCGGCCCGTCCTCCTGCGGCGGCTTGCTGGTGATGATCGAGTGGTAGATCGGGTCGCGGCGCATCGTCATGCACTCGACGTGCATGACCGGGAACGGCTCGACGGGCGTGTAGAAGCCGGTGTGGTCGCCGAACGGGCCCTCCGGCAGCCGCTCGCCCGGCTCGACCCAGCCCTCCAGGATCACGTTGGCGGTCGCGGGCACCTGCAGCGGCACGGTCAGGCAGTCGACCAGCTCGACCCGCTCTCCGCGCAGGAACCCGGCGAACAGGTACTCGTCGATGTCACCGGGCAGCGGCGCGCTCGCCGAGTACGACACCACCGGGTCCGCGCCGAACGCGATCGCGACCGGCAGCCGCTCGCCGCGGCGCTCCGCGACGGCATGGTGCGCGGTCGAGTCCTTGTGGATCTGCCAGTGCATGCCGACGCTGTTGTGCGAGTGCTGCTGCAGCCGGTACAGGCCGAGATTGCGTTTCCCGGTTTCCGGGTGCTTGGTATGGGTCAAACCGTAGTTGTGGTAGATGCCGCCGTCGCCGGGCCACATGACAAGGCCGGGCAGCATGTTGAGGTCGACCTCGTCGCCCTTGAGCACGACCTCCTGGCAGGGCGCGCTCCGGACCTTCTTCGGCGGCAGCGACTTGAGCTGCATGATCTTGCCGAGGCCGTCCATCATGCCACTGAACCCCTGCGGCAGCTCCGGCTTGGCCAGCTCGCCGATCCGCGCGCCGATCTCGTCGAAGTCCTGCACCCCCAGCGCCATCGCCATGCGGCGGTCGCTGCCGAAGATGTTGATCGCGAGCGGCATCACGCCGCGGGTCGGCTTCTCGAACAGCAACGCAGGGCCCTTGGCCCGCACGGTACGGGTGACGATCTCGCTGATCTCCAGCGTCGGATCGACGGGGGTGGTGACCCGGTGCAGCTCGCCGGCCCGCTCCAGCGCGCCGAGAAAGCCCTGCAGGTCGTCGAACGGGAAACGCGGTGCCGCCATGCTGGCATCCTCGCATCCGCCCCGTCACTCCGCCGGGGAGGGGCGAGGCGCTGCGGCGTACGCCATCGTCACTCCGGCCCGTCCCGCCCGGTTGACCCGGATGTGACCCCCCGCTTCGCCAGGGTCCTGGCGGCCACGCTGCTGGCGCTCGCCGCCGGATGCACCCCAGGGACCAGCACCGGCACGCTGCCCGACTGCCCCGTCGGCCGCCCCGCCTCCACCACCGCGCCCACCGGGCCGGCCGGCCTGGCCGCGCCGGGCGCCTGCCGCTCGCGCGCCACCGTGGTGCAGCCCGTCGCGGCCGCGGTGCCCAGCCCCGGCTACCACCACCTCGGCGCGACGACGCGGGGACGCTGGTCGGGCGTGCTCGGCCGGATCGAGGTCGGCGACGCCGGGGTGCGGCGGGGCACGTACGACTTCGTCGCGGCCCGGTTCATGGCCAAGGCGGGCCGCGGCGCCGAGCAGGCCTGGCTGGAGGTCGGCTGGACCGAGACCGGCTGGTCCGGCAACGCCCGCCAGCGCGTCTACACCTACGACACGGCCACCCGCGCCTGGGCCTTCTACGACCAGTACGCGGTCTCCCCCGGCGACAAGCTGTGGCTGCACCTGCAGACCGAAGCCGGCGGCGAGCAGCCTTCCTGGCAGGCCTGGCTGTGGTGGGGCGAGCGCTGGAACCTGCTCACCAGCCGCCCGCTGCCGCTGTCCGGCCAGGCCGAGATCGAGCAGTACGTCGAGGTCCACGCCGACCCCGCCGACCCCGGCACGGTCACCATCCCCCGGCTCGCGATCGACAACGTCCAGCTCAAGACCTCCCCCGACGCCGGCCTGCGCCCCTGGAACGCCGAAGTCCCCACCAGCCCCGGCGCCGACTTCGCCACCTACTGCCTCGACTGGCTGCGCCCCTACACCTCCTGGACCACCACCACCTGCTGACAGGGCAAGGAAGGGCACCTTCTTAACGCTCCGCGTTATAGAAGGTGCCCTTATTAACGTCTCAAGGCTTTGAGCAGGGCAGGTGGCGAGTCGCGACGGCTGGTGCCGTGAACCACGGGGCGACGCCACGGGTCGGCTGCGCTAGCCTTCGGCCTCGTGCGGATCGTCATCTTCTCCGAGCGGGAGACGCCGGCCGAGCTGCGGGCACAGGTGCTGGCACTGCAAGCACAGGCCTGGCCGCCTGACGCCGGCGCCAGTGCCGAGTCCGATGCCGGGGGCGGCAGCGGACCCGGTGCCGGCGACGACTGGCATGATCCGGAACTCGACCCCGTGGCGATGCTGCTGGTCGATGACGCCGGCGTGGTGCTCGCGGGCCTCGATCTGTTGTCCAAGGAGATCCGCCACGACGGTCGGAGCTTCAAGGCCCGAGGGCTCAGCAGGGTCGTCACCGGGGTGGCGTACCGCGGCCGGGGATACGGCCGCCGGCTGGTGGCCCACGCGCGCGAGACGATCCGTCTCAGTGGTGCTGACCTGGGCATCTTCACCTGCGACCGGGAGCTGCAGAGCTTCTACGAGAGTGCCGGCTGGCAGTTGGTGCCGGGCGCGGTGCTGGTGGGTGGCACCCCCGACGATCCCTTCCCCAGCGACCTGTTCGACAAGGTCACCATGGCGGGCTTCTTCTCGGCGGCCGCACGGCGGCACACGGAGTCGTTCACCGGGGCCCGCATCGCACTGCATCCCGGCCTCATCGACCGGCTCTGGTAACCCTGCCGTCCCGGTCGCCCGAGACGCGGCGGACGCGGCAGACGCGGCGGACGCGGCTTGATCGCTGTCTCTGGTCAGAATCCGCGGTTCGACCCCAGTTTTTGACCCGAAACAGCGATCAAGCTCCGCGACCGCCCCACCCGCCACGTCCCGGCCGCCCAGTCCGAGCCCCGGCGGCCCCGGACCGGCCTCCGGAAACCCTCGCAACGTCCCAGCTCAACAGGGCTCAGGCGTTAAGAAGGGCACCTTCTTCAACGCGGAGCGTTAAGAAGGTGCCCTTCCTTTGTCCGCAAGGGGGTTAGACGCCGCCGTAGGAGTGCAGGCCGGTGAAGAAGATGTTGACGCCGAACAGGTTCATCATCATCGTCAGGAAGCCGATCACGGCGATCCAGGCCGCGGTGGAGCGCTTGATGCTCGGCGTCGCGCGAGCGTGCAGGTAACCCGCGTAGACGACCCAGGAGATGAACGCCCAGACCTCCTTCGGGTCCCAGCCCCAGTACCGGCCCCAGGCCACCTCGGCCCAGATCGCGCCCGCGGTGACGCCGAACGTCCAGATCGGGAACGCGAAGGCGTGCAGGCGGAAGGAGAGCCGCTCGACGGCCTCGGCGTTGGCCAGGCGGCCGCCGAAGGCGTACAGGAAGCCGCGCTTGCCGTTGTCGTAGCCGGTCCGGACCAGGTACATGATCGAGGCCGCGCCGGCCACCATGAACAGGCTGGACGAGGTGATAACCGCGCCGATGTGGATGCCGAACCAGTACGAGTCCAGCGCCGGGACCAGCGGCCCGACCGGCGTGTAGAGGATCATGCCCGCCACGCCGACGAGCAGCACCTCGAACAGCATCACGAACAGGCCGAGGTGGCGCACCTGCCGCTGGAAGAACAGTGTGCCCAGCCAGATGACGCTGCCCAGCGCCGTGATCGACAGCACGAACTCGTACATGTTGCCGAACGGCAGCCGCTCGGCGGCGATACCGCGGGTCACCACCGTGACCACGTGCGCGACCGCACCGAGGATCGTCGCGCCGACCGCGGCAGGCCCGAGCCAGGAGGCGCGCGAACGGCCGCCGGCGGCGGCAGAGGGCTCGGCGGGGGCCGCGTAGGCGTGCGGGGCCTTCTCGACGACCGGTGCGCCCGCGCCGACGAGCTCCCTCGCCGGAGCGGCGGCGGGTGCGGCGGCCGCGTTCGCGATCCGGCCGCGGGTGCCGAACGCGTACTCGCCCGCGTGCAGCAGCATCGCGACCAGGTACGACAGCAGGGTGACGACCAGAAGGCCGTCGGACAGTTCTGCCACTACCGTTGCCACCTCTCGACCAGGGAACGGAACTCGTCTTCGAAACCGGGGTACTCGGTGCGGGGCAGGCCGCCCGCCTCGGCGGTGCCGTCGGCGCGCAGCCGCAGCCAGACCCGGCGGCGCTTGCCGTACAGCGACAGCGGCAGGCCGACCAGCAGCAGCACCGCGCCGGCGAGCACGATCGGCTCGCCCGGGTCGTGCCGGATGGACACGGTGATCCACTGCCGGGTGCCGACGAACTCGAGCTTGCTGCCGTCCGGCAGGGTCCACGTCTCGCCGCGGCGCATCAGCTTCGGCTCGCCGTACTTCTTCAGCCGCCCCGCCTCCAGCTGGCGCTGGTCGAGGTCGTAGACGGAACTCGGGATGCCCGCGTCCAGCCCCAGGTCACCGCGGTACGCGGTGAGCATGAGCGCGGGGTTGCGCTCCTCCGGGTGATCCGAGCGCAGGTATGGCGGCCCGTCCTTGGTCGGCAGGTAAATGCCGGAGAAGGCCATCTGCTTCGTCTGGTCGCTGCCGTTGGCGTCCGGGAACGCGGCCACGCCCTCACTGGTCAGCGTCGGGTCGGTGTATGGGAACGGCGACACCGTCTCCTGGGTCACCCCGGCCGCGTCGGTGTAGCGCAGCACCGGGGCGTACCCGTGGCCGAGCAGGTACACGTTCGCGCCGTCCAGGCGCAGCGGGTGGTTCACGCTGAACGTGTGCCGACCCAGGTCGCCGTGCGCGGAGTCGGTCGCGGCCACGTCGGCGGCGAACGAGATCGGCATGCCGTCCGCGCGGTACTCGGCACGGAAGTCGGTGAGTTCGAGGCAGAAGTCGGGCAGGTCGCCCGCGCCGACCTGCGGGCCGAGCCCGAAGTCGTCGTACTGCTGCACCGTGTTGCAGAAGACCTGCTCCGGTCCGGCGACGATGAGCCGTCCGGCGTGCCAGCCCCACTGCGAGCCGAGCCCGACGCCGATCAGGATGACCAGCAGCGAGCTGTGGAACAGCAGGTTGCCGGCCTCCTTCAGGTAGCCCTTCTCGGCGGCCAGGGTGACCGTGCCGTCGGCCTGCTCGCGGCGTACGGTCCGCCAGCCGCGCAGCGCGGCCTTCGCCGCCGCCTCGTCGACGGGCTGGTCGAGCTCGGCCGCCTGCGGGAGGCGGTTGAAGTGCTTGGGCGCGTCCGGCGGGGCGGTGCGCAGCGCCTTCGCGTGGTCGCGCAGGCGCGGGGTGATGCAGCCGATCAGCGAGGTGAACAGCAGCAGGTAGATCGCGGCGAACCAGGGCGAGGCGTACACGTCGAAGCCCCACAGCCGGTCCAGCACCGGCGCGAGCTTCGGGTTGGCGGCGTAGAAGCCCTGCACGTCCTCGACCTTGACCGCGCGCTGCGGCAGCACCGACCCGGGGATCGCGGCGACGGCCAGCAGGAACAGCAGCATCAGCGCGGTGCGCATGCTGGTCAGCTGCCGCCACCCGTTGCGCGCCGCAGCCCTTCCGGCCGCGACCAAGCGGGGGGTACGCCGGTGCGGCGGCTCGTCGGCGGGCCGGTTCTCGACGGCGGCTTCGGTGAGGCTCATGCGGCGTTCCCGGGGACCGTGGCGACGCGACGGGTCGTGCGGCGCCCGCTCATATGGAGATCTCCCCGGCCCCGAAGGTGACCCGCAGCCAGATCACGAAGTCGCCCCACGCGCCGGTGATCAGGGCGAGGCCGACGAGGATCAGCAGCGCGCCGCCGAAGCGGGTGACCCAGCGCGAGTTGCGCCGGATGAAGCCGACCACGCCGGTGAGCTTGCGCATGCCCAGGCCCAGCACCAGGAACGGGATGCCGATGCCCAGGCAGTAGGCCAGGCCCAGCACGATGGCGCGGCCGGTGTCGCCGTACGCCCCGGCCAGCGCGCCGACCGCGGCGAGCGTCGGGGACAGGCACGGCACCCAGCTCAGCGCGAAGACGGCGCCGAAGACCGGCGCGCCCCACAGCCCGGCCTGGGGCAGCTTCTGGATGCGCTTCTCGTTGTCAAGGCCCGGGATGACCCCGAGGAAGGCCAGGCCGAACAGCACGATCAGCGCGCCGATGCCGACCTGCAGCGCGCGCTCGTAGGTGAGCAGCAGGCGGCCGATCTGCGCGGCGACGATCGTGGTGGTCAGGAAGACGGCGGCGAACCCGGCGATGAACAGCAGCACCCCGGCCAGCACCCGGCCGCGGCGGGCCTGCCCCAGGCCGGTGCGGTCGTCGCCGAGCGTGGCGTCGAGGTCCGCGCCGACCAGGCCGGTCACGTACGACAGGTAGCCCGGCACCAGCGGCAGCACACACGGCGACAGGAAGCTGGCCAGCCCGGCGAGCGCCGCGACGGCTATCGCCAGCACCAGCGGCCCGCCGTTGACCACGGCGGCGAAGTCCGCACCCATCAGCCGGCCTGCTCGGCGGCGATCTCACGCACGATCGGGCCGAGCTCGGCGGCGTTGGTCGCCTTGCGCAGCACGGCGGCGACCCGGCCCTGCCGGTCGATGACCAGCGTGGAGGGGGTGGACACCGGGGGCACGTCGACGAAACGCAGCGACAGCCGGGCACCCGGGTCGAAGATGCTCGGGTACGAGTTGCGGGCGGCCACGAACGCCTTGGCCGCGTCCCGGCCGTCGCGGTTGTTGATGCCGAGGAAGACCACGCCGGAGGCGGCGGTGTCCTTGGCGATCTGCTCCAGGTCGGCGGCCTCCAGCCGGCAGGGCGCGCACCAGCTCGCCCAGAAGTTCACGACCACCACGCTGCCGAGCTTGCTCGCCATGTCGTAGGGACTGCCGTCGAGCAGTTCACCGGTGACCGCCGGGGCCGCCTTGCGCTCGGCGGCCGGAAAGCGCAGCACGTCGCCGACGGCGGGCGGCTTCTCGTCGTCGCCGCAGGCCGCCAGCGCTGTCGTGGCCAGCCCGGCCACGGCGAGCGCCAGCACGGCGCGGCGGGTGCGGGGGCGTGATGTCACGCGCCCCATCATGCCCCGCGCCCGGCTCCGGTCCCCAGGTGGGCTGCCGGCTCGGAGTATGTGATCTGCGCCAACTGATCACCTTCGAAGACGAACGAGGTCAGGCTGGCCAGCCCGCACTGGCGGCGGCGCGGGTCGTGCCACAGCCGCCTGCCCTCCAGCGCCATGCGCAGCGTCCAGATCGGAAGCTGGTGCGACACGCACACCGCCTCGTGCCCGCGGGCGTGCTCGCGGGCGGCGTGCAGGGCCAGGATCATCCGGGCCGCGATCAGCCGGTACGGCTCGCCCCAGCTGGGCGTCATCGGGTTGCGCAGCACCCACCAGTGGCGCGGATCACGCAAAGCGCCGTCGCCCGCGCCGACCCGCATGCCCTCGAAGTAGTTGCCGCTCTCGATCAGGTTCGGGTCGACGTGGATGTCGAGCCCGAGCTGCTCGGCGAAGGGCAGCGCGGTCTGCTGGGCCCGTTCCAGGGGGCTGGACACCAGGTAGGTGATGTCCCGGTCGGCCAGCGCCGTGGCGGCCGCCTTCGCCATCTGCTGGCCGAGGCCGCTGAGCTGGAAGCCGGGCAGCCGCCCGTAGAGGATCTTGGCGGGGTTCTGCACCTCGCCGTGCCGCAGCAGGTGGACGATGGTTCTCATCGGCCGATCATGCCTTTCGCGTCCGGCTCGCGGGTACCCGTCCGGCCGCTGCGTGCCGCCCGGTCATGACGCTGCCGCCGCCGCCCGCGCCGCGCCCGGCAGGGCGGCGGCGATGTGGTCGAGGGCCTCGTCGCCGATCGCGCCGGAGACGAACCACGACTCGAACGCGCTCGGCGGCAGATAGACGCCCTGCGACAGCATGCTGTGGAAGAACGCCTTGAACGCGGCGGTGTTCTGCCGCCGGGCGTCGTCGTAGTCGTGCACCTCGGCGTCGGCGAAGAAGATCGAGAACATGCTGCCCGCGGTGGCGAGCCGGTGCGGCACGCCCGCCTCGGCCAGCGCCTTCGTCGCCAGCTGCCCGATGGTCGCGGCGGTGGCGTCGAGCCTGGCGTACAACGCGTCGTCGGCCAGCCGCAGCGTGGCCAGACCGGCGGCGCAGGCCAGCGGGTTGCCGGACAGGGTGCCCGCCTGGTAGACCGGACCGGCCGGGGCCAGCTTCGACATCACCTCGGCGCGCCCGCCGAACGCGGCGGCGGGCAGGCCACCGCCCATGACCTTGCCGAACGTCCACAGGTCGGCGTCGACCGGCTCCAGGCCCTGCCAACCGGAGCGCGACACCCGGAAGCCGGTCATCACCTCGTCCATGATCAGCAGCGAGCCGTGCCGGTGCGCGATCTCGGCCAGGCCGGCGTTGAAGCCGGGCCGCGGCGCGACCACGCCCATATTGCCCGCGGCGGCCTCGGTGATGATCGCGGCGATGTCCTCGCCGTGCGTCTCGAACGCCTGCGCCACCGCGTCCAGGTCGTTGTACTTGAGCACGATCGTCTCGGAGGCGCCCGCGCCGGTCACGCCGGGCGAGTCGGGCAGCGCGAGCGTGGCGACGCCGGAACCGGCCGCGGCGAGCAGCGCGTCGACGTGGCCGTGGTAGCAGCCCGCGAACTTGATGATCTTCGTGCGGCCGGTGAAGCCACGGGCCAGCCGGATCGCCGACATGGTCGCCTCGGTGCCCGAGTTGACCAGGCGGATCTGCTCGGCGGCGGTGCGCGCGACCAGCTCCTCGGCCAGCTCGACCTCACCCGGGGTGGGCGTGCCGAAGCTGGTGCCGCGGGCGGCGGCGGCCTGGATGGCGGCCACGACCTCGGGATGCGCGTGGCCGAGCAGCAGCGGGCCCCACGAGCAGACGAGGTCCACGTAGCGACGGCCGTCCGCGTCGAAGAGCCAGGGGCCCTCGCCGCGAACCATGAATCGCGGGGTGCCGCCGACGGCGCGGAACGCCCGGACGGGCGAGTTCACACCGCCGGGCACGATCGCCGCCGCCCGGTCGAAAAGTTCCTGGGAGGCGGGTGCGTCTGCCGGGTAACCCACCGGCTCGTTGAAGTCGATCACAGCGTACGAATTATGGCACGCGGTACGGCGCGAGCAGCTCACGCAGGTGCGGTGGGGCGGCTTGCACCACAGCGGAGCCGCTGCGCGCCAGCAGCACCTCCCGCAACGTCTCCAGCACCGACACCAGCCGCCCCGCGGGCAGCTCGCCGGGCACCGCGGCCCAGGCCTGCCCGACGCCGATGCTGCCGCGGACCGGCACCGGCGACCCGATCGCGTCGACCAGGGTGTAGCAGACCGAGTGCAGATCGCCCTCGGGGGCGTAGAGCCGCACCGCCACCTCGCCGGGGCGGAACGGGTACTTGCCCCACCACAGCGGGGCCTGCGTGGTCAGGTGCGCGTGCCCGCCCAGGCGGCGCACCAGCAGGCGGCCGCGGTCGGCCAGGCTGACCGGCGAGCCCTCCAGCAGCACCGCCATCACCCCGGTGGCGTCGCGCCGCCCGCCCGCCTGCGGGGTGCGGCGAATGCCCGGCATGTCCAGCTCGATCGCGGCCGGGGCCAGGTTCGCGGCCAGCACGTCATCGCGCAGGGTCGCGACCTGCAGCGGCTGCAGCACCGGGCAGACCACCCAGGAGGCGGCGGGAGCCAGCGGATAGGTCCGCAGCGTCACCTCGACGATCAGGCAGGCGGGGTGCGGCCCGCCGGGATGCGTCCAGCGCAGGTCGAAGATGCTGGACCCGAGCAGGCGGGCGCGGTCGGCCACGGTGGTCACCGTGCCGTCGGGCAGCACCACCGTCGCGTCCACCACCTGCACCGCGGGCGGCCCGTAGAGGTGGGTCAGCGGCCCGAACTCGGCCGCCGCCAGCACCCCGCCGAACGTCGCCCGCGGCGACGGCGGGTCCAGCGCCAGCCGGCGACCCGAGCGGGCGAGCACGTCCTGCGTCGCCGCGACCCCCGCGCCCGCGCCGACGGTGAGCTGCTCGGTCGTGGGGTCGTAGTGGAGCGTGGCTAGGTCGGACAGGTCGACGAGCAGATCGACCACCGGCGGCGGGTCGAGCCAGCTGCTCTTGGACCCGCTGCCCCGCGGCAGCACGGTCAGCCCCAGCTCGTGGGCGCGGCGCATCAGGGCGGCGGCCTCGGCCGGGTCGCGCGGCGCGGCGACCCAGCGCACCAGCGCGCCGTCGACCGTGTCGAGCGCTCCCGCCGGGCGCACCGGGCAGCCCAGCCGCAACCCGTCCAGCTCGGATTCCTCACGCACCGGTGCCGTCATCCCTCGCTCCTACCGAATGGAAGGTGCCGCTCTTGACAGTTCACCCCGCGCAAGGCGGGCTGGCGACACGTGAGACGGAAATCTTCACGCAGCGCACAAAGCTCGTTAGAACATATGTTCGATACTAGTCAACGTCGACGGTTCCGGCAATCACCACTGCCTTCCCACCCGGCCTGCCGGTAGCGTTACCGCCATGACTTCCGATCTCCCCAACGGGCCGGTCACGGCCCCCGTCGCACCGCGGATCGCGAGCACGCGCAGCCATCACGGCGACGACGTCATCGACGAGTACGCCTGGCTGGAGACGAAGGACGACCCGGCGGTCACCGCGTACCTGGAGGCCGAGAACGCCTGGACCGAGCACGCCACCGCCCACCTGAGCGGGCTGCGCGAGACGCTGTTCGGCGAGATCAAGGGTCGCACCCAGGAGACCGACCTGTCGGTGCCGGTCCGCAAGGGCGCCTACTGGTACTACGCCCGCACCGAGGCCGGCAAGCAATACGGCATCCAGTGCCGGCGCCCGGTCACCGCCGGTGAGACCGCGCCGCCGACCCCGGCCGACGGAGCCCCGCCGGCCGACGAGGAGATTTTGCTCGACGGCAACGAACTGGCCGCCGGACACGACTTCTTCGCCCTGGGCACGCTCGACGTGAGCCCGGACGGGCGGCTGCTGGCCTACTCCACCGACTTCACCGGCGAGGAGCGCTTCACGCTCCAGATCAAGGACCTGGCCACCGGCGAGATCCTGCCCGACCGGATCGAGGGCGCGTTCTACGGCAGCGCCTGGTCGGTGGACGGCACGCAGCTGTTCTACCTGACCGTGGACGAGGCCTGGCGCCCGCACCGGGTGTGGCGGCACGCGGTCGGCTCGACCGGCGACGACGCCCTGGTGCTGGAGGAGGCGGACGAGCGCTTCTGGATCGGCGTCGAACTGACCCGCTCGCAGCGCTTCATCCAGATCGACATCCACAGCAAGGTCACCAGCGAGGTCTGGCTGATCCCGGCCGACGAGCCCACCGCCGCGCCGACCGTGGTCACCCCGCGCGTGCAGGGCCTGGAGTACTCCGTCGAGCCACAGGGCGACCGGCTGCTGATCCTGCACAACCGCGACGCCGCCGACTTCACCCTCGCCCAGGCCCCGGTTTCCGCACCGGCGGACTGGCAGGAACTGATCGGCCACACCCAGGGCGTACGCCTGGAGGGCGTGGACGCCTTCGCCGACCAGTACGTGGTGTCGCTGCGCCGTGAGGGCCTCACCGGCCTGCGCCTGTTCCCGACCTCGGGCGAGCCCACCTCGAAGCCGCGGGACATCACCTTCCCGGAGCCGCTCTACACGGTCGGGCTGTCCGGCAACCCCGACTACCACACCGACCAGCTGCGGCTGACCTACGCCTCGATGGTCACCCCGGACTCGGTCTTCGACTATGTGGTGGCCACCGGCGAGTTGCTGCTGCGCAAGCGAAAGCCGGTGCTGCCAGGCCCGGACGGGCAGCCGTTCGACCCGGCCCACTACGAGCAGCACCGGGTCTGGGCCACCGCCGACGACAACACCGGCGTGCCGATCTCGCTGGTCTGCAAGGCGGGCACGCCCGTCGACGGCAGCGCGCCCCTGGTGCTCTACGGCTACGGTTCGTACGAGTCCAGCATGGACCCGTGGTTCTCCATCCCCCGGCTGTCACTGCTCGACCGGGGCGTGGTCTTCGCGGTCGCGCACGTGCGCGGCGGCGGTGAACTGGGTCGGCACTGGTACGACGACGGCAAGCTGTTGGCCAAGCGCAACACGTTCACAGATTTCGTCGCTTGCGCCCGGCACCTGGCCAAGAGTGGCTGGACCAGCCCCGACCGCATCATCGCGCGCGGCGGCTCGGCCGGCGGCCTGCTGATGGGCGCGGTCGCCAACATCGCCCCGGAGGCCTTCGCGGGCATCGTCGCGCAGGTGCCGTTCGTCGACCCGCTGTCGTCGATCCTCGACCCGTCGCTGCCGCTCACCGTCACCGAGTGGGAGGAGTGGGGCAACCCGCTGGAATCCCCCGAGGTGTACGCGTACATGAAGGCGTACTCGCCGTACGAGAACGTCGCCGACCTGGAGTACCCGGCGATCCTCGCGGTGACCAGCCTGAACGACACACGGGTGCGCTACAGCGAGCCGGCCAAGTGGATCGCGGCCCTTCGGCACACCGCGCCTCACGGCGAATACCTGCTCAAGACCGAGATGGGCGCCGGTCACGGCGGCCCGTCCGGGCGCTACGACGCCTGGAAGGAAGAGGCGTTCGTGGCAGCCTGGATCCTGGACCGGGTCGGCCTGGCCGGCTGACCTCCACGTTCGCCCAACCGGCGGGGGGGGGGGGCCCCCCCCCCCCCCCCCCCCCCCCCCCGCCCCCCCCCCCCCCCCCCGCCCCCCCCCGCCGCTCTTTTGTGGATTATTTGTCAAGTAAGTCCGATTTACATCGTCTGGCGCTTTTGTAACTTACTTGTGCGACGATCGTCGCTTCAGGAGCATTGACACCGGCGTCGGCGGCGTTCGCATCACTTGCAGCTGCCCGAATCACGAACCTCGTGATAGGCCGTCCGATCGCGAGGTGTCGTCTTCCTTATTTGTCCGATATCTACCCTATCAGACTCGCATTGCGCGATCGACCATTTTGTCCTCGCGTCGCTTGAAACGATACATGGCAAAACTTGCCATAACGCATGCTTCAACCATCTGTGTGCATCGATTGCAAAACGGGCGAGGGGCATCCCCCGCGAGCTTTCTCGCGAAGGATGCCCCTGGATCAGCCGTCGGTCAGGAGAGCGGCGGGTAGGCGTTGGCCATCAGCTCGGCGAACTGGGCCGGGAACCACGCGCCCGAGATCGGGGCGTTGGGCAGGGCGCCGGTCAGGTTGTTGCCGTTGAGCTGGTTACCGGTGTAGGTCGGGTCGCACATCCGGTCGAAGCCCTTGCCCTCGTTGTTCGGGATCAGCGACGAGGAGCCGTCGGACTCGCCCGGGGGCTTGACCCACACGTACGCGTCGATGCCGGTCGCCGGAGCCGAACGCGGACGCTCACCCAGACCCGCGCCGGACTGGTTGCACCAGTTGCCGGCGTGGATACGCCGGTCGATCCGCGACTGGTTGACGAACGTGTCCACGTTCGTCGACGTCGACGCCGCGGTCGGACGCGCCGAACCGCCCCAGCCGTTACGCGACGTGTCGATCAGCATGCCGATGTTGGAGTTGAAGCCCTCCGACACCAGCCGGGTCCGGAACGCCTGCGCGAACGACTGCTCGTCGACGTAGTAGTTCCAGTCCACCCACTTGGACTGGCGCACCGTGGTCCCGCCGACCGAGGTG
>NZ_JBEZEB010000024.1:0-123840 GCF_040648615.1 Catellatospora sp. NPDC049111 | reverse complement strand
CAGCAGTGGCGCGGCGGCCAGCTGACCCCGGTCGACCGCTGGTACCCGTCGACCAAGACCTGCGCCCCATGCCGGACCGTCGCCCCCGCGATGCCCCTGGACCAGCGCACGTTCGTCTGCGCCGCGTGCGGGTATCAGGCCGACCGGGACCTCAATGCCGCGGTCAACCTCGCCATATGGGCCGAGCAGCACCACGCCCAGATCCGGGACCTCCACGCAGGGGGCCCGGTCACCAAAGCCCGCCGAGGGGAAGGCCCTGGCCCGCGCACACGCGCAGGCGAAACCAGCCCCGATGACGCGGGAACCGCACCCACCCCATCGCGGGTGAGGAGCGGACGCCCGAGAAGGGCGCTGTCTCACAACTCCACCGAGTTATGAAACAGGCCGTAGCCGCTCACGCCTCCGGGGCGGGCCGCCGTCCACCGCGCCACTTGGCCAGGTACGGCAGCGCGAACAGGTAGAGGCCGCTGAGCAGGAGCAAGGCGAGCGGGAGCAGCGGCACGTAGGAGACCCAGACGATCGGCTCCTGCTGGGCCAGGGCGACGAACGTGGCGATGACGCTCACGGTGAAGATGATGGACAGCCAGCGGTGAACCTGGCGGATCCCTTTGTTCCAGTTCATGGCGACCTCCTGAGCAGGACGGGGACCCGGGGACCCTCGCGACGTGCGGTAGGGGCACGCTATTCGCGGCCACCCCGCCGACGCTTCTCGATTCCTGACCGATTCGGCGCGGACGCCGTCGCGGACGTCTCAGACGGGGCGCGGGGCACACCAAGATCATCGGACTTGCCCGGCACCTGTGCATATCTTGAGCCCGCTTTCGCCCACGTGCCCGGCAAGTCGGGCGATCTTGGTCACTCGGTGGGCGTTCCGAGGGAGGGCCGGGCGCGTTGGGTGGAGATCGCTGTTGTCGGTCACACTCCGCGGTCAGACCCCGCATCGTGACCGGAAACGGCGATCTTCATCCAACCAGTGCCGCACCGCTCGGCCACCAGGTTGGGAAGGGCACCTTCTACAACGCATGGCGATGTGAAGGTGCCCTTCCTTCGCCTCAGGCGGATCGGCTTCGGCATGGCTGGTGCAGCCGCCGTGGAATACCGCGTGCCGTGCGGCGGGCGGTCGCTCATCATCGTCCTCGTGAGTGATCCAGACGAACTTCGGGTGAGGTCGACCGCGCGGCTGGCTCTGCGGGTGCCGGAGCAGGCCGACCTGGAGCGGGTGTTCAGCCTCTACGCGGACCCGCTGGTCTGGGGTCCGGACCCGCTGTCGCGGCACGACGACCCGGCGCAGACCGAGCGAATGATCGGGAACTGGCGGGCGGCCTGGGACCGCGACGGCCTCAGCATGTGGACGGCCTGGGCCGGCGACGAGTTCGTGGGGATCGGCGGCTGCTTCGTCCGGTACGGCGTCGCCTGGAACCTCGGCTTCCGGCTGCGCCCGCTGTACTGGGGACACGGGTACGCCCAGGAGGTCAGCGCGGCCGCGATCCATGCCGCCGGCGGGCTTCGCCCCGAGCTTGCCGTCACCGCGTACCTGCTCGAAGGCAACGACCGGTCGTCCCGTGCCGTCGAGCGGACCGGCCTGCGCCACATCTGGCGCGGCCCTGACGCGGGCAATCCCGACACCGCCGCGATCCGGCTGCTCTACAGCGACCGGCTGCTGCCGCCAGAGACCCTCCGCGCGCTCACCGAACGCTGACCCGCGCGCCGAGGCGCTGGCCGGACCGTCGGAGCACCGTGCGATAGTCCCGCGTCATGGACACCGCAGACTTCTGGTCCCTGATCGAACGCTCCGCTGCCGCGACCGACAACCCCGTTGATCGGCTGGACTGGCTGACCGAAGAACTGAGCCGGCTGCCGGTCGACGAGATCATCGACTTCGACGTACGCCTCGACGAGCAGCGCGAGCGGGCCGACACCTGGCTCATGTGGGCGGCCGCGCTGCAGATCTGCGACGGGCTGTGCTCCGACGACGGCTTCTGGTACTTCCAGCTGTGGCTGGTCGGGCTCGGGCGGCAGGCGTTCGACCTCGTCGCCGCCGACCCGGACGCGCTCGCGACGGTGCCCGCGGTCCAGGCCCTGGTCACCGCCGACATAGGCGAGCGGACCGCGCGGTGGGCCGACGGCGCGTGGCCCAGCCTGGAGGGCCTCGACGACGTCGCTGCGCAGGCCTACCGCCGGGTCACCGGGTGTGCCGACGACGACGAGGGTTTCTTCGAGCTGGCCGAGGATCGCGGGCACGGCGGCGGGTCGTCGCCGGACCCCGCCGACGTGGACTGGGACCACGAGGACCACGCCGAGTGCGTCCGCCGGCTGCCCCGGGTGAGCGCGATGTTCCCGCTGTCGGCGCGGTCGGTGCGGGAGGAACGCAGCCGGCAGGCCATGGCGGAGCTACTGGCCGAGAGCGGGCAGACCGAGGACGAGTTCTTCGCCGAGGTGTTCGGCGCCCGGCCGGATCAGGGGAGCTGACCCGGCCGGGCGTCACGTGCTCGCGCTCAGGTGCGGATCTGGCGGGTGATCGTCGGGTCGGTGATGGCGGTGTCGCGGGCGAGCAGCATCGCCTTGCTGAGGATGACCGCGAGCACCCGGTCGCCGTCGAAGGGCAGGAACACCCCGCCTGCACCCACCGCGGTGCTCCGGTCGGGCACTATGCACAGGTACTGGTCGTTCGGGCTCATCAGGATGTTGCCCGAGCCCAGGTGGATGCGGTACGTACGCAGGTCGCCGCGGACGACCAGGAAGCGGTCCTCGACCGTGGCCCGGTCGGCGATGGCCAGCCGGGGCACGATCCTGGTCAGCAGGTCGCGGCGGGTCTGCGCGGTGCCGGACAGGTCGCCGAAGCTGTAGGAGTTCCAGTACTCCTGGAAGCGCCCCTGCGGGCCGCCGTCCTGCCAGGTCGGGTCGTTGCCGACGCTGGCGACGCCGACGAACAGGTCCACGTCGCGCATGACCTCGCTGAACACCAGCGGCGGGATCCCGCTCAGCGGCAGCCCTTCGGCGGGCCGGTCCACGCCGTAGCTGTAGCCGCCGCCGGAGGCGTGTGCGGTGTGCTCGGGCGCGCCGAGGGCGTAGAAGCGCACCTGGTCGGTGGCCAGCCGCAGGTACGCCCCACTGTCGGTGACGTCGTCGAGATAGCTGTCGCCGTCACCGACGCCCTCCACCCAGTACTCGGCACGCAGGCCCCACTCGGGCAGGTCCCGGGTCGTCGGCGGGTAGTCGTCGTCGACCATCAGCCGCAGCCTGTCCCGCCAGCCCCGGGCCGCCGCGAGGGCGTGGAACTGGTGCTGGCGCAGGACGTGCGCGGCGTACCGGTTCGAGTAGGTGGCGGTGCGCTCCTCCGCGGCGGTGAGCACGTACACCTCCCGGTGGGCCTGCTTGAACGGCTGCACCACCAGGTCGCGTTCCAGGCGCTCGCGCCAGGCCGGCACCTCCTCGACCGGGCGGCCGATCGGATGCCACAGCCGCACCTGCGCGTCCGGGGCCGCGTCCACCGGCGCGCCGTGCAAGGTCGTCAGTCCCTGACCTGACCAGGCGCAGGGCTGCTCGCCGACGGTCCAGATCACGCGGCGCGCGATCGTGCCCAGCAGCGGGTGGTCGAGGTAGCGCTCCCGCCACGTGCCGAACTTCCAGACCCGCTGCGTGAGGAACTGCCGGTCCAGGCGGTCGGCCTGCGCGGAGAGCATCTTCTCCAGGTCCTTGACCGCCGCTTTCAGCTCGTTGAAGGCCTCGGCGTGATCGCGGCGCACGGCGGCGGGCGGCGACTTCACGGGCCGCCCTGCGGCGTTGAACCATGCGGTCCGCACCCCGTCGGCGCCGACGGTCGTCTCGGCGCGCACGTCGCCGAAGTCGTCGACGCGGCGGCCGACCTCGGTCAGCCCGTACGCGGGCACGGCCAGCTCCTCCACCTCGTCGCGGGTCAGGCCCAGCGCCGCCGCCCGCGTGTCGAGGGCGGCGGTCAGCTCCTTGAGCGTGCCCTTGTAGGTGACCCGGGTGGCCAGCCGCGCGAGCTGCGCCAGCGCGGCCTCGGAGGCGTTTCGCGCGAGCATCTGCACCGCCGTGTTGGCGGTCTTCGGGTTGCGCGGGCCGAGCCCGGCCGCCTTGCGCAGCGAGGTCTCCACCAGCGCGCCGAGCAGCCGCGCGGTGTCGTCGTGCGCGGGCAGCAGGCCGACCAGCCAGATCAGGCCGCGCAGCGTCGTGCTGTTGTAGGAGTCGAAGGCCTCGTTGACGTCGGGTTCATACCCGCGGCGGATGAGCCGCTGCGTGCGCGGCCGTCCGACCAGCGACAACCACCCCGCCAGCACGGTACGGGCGGCCTCGTCGCCGACCGCGGCCAGCAGTTGCCGACCGGCCCGTTCGAACTTCGCGGACGGCTTCGAGCCGGTGGCGGTGCCCGCGTGGGTGACCAGGGCGAGCCAGGGCGCGCCCAGGCCGGGCAGGTCGGCCAGGACCCGGTCCGCCCAGGCCTCACCCGGGTTGAGCAGCGGCGCGTCGATCTCGGCCAGCGCGTCGGCGAGCTCCCGCAAGCTGTGGTAACTCATCTGGCCGGTGCGGCGCAGGGTCGCCACGTACGGGACCGGCACCGGCCGGCCCAGCTGCACCAGGCGGCGGGCCCAGGTCAGGTGGCCCGCATCGTGGGTGGTCCAGCGGGTGCCCGCGATGTGCAGGGACAGTTCGATCCGGTCGTCCAGCTCGGGCCGCCACAGCAGCCGCATCAGGCGGGTGACGAGTTCGTACAGGTGCTCGTTCACGGCCGGCCGGGGCTCGGCGCGCATGCGCTCGATCAGGGCGAGCAGCAGTTCCTTGTGGGCCTGCACGCCCATCGGCTGCAGCACCTCCTCCGCCGAAGGGTTGGCGAAGCCCCAGGCCCCGTTGTTCACCTCGGCCAGCTCGACGAGCCGGGCCACGATCTCGTCCAGGCCGCCGCCGTCGACGGCCGCCTGCAGCGCGGCGACCTGGGCCGGGTACTCAGCCAGGCTCGTCATCAGCCACCCACCAGCGGCACGAGCTTCAAGAACGTGACCTCGACCGCGCGGTGCACCGGCACCGCCGCGTCGATGTCCTCGACCTGCCGGTCGTCGACGAGGACCACGAACCCGTTGCGGGAGAACGCCTCCACCGCCCGGCTGAACTGCTCCTCGGCGTCGACCTGCCGGTGCTTGCCCATCCGGAACCCGTCACGCGTGGGCTCGGTGCCGCCGGGCTGCACCAGGCCGCGGAAGTGGTCGCCGCCGGCCGCGTTGTGCTCCGCGACCTCCTGGAACACCCGCCGCCGGATGATCTCGCGGAGCGTCAGCAGCTCCTCGGACATCTCCAGCTGCCACGCCGTGCCGCGGTCGCCCGCGGTCGTCTCGTCGACAAAGGTCACCATCGCCATGGCCGCGCAGTCTAGGGGCTCGCGCCGACATCCACGGCGCACCGGCGACGGGGCTGCCCATTCCCGACACGTGCGGGGCGGTGACCCGGAAACATCGTGGGCAGGGTGCGGCGGAAGGGGGCGGCGATGACGGAACCAGGCGGCGTCCCGTACCGGACGTCGCGGTCGCTGCGCCTGATCGTGCTGCTCACGATGGCCGCCGGGTTCCTCGACGCGTACACCTTCCTCGGCCGCGGCGGGGTGTTCGCCACCGCGCAGACCGGCAACGTCGTGCTGCTCGGGGTGCAGGCGGCGCAGGCGCAGTGGGGCGACGCGCTGCGGCACCTGCCGCCGATCGTCGCGTTCGTGATCGGGGTGTGGACGGCGGAGACGATCCGGCTGCCCCGGGTCGCGGCGGTGCTGCGCTGGCCGGTGCGCGCCGCACTCGGGCTGGAGATCCTGGTGCTGGTCCTGGTCGGACTGATGCCGTCGGGCGGCTCCGACGAACTGGTGGCCGTCATGATCGCCTTTGTGGCGTCCGTGCAGATCACGTCGTTCGGGCTGATCGGCCGGTGGACGTTCAACACCACGGTCACCACCACCAATCTGCGCAACGCCGCCCAGGCCGTGTACGGCGCGGTGGCGCGCCACGACCGCGACGCGGCCGCGCAGGCCCGCAGCCTGTGGCCCGCCATCGGCTCGTTCGCGGCGGGCGCGCTGCTCGGCGGCCTGGTCACCGCGAGGGTCGGAGATCGCGCGGTATGGGTGGCGGTCGTGCTGCTGCTCGCCGGCCTGGCCCTGTTCCTGGCCGACGACCGCCGCCGCGGCCGGTCGTGAGGACGACCGCCGTTCGGCGGCTGCCCGGCCCCCACCGGCGGCGTGCCTGCTTGCCGGTGCCGCCGGCGGCGGTGAGACTCGACCCGTGATCACGGTGGTGGGTGTGCCGATCGACTGTGTCGGCGTGCCCGAGGCGGGCGACCCGCCGTTCGGGACCGAGCTCGCGCCGGGCGTGCTGCGCGAGGCGGGCCTCGTCGCGGCGGTGGGCGGCCGCGACGGCGGGGACCTGCCGGTGCGCCTGGTCGGCCGGGTCCGCGACGACCGCACCGGCGTGCTCGCCTGGCCCTCGGTGCGCGCCATGACCGACGTGGTACGCCGCCACGTGCACCAACTGGTCACGGCCGGCCACCTGCCGCTGGTGGTCGGCGGCTGCTGCACGCTGCTGCCCGCCGCGCTGGCCGGGGCGCGCGACGCGCTGGGCGGCACCGGCCTGGCCTACCTCGACGGGCACCTGGACCTCTACGACGGGCGCACCTCCCCCACCGGCGAGCCGGCCGACATGCCGATCTCCGTGGTCACCGGGCACGGCCCGGTGGACTGGGTGGACCTGGTCGGCGGCCCGCTGGTCGCGCCGGACCGGCTGCGGCTGCTCGGGCCGCGCGACCGCGCCGAGGCGGTCGAGTACGGCTCGGTGCTGCCTGAGCAGCTCGGCTACCTGTCCGAGTCCACGCCCGCCGACCTGCAGAGCGTCGGCATGGCCGCGGCCGGTGCGGCGGCTCGCGACGCGCTGGCCAGGGGCGGGCCGTACTGGCTTCACCTGGACGTCGACGTGCTCGATCAGGACGCCTTTCCCGCCACGGACTACCTGATGACGGGCGGGCTGCGGCTGGCCGAGCTGCGGGAGTTGATGCGGCCGCTGACCGCGTCCGACGCCCTGGCCGGGATCTCGGTCGGCTGCTACAACGCCGCGAAGGACCCCGACGGATCGTGCGCGACCGCGCTGGTCGACCTGTTCGCCGACCTGCTGGCGGGCAGGTGAATCAGACGCGTTCGGCGGCGCGGGCGATGTTGCGGGCCATGTCGGCGAAGACCAGCGAGTGCAGCGGCGCGGTGGTCCGCCAGTAGAGGTGCCCGGCCAGGCCGCGGGGCGCGAACACGCTGCGCTGCTCGTACCGGCTGCCCCGGGGGTCGTCGCAGACCCGCATCTCCAGCCAGGCGCGGCCCGGCAGCCGCATCTCGGCCCGCAGTCGCAACAGCCGTCCCGGCTCGACCTCTTCGACCCGCCAGAAGTCCACCGTCTCGCCGGCCCGCAGCGCGGCGGGGTCGCGGCGGCCGCGGCGCAGGCCGATCCCGCCGAACGCCTGGTCGAGCAGCCCGCGGGCGGTCCAGGCCAGGTCGGAGGAGTACCAGCCGTTGTCGCCGCCGACTCCGGAGACGACCTCCCACAGCGCCGAAGGCGGGGCTTTCACCCGCTCGGTGTGCTCGTCGACGTAGAGGTCGCCGCCGGACCAGTCCGGGTCGGTGGGCAGCGGCTCGGCCGGGGCCCGCGTCCACGACGCCGTCGACCAGTGGGTCTCCACCTCGGCGTCGCGGATGCGCAGCAGCGCCAGCCGGACCGCCTCGTCGAAAGGCTTCAACCCGCCCGTCGGGTCGGTGACGTACTTGACGATGTCGTGCTCGTGGCAGACCGCCTCGTGGACCAGGCTCTCCACCAGCGGGGTCGCGATCGCGCCGGGCACCGGCGTCACCAGGCCCACCCACAGCGACGACAGCCACGGCGACAGGGTGCGCACCGGCACGACGACCCGGCGGTTGAGCCCGGCCACCCGGGCGTAGCGGCTCATCATCTCCCGGTACGTGAGCACGTCCGGGCCGCCGATGTCGAAGGAGCGGTTCACGTCGCCGGGCACGCTCGCCCAGCCGACCAGGTAGTGCAGCACGTCGCGGACCGCGATGGGCTGGATGCGGTTGCCGACCCAGCGCGGCGTCACCATCACCGGCAGCCGCTCGGTCAGGTGCCGCAGCATCTCGAACGACGCCGAGCCGGAGCCGATGATCACGGCGGCCCGCAGCGTCACGGTGGGCACGCCCGAGGTGGTGAGGATCCGGGCGACCTCGTCCCGTGAGCGCAGGTGCGCCGACGCCCCGTCGGCCCGGTCCGGGGCGGGACCGCCGAGGTAGACGATGCGGCGTACGCCCTCCTGCCGGGCCGCGTCGGCGAAGGTCTGCGCGGCCCGCCGGTCGATGTCCTCGAACCCGGGCGAGCCGAGCGAGTGGACCAGGTAGTACGCCACCTCGACGCCGCGCAGCGCCCGCCGGGTCGAGGCGTGGTCCAGGACGTCCGCCTCGACGATCTCGGCCTGCGCGGCCCACGGCACGTCACGCAGCCGCACCGCCGACCGGGTCAGGCAGCGCACCCGGTGCCCCGCCTCGATGAGCCGCGGGGCGAGCCGTCCGCCGATGTACCCGGTCGCCCCGGTGACCAGCACCCGCCGGCCGCTCCCGGCCCGCCCGACCATACGCCCAGCGTAGGGCGATCACGGCGGTGCGCAGGGCGGTTCGGCTCGGCCGGGCACGATCGTGCGCGATACGGAGTAATCGGCTATATCGGACCGCCGATCTCGATACTCTCGCGTGGACGACGTGGCCGAGAGAGGTGTGGGGCGGATGAACCGTGTGCCGGACGAAGGTCTCGTGCTCGTGCCGGGCGGCAGCCTGATCACGGCGACGCCCGAGGAGGGCCGCGCCCTCGCCCTCATGATCGCCCGGCACACCGTCCACAACATCCAGCCCGACCTGGACGTCCTCAAGGGCGGCCGGCCCAACTACGCCACGACGCCGGAGAGCATCATCGCCGCCGCGCACGTCGTCGCGATCGAGTTCGCGACGATCGCCGCGGCCAACGGCTACTGGCGGCCCGGCAACTGACCACTCCCCCGCGACAGGAGCCCACATGGCCACGATCGGCCTCATCGCGACACTGCACGCCGCCCCCGGCATGGAGGACGAGGTCGCCTCGTTCCTCACCGACGGACTGCCCCTGGTCCAGGCCGAGAAGGGCACCGTGGCGTGGTTCGCCTACCGGATCGACGCCTCGACGTTCGGCCTGCTCGACGCGTTCACCGACGAGACCGCGCTGCAGGCCCACCTCGACGGCGACCTCGCCGGCGCCCTGATGGGCCGCGCCGGTGAACTGCTCAGCAAGCCACCGGAGATCCGCAAGGTCCAACTCCTCGCCGCGAAACTCCCCGCCTGAGGCCCGCACGCCGTATGGCTCGCTGCAGTTGCCAGGAAACTGTGCGAATCCGGGCAGGCTTTCGTGCAGCTTCCCCGAACTTGCAGGCCGCCGCCCGATGATGCGGCGGGTGGGGTCGGGATCAGGAGCGCAGGTAGGCCAGGACGGCAAGGACGCGGCGGTGCTGGTCGGCGTCGGGGGCCAGGTCGAGTTTGGCGAAGATGTTGCCGATGTGCTTCTCGACCGCGCCGTCGCCGATGACCAGGGCCCGGCCGATGGCGGTGTTGGAGTAGCCCTGCGCCATCAGTTCGAGGACCTCGCGCTCGCGGGGAGTCAGGGTCTGCACCGGGTCCCTCCTGCCGCGCAGCATCAACTGGGCGATGACCTGCGGGTCGAGCACGGTCGCGCCGGAGCCGACCCGGTCCAGCGCGTCCAGGAAGCCGTCGACGTCGACGACGGCATCCTTGAGCAGGTAGCCGACGCCGCCCCGGCCGTCGGCGAGCAGCTCGTCGGCGTACGCCAGCTCGACGTACTGCGACAGCACCAGCACCCGGGTGCCCGGCGCGGACCGCCGGGCCTGCACCGCGGCGCGCAGGCCCTCGTCGGTGTGGCTGGGCGGCATGCGCACGTCGACCACCGCGACATCGGGCGCGTGCGCGGCGACGGCCTCGACCAGGGCCGGCCCGTCCCCCACCGCGGCGGCGACCTCGTGACCTGCCTCGATCAGCAGCCGGACGATGCCCTCGCGCAGCAGCACGCTGTCCTCGGCGACGACGACGCGCATCCGTCTCACGCCACCGGGACGGTCGACGGGGCCTGCGCGACCAGGATCGTCGGGCCGCCCGCCGGGGAGTCCACGGCGAACTCGCCGTCCACCGCGCGCAGCCGGTCGGCCAGCCCGGCCAGGCCGTGGCCCTTGGCCAGGTGCGCGCCGCCCACGCCGTCGTCGGTCACCATCAGGTACACGCGACCATCCTGCTCGGTGACCTCGATGCGGGCGGCGGCGGCCCCGCTGTGCTTGGCGATGTTGGACAGCGCCTCGGCGGCGGCGAAGTACAGGGCGTTCTCCGTCGCCGCGGGCAGCCGGTCCGCGACGGCCAGGTCCAGCGTCACCGGCACCGTCGAGCGCTCGGCGAGCGAGGTCAGCGCGGCGGCCAGGCCACGGTCGGCCAGGATCGGCGGCGCGATGCCCCGCGACAGCGCCCGCAGCTCGTCGAGGGTCTCCTTGGCCTGCCCGAGCGCGTCCTCGATGGTGTGGCCGGCGGCGTCCGGGTCGTCGGCGAGCTGGCGGCGGGCCCGGGACAGCTCCATGGCCAGCCGGATCAGCCGCTGCTGCGGGCCGTCGTGGATGTCGCGCTCCAGCTTGCGCAGCGCCACCGCCTCCGCCGACACCGCCGCCGCGCGGCCCTCGGCCAGGTCGTCGATGCGGCCCTGCAACTGGGCGAGCCGGGTCAGCAGCATCGAGGCGAACCCGGCGTGCAGCGCCGCCACGCCGCGCTGCACCGCGTACACGGTGAGCAGGGCGAACACGCCGACGAAGGTGTTGAACAGGGTGCGGGTGGCTTCGGTGTCCGAGCCGAGCAGCTTCTCGATGACGATGTTCTGGCCGTCCTCCTCCGGCACGAAGCGGCCCCAGATCCAGTACGTCAGGCCGCCGAGCGCCATCGCCCACCAGGTCACCGTGAACACGAACGCGATGATCGCCACGGGGAGGTTGAGGATGCCGTGGAGCAGGTCGAGCCAACTCTGGCCCTGGCGCAGCGGGTTGGTCAGGCGGCGGATCCAGCCGGCGCCCTCGGGTGCGGGCTGGTAGCGGGGGCGGGGCACCGGGCGGCCGTACAGCTTCTGCAGGCGCAGCCGCTCGATGTCGGCGAACCCGCGCGCGACCACCAGCGCGGCGCCGAGCACGGCGACCCCGATGAAGAAGGTCACCAGCGTGCCGACACCCGCGGCGAACAGGCTGATGCACAGCGCGAACGAGGCGACCGCGAGCGGCAGGCCGAGCAGGTTGTACGCGGCGTCGTGCCCGAGGCGGCGAAGGATCGTCATGCCGCATGACGTTATGCGCCCGGCCGGCCCGTTCCCATCCCGCTGCCCGCCGAGGTGGCGGTAGGGACAACCCCACCGTCCGCACCCGGCCGAAACCCGCACGACATCGGACCGCGTTGCGGACATCATGGGGCGATGGGTGTGGATCAGGTCGAGGTGCTGTTCATCGGTGGTCGCTCGGGCGTGGGCAAGTCGACCGTCGCCGCGGAGGTGTGCGCACAGCTGGAGGCGGCCGGGATCGCCCACGTGCAGCTGGAGGGCGACTTCCTTGGGCAGGTCTTCCCGCCGCCGCCCGGCGACCCCGACCGGTCCCGGATAGTGCTGGACAACCTGGCCGCGCTGTGGCGCAACTTCGCGGCGCTCGGCTACCGGCGGCTGGTCTACACCAACACCGTGAGCGTGCTGTACGCCGACGGCCTGGCCGAGGCGCTGGACGCGCCGGTGAAGATCGCCCGGGTGCTGCTCACCGCCTCGGACGCCGTCGCCAACGAACGGCTGGCCACACGTGAGCTGGGCAGCGGGCTGGACGTGCACGTCGCCCGCAGCGCCCGCGCCGCCGCGCGGCTGGACCGGGACGCCCCGGCCGACGTGGTGCGGATCGGCACCGACGGCCGGTCGGTGGTCGACATCGCCGCCGACGTGGTCGCCGCGACCGGCTGGTCGGCTCTGAGCAGCGGCGACGGCCTCGACCGGGAGGTGGTGCGGCCGAAGCGCAGGATGTCGTTCGACGGGGACGCGAGCGGCTATCAGCGGGGCCGGCCGCCGTACCCGGATGCGGTGTTCGAGCTGCTGACCGGACGCTGCGGGCTGCGGCCGGGTGCGCGGGTCCTGGAGATCGGCGCGGGCACCGGGCTGGCCACCGGGCCGCTGCTGGCAGCCGGGGCGCACGTCACGGCGGTCGAGCCGGGCGGGAACCTCGCCCGGGTCCTGACCGCCGTCCACGGCGGCGACCGGCTGGAGGTCGCCGTCGCCGACTTCGAGACCGCCGAACTGCCCGGCGGGTACGACCTGGCGGTGGCGGCCATGGCACTGCACTGGCTGGACCCGGCCACCTCGACCGAGAAGATCGGCGGGCTGGTCCGGCCGGGCGGGTGGCTGGCCGCCTGGTGGACCGAGTTCGGCGACCGCGACCGGCCGACCGAGTTCCGCGACCGGCTCGACGAGGTGTACCGCGACCTGCTGCCCGCCGAGCCGGGCTACCTGCAGGGCCGGTCGCACGTGCTCGACACCGACCGCTGGCGGCGGCAGCTGAGCGCCGGAGGCTGGTTCGGCGACGTCGAGGTCGAGGTCGTCTCGTGGCAGCAGACGCTGACCCCGGCCACGGCACGCGACCTGTGGTCGACGTTCCCGAACATCGCCGAACTCGCCCCGGACGACCGCGAGAGCTTCCTGTCCCGGCTCGCCGCGATCATCGACGACCTGGGCGGGCAGGTCGACGACCCGCGCCTGACGGTCGTGTACACCGCGGCCCGCACCGGCGGGTGACCGCCGCTACGCGGCGTGCACGCCCCACTGTCCGCGGTGGATGACGTCGGCGGTGCCGCGGCGGCGGTCGGCGACGTTCGCGCCCTGGGCCGGGGTGTCCGGGGCGCGGTAGCCGATGCAGATGCCGCCGATCGGCACGTACTCGGCGGGGATGCCGAACTCGGCGCGCAGCGCGTCGGTGTGCTTCGGGACCTCGGTGACCGCGTCGAAGTCGGGGCCCTGCTGCGGCATGATGCCGAAGAAGCAGGCGCTGAGCCCTTCGTCCACGGCGGACAGCAGCATCATCAGCGAGGCCATCCCGGTGTCGATGTGCCAGTAGGGCACCGGCCAGCGGGCTTCGGCCTGGTCCTCCCAGCCCTTGTCGGGCTGGGCGTAGCGGGCGAGGTAGGCGGCCTTGTGGGCCAACGGGATCACCACGAGCGGGGCGAGCCGCATGGTCGGGGTCTGCGCCATCCTGGTCGGCACGAAGGGCCAGAAACGGGCCCGGTCGGCCGCTTCGGTCAGCGCCAGGAACGCCCAGCCCTGCGAGAACCCGGCCGACGGCGCGCGCAGCGCGCTGGCGAGGATGCGCTCGACGGTCTCGGGGGCGATGGGCCGGTCCGTGTAGTGGCGGACCATCCGCCGGCGACGGATCACGTCTTTGAATTCCATGGGCCGGATTGTGCCACGCGACCTGCGGCGTCGTCCGTACCATGATCACCGGGAAGGTTGCGGGGCCGGCGCGTCGGTAGGCTGCTGCGCGATGACGTCGAGCAGTCGGGAGTGGTCGTGGTTGACGAGACGGATCTGATGTTCCTGCGGCGCTGCGTCGAGCTGGCGGAGCTGGCGCTGACGGTCGGCGACGAGCCGTTCGGGTCGGTGCTGGTCGACGAAGACGGCGAGGTGCTGTTCGAGGACCACAACCACGTCGCCTCGGGCGACGAGACCCGGCACCCGGAGTTCGAGATCGCCCGGTGGGCCGCCGAGCACCTGACCCCGGCGCAGCGGGCCGCCGCGACCGTGTACACCTCCGGGGAGCACTGCCCGATGTGCGCGGCGGCGCACGCCTGGGTCGGGCTGGGGCGCATCGTGTACGCCGCCTCATCCGCGCAGCTGACCGCGTGGCGGCAGGAGATGGGCCTGGCCCAGGGACCGGTGCTGCCGCTGCCGATTCAGCAGGTCGCGCCGGGCGTACCGGTCGACGGCCCGGCCCCCGAACTCGCCGACACGGTCCGCGAGCTGCACCGACGGCAGCACAAAGCCGCTTGAGAGTTTGGAAGGGCACCTTCTACAACGCGGAGCGTTGTGAAGGTGCCCTTCCTTTCAGCGGTGGGAGGCGATGGTGTGGGGGACGAAGGAGGCGGTGTTGCGGGTGATGAGGCCCGCGGTGCCGGTGCCTTCGCGGATGCCCATGCCGGCCGGTTCGCCGTCGATCATCCAGACGCCGAGGACCGGGTGGTACGGGCCGCCGGGGCCGTCGAAGGTGGGCAGCTCGGCGAGGCCCTGGACGATCATGCCGGTGTCGCCGTAGTCGCCGCCGGTGGCCGCCAGGACGGTGCCGTCGCGGACGAGTTCGACGTTCGCGCCCTCGCGGGACCAGATCGGCTTGCGGGCGTAGCTGGTCAGGTCGGCGGGGCGCTGGTCGGCGAAGTAGGCCGGGAGCAGCAGGTCGCGGTGCACCGGGTCGTCGCCGTACAGCTCCCACAGGACCGGGAGCAGGGCCTTGTTGGACCAGAGGGCTGCGGTCCACGGGGGTTCGATCCAGACGGTGCCGCGTTTGGTGGGGTCGGCCATGTTGGCGAAGATGGGGCGGCCGCCCTCCTCGTGCCACAGCCACTCCCACGGGTACAGCAGGAAGATGATGTCGATCGGCGTCGCGGGCGCGCCCTTGCTGGGCTCGTACACGATGCGGCCGTCGGCCATGTCGACGCCGATCTGCGCCACCTCGATCAGCTCGACCGGGTAGCCGGCCTGCCGGGCCGTCTCGGCGAGGTAGCCGGCGTTCATGGCGTCCTCACCGGAGGCCTCGGTGCCGTCGTAGGCGAAGTACACCGTCGGGCGCTGCGGCAGCCAGGGGCGGGCGGCGACGAGTTCGCCGAGGTTGCGCCGCCAGGCCTCGATGAGGCGTTCGTGCATGCTGGTCCACTGCCGGTCGAAGTGGTGGGTGTGGCCGGTGTCCTCCAGCCACCGCCACTGCACCACCGCCGCCTCCAGCAGCGACGTCGGCGTCTGCGCGTTGTACTCCAGCAGCTTCGGGGTGGTGCCGCGGCCGCCGTACCAGATGTCGAAGCGGCCGTAGACGCTCGGTGAGAAGTCGGGGCTCTGCCGGGTGTGCGCGTGCGTGCCGAACAGGTCCTTGTCGCCGTGCGCCCAGGTCTGCGGGCTGTTGTCGTACCAGGTGCGGATGACCTGCTCGTGCACGTACTCGGGCACCCCGGCGCGGCTGAGCAGGCAGGTGGCCGGGGTGCACACCGAGGTCAGGTAGGCCTCGCGGCGCACCTGCGGGTCGGCGCGCGGGCAGCGCTCGACGATGTGGTCCCCGGCGGCCACGCACATGCGGTGCAGGGTCGCGGCGGACTGCTCCAGCAGCAGGATCTCGTCGAGGTCGAAGTCGTAGAACGGGCCCTCGCGCCAGTACGACATGGCGGAGCCGTCCTCGGACACGGTGTCGTTGAACACCAGGCCCAGCGAGCGGTTGGTCTCCGCCCAGCCGGGCCTGGGGGTGGCGTGGTCGACGCGGCGCACCGCTCAGCTGCCCACGGTGGTGCCGGAGCCGGTGCCGCCGACGATGCCGGAGCGCACGGTGCTGCCGTTGGTGACCCGCGACGGCAGGCCCCACTGGCCGCGGGTCGCGGTGTCGCCGGCGCTGAACATGTCGCCGCCGGTGGGCACCCGGTCGCCGATGCGCAGGGTGCGCGGGTACGCGGTGGAGTAGGCGAGGTAGTAGGGCCAGTCGGTGCCGTACGCCTGGTCGCCGTCGCACTGGATCGGGTCGACGACGACCTCGTACTCGTCGACGCAGTAGAAGACGTAGACGTCGTCGTAGACGGGCTGCACGACGACCGGCGCGGCGGTGGTGCGGGCCGGCGACGGCTTGGCGGCCGGGCTCAGCGTGGTCACCGGCGTCGGCGACGGCACGACCACCGGCTGGGGCACGTACGACGGCTGCTGGTAGTCGATCGCGCTCGGCTGGTACACCGGGTCGTCCGGGGCGCTCGACCCGAACCCGCAGGCGACCGAGCCGCCCGCCAGTCCCAGGAACGCCGCGCCCAGTGCCACGCTGCGCGATCTCAGCCGTACGCCGTCCGCCATGTCTGCTCTCCCCGTGTGCCGGATGTGGGCCATCACTGTGACAGGGGCCCGCAAGCCGATCAAGGGTGATCTAGGGTGGGCCGAATGGACGACAACCCTGTACAGCTGGCCGTGGTGATGCTCGTGAACCGGGCGGGCGAGCTGCTGCTGCAGTTGCGCGACGAGCACGCCCCGAACTTCCCGAACATGTGGGCGCTGCCGGGCGGGCACATCGAGCCGGGCGAGACGCCGGAGCAGGCCGCGCCGCGCGAGCTGATGGAGGAGGCGTCGCTGCGCCCCGACGCCCCGCTGCGGCTGTTCCTGGTGCAGCCGGTGCCCGAGCACCGCCGGGTGAAGCACTACTTCTACGGGATGACCTCGGCGGTGCAGGACGACGTGGTGCTCGGCGAGGGTGCGGCTATGGTGTTCACCCCGGCCGAGCAGGTGTTCGAGGGGCGCGAGTTCACCCCGGGCACGGCCCTGGCGATCACCGAGTTCCTGGCCTCCGCCGAGTACGCCGCGCTGCGGGAGCGAGCATGACGGGTAACCGGCTGCTGTACCTGGTCCGCCACGGCGAGGCGGACGCGCTCGGCGAGCTGACCGAGGCCGGGCTGGAGCAGGCCCGGCTGACCGGCGAGCGGCTGGCGTCGGTGCCGTTCGCGTCGGTGCAGCACAGCCCGGTGCGGCGGGCCGCGCACACGGCCGCGCTGATCACCGCGCACCTGCCGGGGTGCCGGTCGAGCAGTCCCCGCTGGCCGGCGACTACGTGCCGTACCTGCCGCCCGACGACGAGCTGCCCGCCTTCGCCAAGGGTTTCCTGGACGGCTACTCCCCCGCCGAGATCGCCGAAGGCGCGGCGCTGATCGAGGCCGCGCAGGCGCGCTACACCGCGATCGCCGAGACCGACACGCACGAGCTGGTGGTGACGCACAACTTCCTGATCGGCTGGCTGGTGCGGCATGCCCTGGACGCCCCGCCCGCCCGCTGGATCGGCATCAACCAGGCCAACTGCGGGATCACGGTGCTGCTCTACCGGGCCGGGCGGCCGCCGTCGCTGGTGTCGTTCAACGACCTCGCGCACCTGCCCGAACGCCTGCGCTGGAACGGATTCCCGCCGGCGCTGCACGTCTGATCACGGACGTGGGGCTGGTGCTCGATCCAGGGCAGCCATTACCCTCCGGAGCGGACAAGCTGCAGTAGGAGAGGGGCGGCGGCATGGACCGGACTCTGCGCGGACCCGGCCGGATCTGACGGGTCTGGCGGATCGTCGTGTACCGCATCCATTTCACCGCGCGCGACCTCATGCAGACGCGGATCGTCACGGCCCCGGACCCGCTGTGGGAGATCACGCTCAGCTCCCACCTGCTGGGTCGGCGCAACGAGGATCCGCTGCTGCTGGGTTGGCACCGGGCCGCGCAGCAGTCGCTGCGGGCCGGCTCCGGCCTGCGCGAGCGCGCCGGCCTGTTCCTCGGCGTCAACCTGTCGCACGGCGACTTCCCGGACTTCCTCACCCCACGCACGCGCGACGGCGGTGTCGACGACGGGCTGGAGGCCGTCGGCAGCACCTGCCGGCGCCAGCTGCGCCGCGACGTGGCGGTCGTCGCCGCCGGCCGCGGAACGCTGCCCGCCGCCGCCAAGGACCTCGGCGCGGGTCGCGCGGCGGCGCTGCGCGAGCTGACCGCCGGCATGCGGGAGTACTTCGAGGCCGTGGTCCAGCCGCAGTGGAGCTGGGTGACCGCCTCCTTCGCCGCCGACCACGCCGCGCGCAGCCGTGCCGTCGCCGCCGGGGGTCTGGGCGCGCTGCTCAACTCGCTGCACCCGTCGGTGAGTTTCGAGGACGGCGTGCTGCGGATCGCGGACTACCCGCGGGACCGGCACCTGCACCTGGGCGGCCGCGGGCTGGTGCTGGTGCCGTCCTTCTTCAAGCGGGCCACCCGGCCGATCACGCTGATCGACGACGACCTGCCGCCGGTGCTGGTGTACCAGGTGGACCGCGGCACCGGCCTGGTCGCGGCCCGGCAGCACGCGGCGCTGTCGGCGCTGGTCGGCCGCACCCGGGCGGCGATCCTCGAACTGTGCGCGGAGGGCGGCTCGACCAGCTCCATCGCCGCGCGGCTGAAGCAGTCGCCGAGCACCGCCAGCGAGCACCTGGCCGTGCTGCGCCAGGCCGGGCTGGTATACAGCGAGCGGCGACGCAGCAGCGTCGAGCACCGGCTCGCGCCGCTCGGCATGGCGCTGCTGGAGGGCCAGCCCAGCAGTCCCGACCAGTGACGGGAGCCTAGGCCGGGCGTGGCCGGGCGAACAGGAGCGCCAGCAGCACCGGGAACTCCAGGTACGCGTGGTAGCTGGCCAGGGCCTGGTAGAGGGTGCGGCCCTGGCCGTAGTCGACCAGGAACAGCGCGCCGAGCACGAGCGCCGCGGCCGCGCCCAGCGCCCACGGCCGCCACCCGGCCAGCCACGGCACGCGCTGCTCGAACTCCGCCGCGGCGTCGGGGGCGAACCGGGGCAGGAAGCCCAGCCACACCACGTAGTGCATGGCCTGCAGGAACGCGAACACGGCGAGGAAACGTAGCCCGGCGGTGAGGCCGGGCGGGCTGACCGGGGCGGCGATCGACTCCGGGGTGCCCGCGAACGCCACGACGGCGGCCGAGCCGTCGGCCAGCAGCGGGTCGAACACCCCGGCCAGCAGCAGCGCGGGCACCAGCAGCACCCAGCCGAGCTGGGCGGCGCGGAACAGCGTGCGCTCGCGCCCGGCCAGCCGCCGCGACCACTCCCACAGGAAGAACAGCGGCACCACGTTGTGCAGGTGGGCCAGCACCACGAAGTGGTACGCGGGCCAGGTCAGCGACACCGCCGCCGCCCCGGCCAGGCCGAGTCCCGCCGGGACGAGCCACCGGCGCGGCACCGCGTGCCACACCCCGGCGGCCAGCACGCCGTAGCAGAGCACGATCTCGGGGATGCGCAGTCCCAGCACGCGGCAGAACACGATCGCGGTGACCAGCGCCAGCGCCGTCCACAGCAGCCGTCCGGTGAGGATGTGCGCGAACCGGCCCGCGACGTAGCGCAGCTCCAGCACGTTGTGCAGCACCCCGAACGCGATCAGCCCGAGGACCGTGGTCGCCAGCGGGGCGCGCAGCGCGGCGGCCAGCGCCACCGCCGCGCAGGCGGCGAACCCGAGCGCGAGGCCGGCCGCGCGCGGCGGCGCGGGGGTGCGCGGGGCGGGCAGGGTGGCTACCGTCATGCGATGCTCCGATACCCGGCCGCGCTCGCGCTGACGCTGGCCGTCGAGATCCCCGTGTACGCGGCCGCGCTGCGCTGGGGCTGGGCGGTGTCCTGGCGGCGGGCGGCGCTGTGCGCGCTGGGCGTGAACCTGGCGACGCATCCGCTGCTGTGGTGGCTGCTCGCGCCGTGGACCGGGCTTTCCGCGTACCCCCTGGTCGTGGTCTTCGCGGAGGTCGTGGTGTGCGGCGCGGAGGCGATGCTGCTGGCCTGGTGGCTGCGGCGGCGTGACCTGCTGCTGGCGGTGCTCGCGGTCGCCGCGAACGCCGCGTCGGTGCTCGCCGGGCTCATTTACGCGAGCGCTTGACCAGCACGACGACGAGGACGACCGCGGCCGCGGCGAACAGCAGGCAGACGCAGACCGCGGCCAGGCCGAGGCCCGCGTAATCGGGCTGGGGGGCGACGTCGGCGAGAATTGCTGGCATCGGTCCAGTATCGCGATCACGGCGAGGGAGTCCACCGGCCGAACGTGGCGTCCACGATGGCCGGTCGCCGCGACATCCCCAGCGGGCCGCCCCGCGTACGGGTGGATCATGTGGTCAGATGAGCCATGGGAGACGGCTGGCACGAGGTGGCGGGCGACGAGGCGGACTGGCTGGCGCAGCTGCGGCCAGACGGTGAGCTGACCGGCTACGACCCCGGCGGGCGGCCCGACGCGGCCTGGATCCTGCACGCGATGTACGAGTGGGAGTCCGGCGCGACCCGCACCACCCACCAGGACCTGCGCCGCAGCCTGCTGGACGCGCACCTGGTCGAGCCGGAGCTGATCGGCGGGATCAACCTCGACGAGTGGGGTGTCGTCGACACCGGCGGGGCGATCGGGCGCTCGCAGCACCCTGGGCCGGGCTGGCGGCGGCTGCGCTGGGCGGAGCTGGCCGGGCGCACCGACGAGCCGGTGGTCCCGCCCGGCAGCCCGCCGGACTTCCGCAGCCTGCCCGGATCCCATCCGGACGGCAGCTGGCCCGCCAGCATCGAACCGCCCGGCGAGGGCTCGCTGGACCGCGAGGGCTGGTCTCGCCTGGTCGACCTGCTGACGGCCTGGTCCGGTCCGGACACCCCGTGTTTCGCGTACATCGCCCGCGGCGCGGCGCCCGACGAGCAGGCGCACGTGCTGGCCGGGCCGCTCGGCGAGGCCAAGGCGCTCTACGACGACGAGCGCGGCAGCGGCTCCCCGGCGAACCTGTGGCCCGCCGACCGCTCCTGGGTGACCTGGTCGGACTGGGACCTGTGGGGCACCAAGGTCGCCGGCCCACCGGACCTGATCGAGACGATCCTCACCGAACCCGACCTGGAGGCCCTCCGCCTGCCCTGGTGCTGACCCCGCGCCCCGCCTTGATCATCCGATTTGCCTGGCACCTGCGCGTATCTTGAGCCCGGTTTCGCACAGGTGCCCGGCAAGTCGAACGATCATGGGCGGGCGGCGGCCACCTCGGTCACGTCGATCGCGGCGGCGGGGCAGTTGTAGGCGGCCTCGCGAACCGCGTCGTGCTCGGACTCGGGCGGTTCGGCCTGGCGCAGGACGACCAGGCCGTCGGTGTCGTCCTGGTCGAAGACCTCGGGCGCGGTGCGTACGCAGTTGCCCGAGCCGCAGCACGCGTCCCGGTCGACGGCGACGTGCAGCCGTACGCTCACCACGTCACCGGCAACCGCTGCACGCCGAACACGACCGCGTCGCGGTAGCGCACGTCGTCGGCGTCCACGGCCAGGGCCAGGCCGGGCAGGCGGGTGATCAGCTCGGACAGGGCGATGCGAAGCTCGGCGCGGGCCAGCGGCTGGCCGATGCACTGGTGGATGCCGAATCCGAACGCCATGTGCTGGTGCGAGCCGCGCTCCAGGTCGAACTCCGCGCCGTCGGGGAACACGTCGGCGTCGCGGTTGGCAGCCGACAGCAGCGCGATCACGCCCTCCCCGGCGGCGATGCGGTGCCCGCCGACCTCGGTGTCGGTGACCGCGACCCGGGTCAGCCCGGTGCGCACGATGGTCAGGTAGCGCAGCAGCTCCTCGACGGTGTCGTCGATCAGTTCGGGGCGCTCGCGCAGCCGGCGCAGCTGCGCGGGGTGCTCCAGCAGCACCAGCGTGCTCAGGCCGATCATGTTCGAGGTGGTCTCGTGCCCGGCGATGAGCAGCAGCACGGACAGCCCGACCAGCTCCTCCTCGGTCATCTCGCCGGTGGCGACGCGTTCGGCGGCCAGCCGGCTGATCAGGTCCTCGCCCGGTTCGCCGCGGCGGGCCGCGATCAGCCGGGTCAGGTAGTCGCGCAGTTCCTCGATGGCGTCGCGGGCCTGCTCCGGAGTGCTGGACCAGGCCAGCAGGATGCGGCTGCGCTCCTGGAAATAGTCGTGGTCGGTGTACGGGACGCCGAGCAGGTGGCAGATCACCATCGACGGGACCGGCAGCGCGAAGTGCTCGACCAGGTCGGCGGGCTGCCCGGCGGCGCGCATCTGCTCCAGCGCGTCGACGACGGTCTGCCGGATCAGCGGCTCCAGCGTCCGGATGTGCTTGATCATGAACTCGGGGGTGAGCATCCGGCGGAACTTCGTGTGCTCCGGCGGGTCCATGCGGATCAGCGAGCCGTCGGGGCGGCGCGGCATGTCCTCGGGGATCGGCCGGATCAGCGGGAACCCCGGCCGGGTGAAGTCGCTGGAGAAGTCCGGGCTGCGCAGCAGCTCGCGCAGGTGCTCGTGCCGGGTGAACAGCCAGGCCTGCTGGCCGGTGGGCAGCCGCACCCGGCCCACGCCGTCCGGGCCGAGGTCGGGCAGCAGCGGGTCGAGCCCGGAGTTGCCGAACGGGTACGTCAGGACGTTCGTGGCCAGCGTGTCGGACATGTGAGACTCCCCCGTCGAACCCCCAGGACCCCTCCAAGTTACTAGCATTTGCCCGTTTTGGCGGAGTTCTGGCCGACCGGCCGGCTGGTCAGGGCACGACCACCACCGGCCAGCGGCCCTGCTTGACCAGCCGGGTCGCGACCGAGCCGACGAACCGGTGCCCCGCCTGCGCGGACGCCCCGACGACCAGCATGTCCGCCTTCAGCTCGTCGGCCGCGGCGCGCAGCTCCGCGTACGGATCACCGCGGCGCACCGTGAACGTGACGGGCAGACCCATCTCCTCGGCCGCCAGGCGCACCTGGGCGCGCAGCTCGTCGGCCAGTTCCTCGGCGGTCTGCACCGCCGCCGCGGCGGCCTGGCCGTAGATCGAGGCGACGAGTCCGGCCGACTCCCCCACGAACACCACGACCAGGCGGCTGCGCTGGCGGCGGGCCAGGCCCGCGGCGTACGCGGCGGCCCGCTCGGACGGCGGGCTGCCGTCCACGCCCACCATGATCACGCGTGGGCCGTCGGTGCCGCGCTCGAAGGCGCACGGGGCGGCCGCCGGACCGTAGTGCTCGGTGCGCTGCTGCGGCAGGTCCACGATCCGGCCGTCCTGCTCAGGCCCGGCCCAGCGCCGGAGCCGACTCGCCGAACCCGCCCGCCGACGCCTGCGAGCGCGCCGCGGTGGTCGGCAGGTCGCCCGCAACCGGCCCGAACCCTCCGGGCACCCGAACCGCGCCCGGCGCATATCCGTACGACGGCGCGGCAGGCTGCGTACGGAGGTCCGCGTGCGAGGGCCACGGGGTGGACGGCGCGTACGCGAACGCGGGCGCGGGCACACGCACGTCGGCGTGCGACGGAGCGGCGTAGGCCGGAGTGTGCGACC
This sequence comes from Catellatospora sp. NPDC049111, assembly GCF_040648615.1. NCBI lineage: Bacteria > Bacillati > Actinomycetota > Actinomycetes > Micromonosporales > Micromonosporaceae > Catellatospora > Catellatospora sp. NPDC049111. Next base: position 100,699 of record NZ_JBEZEB010000024.1, on the reverse strand, counting down.
GGGCGTCGGCCGGCGACGGAGTGGCGTAGGCCGGGGCCGTGAGCTGTGCCGGGGCGTGCGAGCGGGCGTCGGCGTGCGACGGGACCGGGGCCGCCGGGGCGGGGGTAACCGGCTCGGGCGCGGGGGCCGGGGCGCCGGAGCGCAGCACGATGTCGGGCAGCAGCAGTGCGGCGATGACGCCGACCGCGCCGATGGCCGCGGAGATGAGGAAGATGTGGCCGGTGGCGTCGCCGTACGCCTCTCGGACGATGGTCTGGGCCATCGGCGGCAGCGTCTTGAGGTTCAGCGAGCCGCCGCCCGAGCCCGCGGGCAGCCCGGCCGCGGCCAGGTGGTCGGCAATGATTGACTGGACCCGGTTGGCCAGCACCGCGCCGAGCACCGAGACGCCGATGGTGCCGCCGAGCGAGCGGAAGAAGGTCACCGAGCCGGTGGCCGCGCCGAGGTCCCTCATGGCGGCGGTGTTCTGCACCGCGAGCACCAGGTTCTGCATGGTCATGCCGACGCCGAGGCCGACGAGCAGCATGCCCACGCTGATCACGGTCAGCGGTGTGTCGTGGTCGATGAACGACAGCCCGAGGAAGCCTGCGACCAGCACAATCGCGCCGGTGACGATGTACGGCTTGACCTTGCCGGACTTGGTGACCATGCGGCCGGTGACGGTCGAGGACACCAGCACGCCGAACATCAGGGGCATGGTGAGCAGGCCGGCCTCGGTCGGGGTGTAGCCGCGGCCGATCTGGAAGTACTGGCCGAGGAACACCGAGCCGCCGAACATGGCCATGCCGACCGCGAGGCTGGCGACGATCGACAACGCGGGGACGCGCTTGCTGATCACGGTGATCGGCACGACCGGGCTCTCCGCCCGCAGCTCCACCCACACCGCCATGGCCAGCACCAGCAGCGCCGCGCCGACCATGGCGAAGGTCTGCCAGGACAGCCAGTCGAACGAGTTGCCGACGAACGACACCCACACCAGCAGGGTGCTCACGCCGATGGCGATCAGGGCCGCGCCCAGGTAGTCGATCTTCGCCTTGACCCGGTGGCCGTGCGGCAGGTCCAGGGTCAGCCACAGCAGCGCGAAGGCGATCGCGGCGATCGGCACGCCGATGAAGAAGCACCAGCGCCAGCCCAGCCACGACGTGTCCACGATCAGGCCGCCGAGCAGCGGACCGGCCAGCGTGGCGACGGCCATGACGCCGCCGAGGTAGCCGTTGTACCGGCCGCGCTCGCGGGGCGGGATCATCGCCGCGATCACGATCTGGACCAGGGCCTGCAGGCCGCCGACGCCGATGCCCTGCACCGCGCGGGCCGCGATGACCTGGCTGGTGTCCTGGGCGAACCCGCTGAGCAGCGAGCCGATCACGAAGATCACGATGGCGATCTGGACCAGGAGTTTCTTGCTGAACATGTCCGCCAGGCGCCCCCAGACCGGGGTCGTCGCGGTGGCGGCGAGCAGGGTCGCGGTGACGATCCAGGTGTACTGCGTCTGGGTGCCGTTCAGCTCGCCGACGATACGGGGCAGCGCGGTGGACACGATGGTCGAGCTGATCATCGCGACGAACAGCACGAGCAGCAGCCCGCTCAGGGACTCCAGGATCTCGCGGTGGCCCATGCGCAGGTGGCGGGGGATATGGCCGGGGTTGCTCATGGCATCGAATATGGCACCGAACTTGCACAGTGTGCAAAGTTTCCCGATGTGCATTTCGCCACGCCGACCGGTATCGTCTCCTGCTCGTGGAGCCGACGAGCGAGCCGACGCCGACCCTGCGCGAGCGCAAGAAGGAAGCGACCAGGCAGGCCCTGCACGAAGCCGTGCTGCGCCTGGCCGTCGAACGCGGCCTGGACGCGGTGACCGTGGACGCCATCGCCGACGAGGCCAACGTGTCCCGGCGCACCTTCTCCAACTACTTCGCCAACAAGGAGGACGCCCTCCTGTACGGCGACCGGATGCGCGTCAACGCCCTGCTCGAACTGCTGCGCGCCCGCCCCGCCGGGGAGACCCCGTGGCAGGCGATGACCAACGCGGCGGTGACCCACTTCGAGCAGATCGGCGAGGTCGACCCGAACTGGGTCGCGCAGACCCGGCTGCTGCGCCGCCACCCGTCCCTGCTCGCCCAGCAGGCGGCCGCCCAGACCTCGCTGGAACACGAACTCGCCGCCGAGGTCGCCGCGCGCGACCCCGGCCACGCCGACGAGCCGATGCGCTCGCGCGTGCTCGCCGCCGTCTTCATGACCGCGCTGCGCACCGTGTTCGGGCTGTGGGTCGAGCAGGGTGGCGGGGCCGCCCTGCCTGTCGCCGTGCGGGCCGGGCTGGACCGCGCCGCCGAGCCGTTCGCGTAGCGGCATGCCTGCCCCGGCGGCGGCCCACCGCGCTCGGCTTTCAGCAAACTTTGCGCTGTGTGCAGCGTTACGAGTCGCCCGACAGGCGACCCGCGAGCGGTATGGTCCGTGATCGTGAAGGCACTTCGCCGACGTAGCGCGCCGAAGATCTGCCGACGCCAGGCCCGGCCCTACCGGTCCCCGCGCCGGCAGGCCGCGATACCCGGGCAGCGGACTGCGGCCCGTCGCCACCCCCGCCCGCCCGAGGAGCCATCCCCGCGCACGTCCGCGGCGCTCAGAGCGCCCGCTCCCGTCTGGCGGCGTTGGCTGCGCGGGCTGCTGCCGGTGGCCGTGGTCGTGCTGGCGCTGGTGACCGTACGCGACCAGATCCCCGGCCTCGACCAGATCAAGCCGGTCGTCGCCGACGGCGACCTCGCCTGGATCGGCGTCGCGCTGCTCGCCGAGATCCTGTCGATGTCCCTGTTCGCCCGCCAGCAGACGAACCTGCTCAAAGGCGTCGGGGTGCCCGCCCGGCTGGGCGGCGCGCTGGCCCTGGCCTACACGCGCTCCGCGCTGTCGATCAGCATGCCCGCCGGCACCGCCGTCTCCGCCGGGTACGCGTACCAGCGTTTCCGCCGCTGGGGCGCGAGCCGCGAGGCGGCGACCGCCGTCATGATCATGTCGGGCGTCAGCTCGTTCGTCGCCCTCGCGCTGCTGTATGTCGCGGGCTTCCTGCTCACCTTCCTCGCCTCGCCGGTGTCGACCTGGCGGGACCAGCCGGTGCTGACCCCCGCGGTGCTGGGCGTCAGCGCCGCGACGGCCGCCCTGCTGGTGCGGCACCGCGTCCGGGCGCGCGCCTCCCTGACCATCGACGGCCCGGTCGACGAGGAGGACCTCGACTTCCTGGCCACCGCCCCGGACACCACCGACGCCGGGCGACCCGCCCGGTCCGGGCTCGTACGCACGCAGCTGCACCGCCTCGGGCAGCTGATGCGCGACGTGGCCGCGGTCGCCGAGACCATGCCGCGCCGGTACCGCACCGCCGCGCTGGGGCTGTCCGCGCTCAACTGGCTCGCCGACCTCGCCTGCCTGGTCGCCGTCGCGCAGGCCTTCCACCTCCCGCTGGACCTGCTCCAGCTCGGCACGGTCTACGTGGCGGCGCAGCTGGTACGGCAGATTCCGATCACGCCCGGTGGCATCGGCGTCATCGAGGCGACGCTGCTCGCCGCGCTGACCGCCGCGGGCGCGGAACCGGCCGCCGCCGCGGCGACCGTGCTCGGCTACCGGCTGCTGTCCTGCTGGCTGGTCATCCCCGCCGGCCTGACCACCTGGGCGTTCCTGCGCCGCGCCGACAACCGCGCGAGCACCGCCGCGGCTGCTGACCTCGTGGCGGAACCGGTTTCGGCCGTCCCGGCCCCGACACCGGTGACGGCGACCCCGGCAGCGACGAAGGCCTGACGCGGCCGCTCACCACTGGGTCGCGGGTTGCGCCACCTCGCGACCGCCGGTGTGCACCATGGGAACGTGGTTGGCGGCCGGCTTCGGCAGCGCGTCCACGCACGCCTGAGAGCACGCGTTGACCAGCAGCGGGAGCACGTCGGAGCCGACGCCTCGCGAGATCCAGACCTGGCGCGTCTCGCCGCCCGTCAGGGCTTGGTCGCACACGCTGCAGGAGAGGATCTCGTCCGCGCCCCACCGGCCCGGATCAGGCGTCGCGGGCGGTCGGCCGGTTTCGGCGAGCTTCGGGAACGTCATCCGGGTCTTGTAGTTGCCGTACACCGCCCGGGTGCTCACCGTGCTGTCGTCCAGCAGCGGGCAGCGGGTCAGCTCGTACGGGAACCAGTGCAGCCGGTAGGAGGTGTACGGCTCGAACACCTTCAGGTTGCGCATCATCCCGATCTGCGGCGGGATCCGCACCAGGTTGCTGCCGTACAGCACCAGGTGTTTCACCTCGGTCAACGTGCCGATCGACGCGGGCAGGGTGACCACCTGCCGCCGTTCCTGCGCGCTCAGCTCCGCCAGCGGCGTGAACTTCTCCCGGCCGTCGGCCGCCGCCTGCTCGATCAGGTCCAGCAGCCGCAGCCAGCCCGGGGCCCGCGTGTCCTGCCGGTCGCGGTGGAAGCGCTTCTCCTGCTTGGGCTGCGCCATGCACCGGCAGGTGTCGCGGGCGGACTCCCGGTCACCCGGACCGGCCGCGTCACCGAAGCGGTTCACGAACACCTGCGGCTGCTCGACGTCAGACATGGCGGCACGATAGCCCGCTTTGGCCGATCCGGATGCCCGGCGGGGTCCGATGATCCGTTTTTGTGGACGCTGAACGTCGTTATAGCAGCGTCGGGCGTCCACAAAAACGGATCATGGTAGCGCTTCGGGTCCGCGGTCCGCCGAAGGCGCGGCGGCCTCCGGTGTGGATGAGGCACGCCATGCCCAGCGGCCCAGCGCCAGCACCGTGAGCACCTCGAAGGTGGCCAGGCCGCGTTCCACGAAGCCGAGCGGGATGACATCCCACCACGGCAAGCCGGTGTACGGCGTGAGCAGGTACGCGCCGATGATGACGCTGAAGAAGGCGAGCGCGGCCAGCGCGGGGATCGCGGTCAGCCAGACGCTACCCCGCCAGCGCCGCTCCCGCCGCCACATGACGGTGACCAGCAGCGCGCCCAGGGGCAGGCTGAGGAACGCGACGAGGCTCGCCATCCGGTGGATGTGCCCGTGCAGCGACGGGCCGACCGACCAGTCGTGCTTCGGGAAGTACACCACCGCCGCCAGGCCCGCCGACCACAGCAGCAGCCCGAGCGAGGCGAACGACGCGGGCCGGATCAGCTTCGCGTACGCCAGCGCCACGAACACGGCCAGCGAACCCGCCGCGAGGATCAGGACGCCGAGGTTGAACACCCAGCCGGTCTCGTAGTAGGCGTACTCGCTGATGGTGCGGCGGATCGGGCTGATCGCGGCGGTCGGCGGCAGCACGTGCAGGGCGGACACGGCCAGCACCCCGGCGACGACGGCGGCGAACCCGGCGGCCGCGAAGGTGCGGGCGAGGGAGGCGGACGGCATGCCTCGATCATCCCGCATCGCCGGCGTGCGTGGGTGTCCGCAGCTCGCGGACCGACGCACCGTCCGGCGTCGTCAGACGGAGGCGGGAGCCGGCTCTGCCACCGCGGTCTCCGCCTGGACCACGGCCCGGCCCGATCGCCAGGCGAGCAGTCCCGCGCCGACCGCGAGCACGGCGCACACCGGCCACAGCGCGCCTGGCGCGAGTCCGTAGATCAGCGCCCCGAGTGGGGCGGCGAGCATGGTGCCGCTGGTCGCGGCTCCGGTGTAGAGGCCCTGGTAGCGGCCGGTCAGGTCGGCCGGGGCGCGGTCGAGCACGTGCGCGGTGGCGGTCGTCTTGTAGAGGATCTCGCCGGCGGTCAGCACCACCATCGCGGCGATCACCACGGCCGCCGTGGAGCCCAGCCCGAACACCGCCATGCCGACCCCGACCAGCGTGTATCCGACCGCGATGATGCTCGTGGCGGGCAGCCGCCGCAGCAGCATGGTCACCGGGATCTCCAGCAGCAGGATCAGCCCGGAGCCGACGGCGAGCACGGTGGCGTACACGGTCAGTTGCTGCCCGTTGTCGCGCAGGTAGACCGGCAGGGTCGAGTACAGCTGCCGGTAGACGACGTCGACCACGACGATCGCGGGCAGCAGCGTCAGCAGGCCGCGGTCGGCGAGCACGCTGCGCCACAGCCCCGCGGGCGCGGCGCCGGCGGGCGCGGGCCGCCGCTCTGGTTCGGCACGCAGCAGCGCGGCGGTGACCGCCCGGACGGCCAAAATGACCAGGCCGTCGATGACGAACAGGGCGGTGAAGTGCTCCACGGCGAGCAGCGCGCCGACCGGCGGTCCGATGACGCAGCCGGCGTTGAACGCGGCCCGACTGATCGCCACGGCGCGCCGCCGGTCACCGGGCGGCACCGCGAGCGCGGTGAGCGCGCCCTGCGAGGTGCCGGCGGTCGCGCCGCTGTAGCCGAGCAGGGCCGTGGACACGGCCAGCAGCGCCACCGGCGTCCACGGCATCAGCAGCGTGACGACGCCCGCGACGGCGGAGGCGAGCAGCATGATCCGGCGGTGGCCGAACCGGTCACCGAACCAGCCGCCGGTGAAGTTGCCGGCCAGCAGGCCGACGCCGAGCGCGCCGCTGATCAGACCGGCCTGCTCCAGGGGCAGCTGCCTCGGCCCGGTCAGGTAGAGGAAGAGGAACGTGAAGACGAACGACCCGGCGGCGTTGACGAATCGACCTACGGCGAGGATCCACACGACCCGGGGTATGTCACGCACGCACGCACCCTAGAACGCGTGATCATGATCGCGCAAAGGCGTTACCGCAGCGGGTCGTGGCCCCAGTTCATCAGGGAGTACCGCCAGGGTGTGTCGGTGACGTCGCCGGACGGGCGCTGGGCGAGGTGCCGGTGCACGTACCCGACGACCTTGCGCATGTGGGCGAGGTCCGCGTCGCTGAGGTCGGCCTTCTTCGTCCGCAGCAGCCCGACGATGCGCCGCCCGGAGGCGTGCCCGGTCGACTCGCCGCCGCCCTACTTCTGGCCGACCGCGGTGGAGTCCGCACTGTCGAGCCACTTCTCCAGCGCGGCCGGGGTCATGTTGACCGCGTCGCCGAAGTCGCGGTAAGTCTGGTCGCGCTCGTCAGCGTTCACGGCGCAGCGCCTCCGGCTTGTGTACCGCGTCGCGGCCGGTCTTGTCGCTGGTCACGCGGTACTGCGGGTCGTCGTCCGAGGCGGCGACGGTGCGCCCGGCGGCGTCGGCGCGGTCGGTGATCTTCTCCTCGACGGTGCCGTGCACGGTCTGCCCGTGACTACGCCAGGCCACTTTGTCACCTTTGCGAAGTTTCTTGTGCTCCCCCATGACCGGTTCAGTTTCCCGGCCCGACAATGCTGAAACCTCGCCGCACTGGACGCCGCCGCCTACTGTGCACGCGGTCCCGTTTCGCCGTCCGAAGGAGATTCCATGCACATCACCGCGCATCTGGACGTCGACGTCGTCGCCATGGAGACCGACGACCAGCTGTCGGTGCTCATCGAGCTGACCGCGCCGCCCGCCCCGGCCGCCGCCGGTCCCCGCCCGCCGCAGACGCTGCAGGTGGTGCTCGACCGCAGCGGCTCGATGGACGAGGGACGTCTGGACGGCGCGAAGACGGCGCTGCTCGGGCTGATCGACCGGCTCGACCCGCAGGACAACTTCGGCCTGGTCGCCTTCGACGACCGGGTCGAGCTGACCGTCCCGGCCGGCAGGCTGACCGACAAGCTCGCGGTCAAACGGGCCGTCGCGGGCCTGCACGCCCGGGGCGGCACCGACCTGTCCGCCGGTTACCTGCGCGGGCTGCAGGAGGCCAAGCGGGTCGCCGGGCAGGGTGGAGCGCGGCTGCTGCTGGTGTCGGACGGGCACGCCAACGCGGGCGTCACCGACCCCGAGGCGCTCGGCGGGGTGGCCGCGAAGGCGTACGCGGACCAGGTCACGTCGTCCACGCTCGGTTTCGGACTCGGCTACGACGAGCGGCTGATGTCGGCGATCGCCCGGGGCGGCATGGGCAACGAGCTGTTCGCCGAGGAGGCCGACACCGCCTCCGCGCAGATCGCCGGGGAGGTCGACGGCCTGCTGTCGCAGACCGCGCAGGCCGCGTCGCTGCAGATCACGCTGTCGCCCGAGGTGCGGGCGGTGCAGATCCTCAACGACCTACCGGTGACGGCGACAGGCAAGACCGTGCTGGCCGAGCTGGGCGCGTTCTACGCCGACGAGACCCGCAAGCTGCTGCTGGTGTTCGACGTCCCGGCGATCGCCGCGCTCGGCCTGGCACAGGTCGCGACGTGCGAGTTCACCTGGGTGGAGCTGCCGGGTCTGACCCAGCACACGGTGACGGTGCCGCTGCATGTCAACGTGGTGCCGGGCGACCAGGCCGCGGGCCGCGTCGCGGACCCGGTGGTGCGCACCGAGCTGGTGTACCTGCAGGTTCAGAAGATCAAGCGCCGTGCCTCGGCGTACCTGAGCGACAGCTCGGTCCGCAGGGCGCTCGACGAGATCCGCCAGGCGCAGCGCGCGGTCGACGACGTGCTGAAAGACGCCCCGGACTTCCTGCGCGCCGACCTGGACGAGGAGGCGTCGTCGCTGCGGTATCTGGCCGAGCAGACCGAGCAGGGCATGATCGCGCGCGCCGCGAAGTACTCGTCGTCGGACTCGGCGTACAAGTCCCGCAGCCGCGGCCGGAACCTGCCGCCGGCCTCGGGCGGCCCCACGAACGAGCCGCCGTCGGCCGGCAACGCCGCGCCGGAGCCGAGCAGCTGAGCGACAGCCGAGTGGCCCGGGTCCTGACCGGACCCGGGCCACTCGTGTCACGTCGAACGGGGCTACTCGGTGCCCCAGGTGAGCACCAGCCAGGCGTCTTCGAGCCGGGTGTCGTCGAAGTGCCAGGTGAACGCGCCCAGCGCCGGAGGCGGGGTCGCCGCGTCGGGCAACCTGCCCCAGAGCACTCCGGGCGGGGCGCCGTCGGCGGACAGCGCGAGCACCGGCTGCGTGCCCGCCGCGTCGGCGGTGACGGTGACCGCGGTGGCCGCGCCCGGCTGGGCGTACACCTCGATCCGGCGCAGCACCGCACTGCCGGTGTCGGCCCAGAACGGGTAGTGCTCGGGCCGCAGGGTGACCGTGAACGGGGTGCGGGCCGCCGCGGGAGCGGAGCGGAACTTCGCCCACGCCGTCGGGAAGTCCTGCCGCAACGACAGCAGCCGCACGTTGCCGACCGCTCCGGCCGCGGCGATGCGTTCGGCCAGGGCCGTCTCGGCCGCCTGGCGCAGCGGCAGACCGCCGTCGCGGGCGGTCATCCGCACGTGCAGGATCACGTCCGGGATCGCCAGGTAGTCGTGCTGGCGCAGCTTCGGCAGCTCGACGCGCCAGGTGCTGATCGCGCCCTGGCCCTCGAACGGCCCGAGGCGCTCGTCGCGGCCGTTCGGCCCGTCGAAGGTGCCCCAGTCGCCGACCGCGTTGCTGGTCGCGATCGACTCGACGCGGCCGTAGCTGTCACGGAAGCGCTCGGTGTCCTCGCCGTCGCGCTCGTACGCGCCGTCGGCCAGCTGCGGGGTGACCCGGATGCTGCTGTGCAGCAGGGTGAGGGTGCAGGCGACGGTGGTCTGCGGTCCGGCGGTGGCGGGCATGCTCACCCCGACGGCGCGCAGCCGGCGGAAGTAGTGCCCGGGGTAGTCCTGGTCGAACAGGTCCTCGGTCAGGGTGACCTCGCAGAACCCGTAGGTCCGCAGCCGCATGAGCGCCCCGGGGTCGAGCTGGCGCAGGCTGACGTTCTTGGTCAGCTCCAGCTCCCGCCGGTTGAGGTCGTGGTAGGCGTGCTCCATGCGCTTGACGTCGAGCAGCAGCCGCTCGCCCGCCAGCAGCCCCTCCTTGCCGGTGGCGTAGCCGGGCTGCAGGAACGACTGCCCGGGGTCGCCGAGTTCGTACTGCAGCGCCCGTTCGGCATTGCGGGCGACCTCGGTGGCCAGGCTCAGCCCGGAGTTGTACAGCGCCCGGATCTCCCGGCGCAGCCAGGTGTACAGCGCGGCGGTGCTGGTCTTGGTCGCGCCGTCCACCTTCTCCCCGGCCAGGAACTGCTCGATCTGCTCGGCCTCGGCGATCTGCTGCTGATGGTTGCGGAACTCCTGCTCGCTGGACGCCTCGCGGATCTGCGCCGCCCGCCAGTGCTTGAGCGTGACCGCGAGGTCGGCCAGGGCCTGGTTGCTCTGGTAGGACCAGTCGAGCTGGCGGCGGGCGTACGAGCCGACCTTGCCCGCGACCGCGGCGGTGTGCGAACGGGACTCGGCGCTCTGCTTGTCGGAGGACGCGTGCCAGGACACCCCGGCGGCCAGGTTGCCGCCGCCGAACGAGATGGTGCCGCCGGTGCCGAAGGGTTCGAACCGGGCCCCGAAGGTCGGGATCATGCTCAGCATCGCGGCCAGTGAGTCGCCGTCCATCGCCTTGTCCCGCGACGACTGGGCCAGCTTGAGGAACTCCAGCTCCTTGGCCTCGTACGAGGAGATGAGCTTGCCGTCGGCGTCGGCCAGGTTCTTGGCGATGTCGACCTCCAGCGGCCGCGGCTGCGGGCCGGGTTCCTCGCCGGAGGTGAACTTCAGGGTCGCCATCGCGGCCCGGTCCAGGTCGTCCAGTCCGGGCACGACGATCTCCGCGTCGGGTTTGCCGAGCTGCAGCTCGTAGTAGCGGTAGCGGGTCAGCGCGGACGCGAACGACTTCTGCACGCCTTCGCGCGCCTTGACCGCCTCCTGCCACTGTTGGAAGCGCACCAGTTCGGCGCGCTGGAGCAGGCTGCGCTCGTACCGGGCGCGCAGCGCGTACAGGGTCTCGGCGTCCTGCTTCTCGATCGCCGACAGCAGGTGCGCGCCCAGCGAGCTGACGTCGCGGGCCAGCTCGGCGGCCTTGTGCACGAGCACCGAGAAGCGCACCAGTGGCGCGGGCTGGTGCAGGCCGGCCAGCACCGAGGACACGTCGAGCCCCGCGGCGGCGGCCTTGGCCAGCAGCGCCGGGTCGATCGGCGGGTCGAACAGCGGCAGCTGCCGGAACACGCCCTGCAGGTTCAGGCTGTTACGAATCTTGAAGAGGCGGTCGGCGACGGTGTCCCAGTAGCCGAGCAGTTTCTCGTTGGGCGGCACGCAGAAGTACAGCGCCCCGCCGATGCTGGCGACGGTCTGCAGCGCGGCGGCGTCCGACGGGGCGCTCGGCGGCGGCAGCTTGTCGAACGGGATGTCGACTTCCAGCTCGGTGAACGTGTTGCCGAGCGCGTCCAGTTTGGGGCGCAGCGACTCGTACGACTGGGGCTGCTGCCAGCCCTTGCGCGGCACCGCCTGCGGGCGCGGACCGAGCAGTTGCGCGGCGAGCACGTACAACTGGGTGGCCTCGCCGATCGACTCGCCGTTGTCCTCGGCGAACAGGCGGTCGCCCCAGGCGATGAGGTTGTCCAGGTACAGCATGACCGTCTTGACCATGTAGGCGCTCTGCCGCCACCGGGCCACCACGTGCGGGCGGAACGGGTGGTCCTTCCAGTCGTGGATGGCGGCCAGGGTGTCCTCGAGCAGCTTCTTGTCGGCCTGGGTGGACAGGTTGGCCAGCACCTTCTCGATGCTGACGACCTCCAGCTCGTGGAAGCGGCGCACCTTCCAGAACCGCATCGGCGACGGGTCGACACCGGTCGCGGTCGGGTCGAAGACGTAGTGCAGCCAGCGCTGGCAGTCCTCGTTGCGCTGGGCGCGCATCAGGTGCGTCGCGATCGCGATCGGCACGTGGTAGAACAGCTCCCAGTTGTAGCAGGAGTACGCGCCGGTGGCGGTGAAGTCGAGGTCCTTGACCGGGTGGTCGCCGGTGACCCGGGCGCTGGGGGCGTACGCGGCGAAGAACTCCTCGTACAGGCGCGGCCGGGGCCGGCCGTCGGGCAGGGTCTTGACCTTGCCGTCGGGCGTGCGCAGGTAGTCGGTGTCGGCCGCCTGGAGCCCGCTGACCGAGCGCTCCACCAGCTCGTGGATCAGCTCGTGCACGTACGGGTGGAAGTGGCCGAAGAAGCGGTACGCGAGCTCCCGCTCGACGACCGTCGTCCGGTTTATCTTGTACGCGCCGAGCTGGCTCGCCAGCGCGCTGCCTCCGTGGAACTGCTGGACGAGCTGGTCCTTGGCGATCACAACGCGCCTCCGGAGAAGAAGTGCCCGCCCTGCGGGCCGATGACGGTGTCGCCGAACGCGACGGTCTTGCCCAGCGCGGTGATCTCGTCGAACTTGGGCTCGATCTGGTACAGCACCCGGGGGTCGACCTCCCACTGCGGCGGGCCTGGGGGCACCGGCACGTGGGCGACCAGCGGCGGCAGTTCGAAGTGCGGCTCGATCAGCGGCGTGGTGAAGATCAGCCGGTCGCCCTGCTCGATGGTGCGCTCGGTGAGCTGCGGCTCGACCCAGAAGGTGGCGTGCTCGTCGGCGACGAAGAACGGCAGCACCAGGTTGCCGACGTCGGAGGGCAGCCCGCCGATCGGGGTGCCGTTGGTGACCAGTGTGTACTCGGAGATCTTGCCGAGGATGGCCAGCTTGGTCGGGCAGGCGGGCTGCTGCACGCCGTTCTTCGTGGTGATCTTGTCGACGTAGAACGACGACAGCGTGCCGGTGGCGTCCCAGCGGCCCTGGTCGCCGTCGGTGATCTCGGCGAACGGCGGCCGCGGCGGCTGCGCGGCGGTCTTCAGCGTCGGCGTCGCGTGCCTGCTGACGACCCGGAACGCGGTGTTGAGCCGCCCGGTGAGGTGAACCCACACGGCCCCGTCGGCGGCCGTGGTCGCGTGCACGTGCTCCTCCTTCGGGTCGAAGGACACCATCGCCCCGAGCGGCACCTTCAGCACGCCGGACGAACCGGCCGGGCTCCAGTCCCGGCCGAACCGGTGCGTCCAGCCGAGCTTGACGTTGACCGACAACAGCGCCGACAGCCCGGACAGCTGGCCGAACGTCAGCGTCGCCGCGCCCTCGCCGGCGAGCGGGCCGGGGTCGGGCTTGCCGGGCTCGGGCACGAAGGTGACCCAGAAGATGTGCACCCGGTCGCGCCATTTGGCGATGGCGACGTGGTCGCCCTCGATCTCGGCGGTGACCGGCGACCACGGTGTCCAGGACCGGTGCGCCAGGGTGCGGTAGAAGTACTTGTGCGGCGCGGCGAACGTGCGCCCGACGACGTGCACGACGTTGTCGGACGGGTCGGGGGCCTGCTCGACGTACACGGCGCGGATGTCCAGGCGGGCGATCTCGTCCAGGCCGCGCAGGTAGCCGAACAGCGCGTCCTCGGCGTCGTCGTTGGTCAGGTCGGTCTGCGTCAGCGCGCTCTCCAGCTCCTGGAACAGGTGCGTCTTGTCGTCGCGGAACTCCGGCTCCAGCCAGTTCGGGGTCCACACCAGGATCTTCAGGTTGGCCTCGCTGACCCGGTAGCGCTTCATCCAGGCGAAGTGCGCCGCGTCGATGACCGACGGGCTGACCTTCGGCTCCAGGTTGAGCAGGCAGCGCTGGATGAACAGCTGCACCGAGGAGATCGCCTGGCGCAGCCGCGAGGTCTGCACCACGGGTTCGGTGCCGGGGTCGACGAGGAAGATCTCGTACAGCTGCTCCAGCCGGTCCAGGTCCATCGTCTGCAGCAGGTGCGCCACGAGGGCGTCGCGGCGGGCCTGGCGCAGCCGGTCGGCGATCGGCTTGACCACGGCCCGCCACACCTCGGGTGCGTAGCGGGCGCGCAGGGTGTCGCGTACGCCCTGGGCGACGGCCGCGTCGGGTTCCGGGTCGGCCCAGCCCGACAGCACCGCCGGGCTCACCCCGAACCGGCCGGCGAGCTGCAGCAGTCGCCACAGCCGGGCCAGTCCTTTCTCGTCGGCCAGTGCGGTGGCCTCGACGGCGTAGGGATCCCCGGAGCCGACGGTGGCGGTGACGCCGAGCAGGTCCATCGCCGCGCGCACCGCCGCCGGGTCGCGGCGGGTGACCGCGCCGACCGCCGAGGCGAGACCGGCGAGGGTCTGCTCCCGCGCGTCGGCGGCCGCCACGTCGGCCGGGAAGGCGCGGCGGGCGGCGGCGAGCAGCGGCGTCAGGTCCGCGCCCAGCTCACCCTTCAGCCGGGCGTACGCGCACAGCCGCAGCACCTGCGTGAACAGTTTCCGCGCCCGCACGTCGGTGTCGTCGGCCGCCCTGGTCGGCAGCTCCCCCAGGTCCAGCCCGTCGAAGTCGGCCGGGTGGGCGAGCAGGTACGTGGCCTCGGCCGCGGCCAGGCCCAGCACACCGAGCAGCTCCGTGGTCTTGCCCAGCAGCAGGTGCGCCCGGTGCAGCGCCTCCACACCCTCGCGCGGGTAGGTGATCAGCTGCGTGACCGGCCCCTGCGGCACGGTCTCGCCCTGCACCAGCAGCACTGGCGTGACCGTCCCGGCGGCCCGCACGGTGATCGCGTACGGCTGCCCCGCCTTCAGCTCGGTGAAAGCCGACGGCTCGGGCGCGGCGGACGAGGTCGTGGTGTGCAGGAGCGGATCGGCGAGGTGACCGAACCGGACCGACACCAGGGTGCCGACGGGCAGCCCCGCGACCGTGAACCGGTACGGCCCGGTCGCGGGCACCTCGACATGACCGGTCAGCGTCACCGCGCCGCCCGCGCTGTCGGTGCTCAGGCCCGGCCCGGCCGCAGCCGCGTACGCGCCCAGCAGCGCCTGGCCGGGCTGGTCGGGCCGGTCGAGCAGCGCCGTGTCGGTGAGCAGCGCCTCGGTGAACGCGGGCGCGGTGCCCAGGTCGGCAGCAACAGCGGTGATCACGGCCTGCCGGATGAGCCGGTCCCGCAGGTACGGCAGCAGCGCTTCGGCCAGCAGGGCACGCCGGTCGCGGTCCGCGGCGGCGGTCAGCGGCGGTGCGGCGAACAGCGTGTCGAAGTCGCCCGCCGCGAGGAAGCCGGTCTCGCCGACCCCGGGCACCGTGGCGCGCAGCAGGTGCCGGTCGAACAGCGCCCGGCCCTGGGCCTGCACGTCGTCGAGCAGCCCGGCCAGGTACGCGGGCTGCGCCCCGGTGACCGCGGCGAGCAGCGCGGCCCGCTCGCCGTCGCGCAGCACCCCGCGGTGCACCAGTTGCTGCTCCTGGCGCACCGGGTCGTACACGACGGTGACCTGCGGCAGCGCGGCGAAGTCGGCCGGGTCGAGGGCGGCGGCCGGGGCGGCGGGCCGGACCGCGCGCAGCGGCACGGTGTCGGTCCACATGCCGAACAGGGCCTCGGTGACGTCGGCCGGGAACACCAGCGCGAGCCGGGCGCGCAGCACGTCGTCGGTGAACAGCGCCGGGTCGGCGGGCACGGCGTTTTCGGCCCGGATCCGGGTGATCTCCGCCGCGAGGCCGCGCAGCAGCGCGAACGGCGGCTCGGCGGCGGCCCGGCGCGGGCCCAGCGGGTCGAACCGGTGGCGGAGCAGGAAGTTCAGCCGCTCCACGCCCAGCTCCTTGACCGCACGCACCGCCTCGACGAACGCCATGGTCTGCGTGAACGCGTGGTCGTCGGCGAGGTCGGCGACCGGGGCCGCCGCGGTCGGCGTGAAGGGGTCCAGGCCGGTCAGGCCCTTGAGCGCGAGCAGGTCCACGACCGGCAGTTTCAGCAGCCGGGCCAGCAGCGCGTGCCGGTGCAGCACCGACACGACCGGCATCGTCAGCGGCGCGTCGTCCATGGTGAACGCGGTGGACGCGGCCAGGATCGCCGCGATGTCGTCGGCGGTCACCCGCAGCGCCGACTGCACCGCCGCCAGGTGCGCCTTGAGCAGCACCGACGCGTCCGACAGGTAGTCGCCGAGGGGGTGGTCGAACGCCGGGTCGGCGGTCGGCAGCGCGCCGGACCGGAACAGCTCGGTGTAGTGCCGGTCGTCCAGGTCGGCCCACAGGGCGAGCAGGTCGGTGCGGCCGCGTTTGCCGGCCTTGAGGTCGGCCGCGAGCACGTCCAGGTGGGCCAGGCCGAGCAGGGCGCTGCGCAGCGCCGCGCCGATCGTGGTGGCCGTGCGCGGGTCGGGGGTGCTCGGCAGGAACGTCAGCAACGCCCGGTCCAGGTCCTCGATCGGGCGGCGCAGCCGGCGCTGCAGCCGTACGAACAGGTTGAGCAGCAGGAAGTCGAAGGGCTGCGCCGGGGTGCCGTCGAGGCGGCGCAGCACCGTGTTGGTGAAGCCCGGGTCGGCCCCGGGGTCGGCGAGCACCAGCACGCTGCCGAGGACGGTCAGGTCGACGCCCTGCAGCCAGGTCACGCCCATCGGGCCGAGCTTGGCCTCCAGGGCGGCCTGCTCCTCGGCGGTGAACGGCGCGTGCCCGGCGGCGGCCCGGTAGCGCAGCGCGTCCTCCATGTTCAGGTCGAGGCGGCGCAGGGTGGCCAGCCCGGCCAGGCCGGGGTTGGCGAAACCGGTGCGCACCAGGGCGACCAGCTCGCGGTAGGTCACGCCGAGCCGCCGGGACAGGGCCACCGCGCCGGACAGCTCCGTGAGCGCCTGCGCCTCGGTGACGGTGCTGTCGTAGCCGTACAGCGCGGTCCAGGTGGGCAGCGGGTTCGCGGCGGTGAGCAGGCGCTGCTCGTCGGGGGTGAGCCCGAGGCGTTCGAGGAACACCGCGGCCCGGCCGTACGGTTCGGTCCCGGCCGGGTACAGCGCGTCGGTGGGACGCAGCGTGTCGAGCAGCGTCCACAGGGGCGCGTCGAAGTGGTCGCAGAACTCGCGCACCGTGGTCAGGAACAGGTCGAACGGCAGCGTGAGCGGGTAGCGGGCGGCCTTGAGCGTGGTGTACGCCTTGGCCAGCTGATTCGCCGGTTCGGCGATCAGGTTCTCGCTGGTCGCGTTGCCGGTGTCGTAGACCGGCATGCCGGTCAGGGTGCCCTCGGCGGTGTACTGCTCCAGGATCTCGTTGACGATGTCCAGGTAGGGCAGCGCCGTGTTGGTGTTCTCACAGGTCAACGGGAGCTTCGGCAGGTCGGGCCGGCGCTGGGTGAGCACCTCGTACGGCGTCGTCGGCGCGGGCTCGCCGTCGGCTTTCCAGCTTGGAATGTCCGCGTACGGATACGGCGCGCCGCCGTGCGCGGTCTTCCAGTCGGCCAGCCGCTTGGCCCACGCCTCCGGCGCGGGGTCGAGGAAACGCAGCAGATTCACCAGGTACGCGGCCGGGCCGAGGATCGAGCGGCAGTGGTCGCACTCACAGAAGTCCATCGAGCCGAACAGCGTCTCCAGCGTCGGATACTGCTTGATCAGCTCAGTCTTCGCCGCCGCGACGGCCTCGGCGGGCGGGCTCGCCACCGGCAGCACGACCTCCGCGCCCGCCTGCTGCACCACCCCGAGGAAGCTGTAGACGACCGTGGTGACCTGCTGCGCCTTGCGGTAGATCCGGTCGGCGACCTGCGGCCCGGCGAACAGGTGCGCCTTGGTGTCCATGAACGTCTCGTACGACACCGCCGTGACGTCGAGCGCCGAGCCGAACCCGGCGGCGAGCATCGCCTGCATCGACTCGTCGTCGGGCGTCACCTGGTAGAGCCGGGCCAGTGTCTTGACCTGCGCGGTCGTTTTGGTGACCTGATCGTCGCCCATGCCGGCGAACAGCTCACCGCCGTGCTCGGCCAGGAACGTGTTGACCGGGGTGCGGCCCAGGGCGAAGCCGTGCCGGTTCGCGGCGGTGTCCAGCACGCGGGCCACGTCGTCGCGGACCTCGTCATGGCGCAGCGCGAGCGCGCCGGTGGCGACCATGTCCCCGACGACCTGCGTCGGGTAGGACAGCCGCACCTTGCGGGCCAGGTCGGCCGCGTAGGCGGTGAGCCGGTCGGCGGTGTCCGCACCGTCGTAGGCGGGCGGGATTAGCCCGTCGAGGCGTTCGGGGTCCTGCCCGGACAGTGCGGTGATCCGCTCGGTCCAGCGGTCGGGCCGGTAGAGGCCGTCGCGGACCAGGGCCGGGCCCAGGTCGGCCGAACCGTCGACGCCGCGCTGCAGGTCGCCGATCAGGTCGGCGTTGTTGAGGGTCAGGTGCGCCAGCCGGGCGCTGACCCGCAGCGTGTCGGTGGGCAGGCCGCGCCGCTCGGCGGCGTCCCAGAACCCGTCCACGTCCCGGTCCCGGCCGTGTTCGGTGAACAGCGTCTCCAGCACCGCGGACTGCTCCTGCGGCAGTTTCGTGGTCGCCAGCACGTCGCCCCAGCTGGACACGGTGCCCGCGCCGACCATCCGCCGCCGGATCTTCACCGCGTACGCCTCGTGCGCCTGCACCGCGGCCCGGATCTGCTCCTCGTCGAGGCCGACCACCCCGGCCTCGACCGCGCCCCGCAGCGCGCGGTCCACGGCTCCGGCGTCCACGCGGGCCAGCTGCACCGGGTCGGTGGGCAGCCCGGCGCGCAGCAAGCCGTACAGGGCGGACGGCTGCACGCCGGTGCCGCGCGACAGCTTGTCGGCGGTCGCGGCCAGCGCCAGCAGCCGCGCGTCCCAGCTCGTCGCCGAGGCGAGCAGGGTCAGGTCGTTGGTGACCCCGTCCTCGACCGCGCTGCGCAGCCGCGCGTCACCCAGCATCGGGCGCACGTCGGAGTCGAGCCGTTCGTACTCGCCGGCCATCGGCCGCAGCCGGGCGGGCACCACAACGTTCAGCGGACCGTCGAACCGGCCCCGCAGCCCGTGCCGCACCCCGGTCAGCCGGATCTCGCCGCTCTCGCCGGCCTGCCGTGGAACGGACAGCCGGTCCTGCCTCGTCGCGCCGAGCTGCGACGCCTGCTCGACCTGCCCGGCCCGGCGCAGGTTCTGCCGGGCGTCGTGCCCGGACGTGTCGACGGCGGACACCTGCAGCCGCTCCACGACGTGCGGGTCGAGGCGCACTGTGGGCTCCTCACCGGTCTCCGGCTCGGCCGCCCGGCGCACCGGCCGCCCGGCCTCGCCGTCGGTGACCGCGCGGACCTCCAGGTTGACCGGCCCGTCGCGCTCGACCGTCACCGAGTACGCGCCGTCACCGCCGGTCTGTGCCTCGGCGAGGACGTCGGCGCGGCCGTTGAAGCCGACGTCGACGAACCGCAGCGTCACGTCCGCGGCGGGCCGCCCGTCGTCGAAATAGGCGCGTCCGCTGATCTGCATGCGTCCTTCTCCTGCCTGTGTCCGGGGAACTGCCGCGCGGGTGACTACTTGGGCGAGACGACCACGTTGGTCATCTCCTCCTCGGTCAGGCCGATGACCCGCACGATCACGCCCTTCTCCGCGCCGTACTTCTTGATGGCGTCCATGGCCGCCTTGAACTCGGCCGCCAGGCCCGCCGGGCCCGTGTAGCCGGCCGGGGTGGCGATGTCGAGCGCCACGTTCGACAGCGCCCGCCCGTCCTGCATCACCCCGGCCTTCTTCGCCGCGGCCAACTCGTCGATGAACACCTTGTACGCCGACACGCTGGGCACGCTCTGCAGCGTCTTGAGCTGGATGCCGAGCTTGGCTTCCTTGGCGTAGAAGTCGAACGTCTTGAAGAAGCCGCCGTTGAGCCGCCCGACCCACTCCAGGAGCCGGTAGCGGGTGCCGGCCAGCGCTCCCTCCAGGACGGTGCCGCGCCAGACCGCGCCGAGCGGTTCCTTGTCCAGCGCCCACGTCTCGCGGATGGCGTCCATCAACTGCTTGGGTTTGAGCATCCGCACCGATTTGACGACCAGGTCCTCCGCCCCGGCGACCTGGGCCAGGGTGCGCACCTCGGCGCCGGTGGCGTGCCCGGCGGCCATCAGCGGGTTGGCGTCCAGCGGGGACATGCCCGGCGGGTGCGGGTCGACCAGCCCGACCGCGAACTGGCCGAGCACGCTGATGACGGCGGCCTTGGCCGGGTTCGCCAGCAGCCAGAACGTCGCGGACTCGCTCGCGGTCATGGCCAGCGAGCCCAGCGCGATGCCGCCGTACACCAGGCCGACCGTGGCGATGGAGCCGACGGCGGCCATGCCGGTGCCCACGCCCATCCCGACGACCTGGCCGGACAGCGCCCCGTTGGTCATGTCCCGGCGGCCCTCGGCCTCCCACTTCTGCCAGCCCGGGTTGTCCTTCAGGCACGGATTGAGCTGCGGGCGCACCGCGTACCCGGCGTGGGCCGGGAGCAGGAAGCTCCACCAGGGCAGCTTCTGCTCGGTCACTTCCTTGCAGTCGGCGCCGTCGGGGTCGTGGAAGCGCACCGGGTTGCCGCGCACGTACATGTAGGTGCTCTCGCCGGGGCGGTGGGCTTCCGGGTCGTAGCTGTTCCACCGGCCCAGCCAGGGCACGTAGTAGCGGGCACCGTGATAGGACAGGCCGGTCTCGTCGTCGCGCTCCTTGCCGGTGTACCGGTAGCGGCGCGCGCTGACCTCTGGGGCGTTCAGCCACAGCGACGTCGTGCCGTACGGGTGGTACTCCTCGACGGAGATCACCTTGCCGGTGTCGTCGAGTTCGAGGCGCGCCGAGCCGGTCTGGTCGTCGTACTGGAACCGGTGCCGCAGTGTCCCGGTCTGCTGCGGCTGCCAGGTGTCCACGGTGGTGCGCTCGACCGTCGCCACCCGGCGCGGGCCGTCGAGCAGGTGCACGGTCTGCCGCTCGAAGACGACCTGCCCGTTGACGCGGCGGCGGTACACCTCGTAGCCGCCGAGGTAGACGAACTCCTCGGTGACGCCGCCGTTGCGGCGCAGCACCCGGCGCGCCCGGTTGCCCGCGCCGTCGTAGGTGTAGTAGGCGTTCCCGCCGCCGCCGAGGTCGACCGACGCCATCTGGTCGTGGTGGTCGAAGCCGATCGCGCCCAGGTGCGGCAGCCCGGTCAGGTTGCCGTGCGCGTCGTGCGTGAACAAGACGCTGCCCGCGCCGCCCGGCACGGTGTGCGACAGCAGCCGGTTGGACCCTGTGGCGTACGTGTAGTTCCTGGTCCAGCTGCCGACCCCGGCGACGTGCGCCATGGTCAGGATGTTGCCCGCGGGGTCGTACGTGTATCGCTGCGTGTAGGCGCGCACCGCGTTCACGTCGTCCGGGTGCGGAATCGGCCGGCTCGCCGGGTTCGCGCCGTCGGGCTGCACACCGAGGCTCGCGTGCTCGCGGCCGGTGGCCTCGATAAGCCGGTACAGGGAGTCGAAGACATAGCGGCTGTCGCCGGAGGTGACCTCGCCGTCGAAGAACACCGTGCGCTGCGCGGCGTCGGCGACGTCGACGGTGTTGCCCGACGGATCGTGCACGTAGGACAGGTCCTGCAGCGCGTTCGAGCCGCGCCGGGTGACGACGCCGCGCAGCCGGAACGTGAGCTGGTCGAACCGGTGCGAGGTGACCGTGCCGTTGCCGTACGCCGCCCGCACCCGCCGCCCCGCCGCGTCGTAGTCGGCCGAGGCGAGGTAGACCGTCTCCCCCACCGCCCCCGACAGCCGGGCCGACAGCGACTCCAGCAGCCCGGCCTCGTTGTAGCGGGGCAGCAGCACGGTGCCCTCGGGCAGCACCTGCATCACCGGCCGGTCGAGGGCGTCGTAGTCGGTGGCGGTGGCCAGCGGCTCCGCCTCGATCAGCGGCAGCGCGGCGGCCTCGATCCCGGCCGGGGCGACCCCGGCCAGCACCGACCAGTCGGGCGTGCTGTCGTAGGCCTTCGCGAGCTGGCGGCGGGACGCCAGCAGGTTGCCCTTGAAGTCGTGCCGGTGCGCGGTGAGCAGCCCGCTGCCGTCGCAGGTGTACCGGACCCGGCCGCGCACGTTGTCGGCCGCCGCCGCGGGGGCGCCCTCGCCGTACACGGTCAGCGCGGCCAGGATCTCGCTGTCGGAGCCCGGTGCGGTGATCCACAGCTGGGCCGGGCGGCGGGCGGCGTCGTAGACGTGCCGGGCCGCGAACCCGCGGGAGTCCCAGCGGCGGATCGGCGCGCCGCCCGCGTCGGGCACGTACCAGTGCTCGCCCGAGTCGGGGCTGCCGGTGGCGACGGCGCGCCCGGCGACGTCGAACACCGTCTCGGCGCTCGTCACGCCCCGGGCGTCCGTCCGCGACAGCCGCGCGCCCTCGACGTCGAGCACGTCGCGCACCGCGTGCCGCTCGTCGACGACGACGCCGGTGCCGGGCGTGGTGTGCCGGTCGTGGGCGACGGTGACCACGGTCCGGCCCAGCACGTCGGCGTAGCCGGCCCCGGGCGTGGCCGCGTGCACGGCGGCCTCGATCGCGGCGCGCTGCTCGCGCGGGCCGAGGCCGCCGGCGATACGCCGCTGGTGCCAGGTCTGCCAACCGGCGGGCTGGGTCGCGAAATGCGCGGCGAGCAGCGCCGACACGTCGGGGTCGGTGCGCGGGTCGAGCAGCACCGTGTCGTTGGGGTCCCACACCTCGTGCTGCCACGGGTCGAACCGGGTCTTGCTGTACGTCCCGTCCGGGGCGAGCAGCACGACCTCGCGCCCGACCGGGTCGTAGGCGACGACGTTGCTGACACCCGCGGCGTAGGCGAGTTCGAACGCGGCGGTGCCGGTGAAGAACGGCTCGTAGCGGCGGACCGGGCGGCCCTTGTCGTCGAACACCGTCCAGCCGGAGCCGACCCAGCGGGGGCCGTCGGGGCCGGGTTCGGCCTGGGTCTTGACCTGGATCTCGCGGGCGAAGCCGTCGCTGTAGGTGATCCGGTGCAGCACCCGTCCCGGGTTCGTGCCGTGGGTCTCCCGGCTCAGCAGGGCAGTGGCCACGGGCGCGGGCCGGGCGTCGTCGCGGGTGCGGTGGAACGCGGCCACGTCGACCAGGAACCGGGTCGTCGCGCCGCCGAGCAGCCCCGCCTGCCCGAGCGGGTCGGCGAGATAGGCGGCCGCGTCGGGTTCGGGGTCGAGCCCGGCGAGGGTGTCGCCGACGCCCTCCTCGGGCTTGCCGCGCCGCGCGGTCGCGGTGACCAGGCCGAGCGCGTCGTACAGCACCTCGGTGCGGTTGCGGTTGGCGTCGCTGGTGACCGCCGGGGCGAGCACCCGGTAGTCCAGCCGCGGGGTCAGCGCCTCCAGGTCGGACGTCGCCGCCTTGGCGCGCTCGCCGGCCGACATCCGGTTGCCGACGGTGTCGACCGTGTCCAGCAGCAGTAGGTCGTAGCCGTCGTAGCGGGCGTGGCCGACCGCGCCGAACGCGTCGGCGTGCCGGGTGACGGTGAAGAAATGCTCCCTGGCGTACGCCAGCTCCTGCGCGGCGGTGTCGGCCGCGCCGGGCGAGTACAGCAGGCGGCCCGACGGGATCCACCAGCCGCTGTCGGCGTACACATGGCCGCCCTCGACGCCGAGCACCAGGGCGGGCTGCGGCAGCAGGTTCTGCGTGCCGCGCCGGTATGCCCGCTCCAGCAGGCCGGGGGTGAACGCGAGCCGGTAGCTCTCGTACGGCAGCCCGAGCGGCTCCTGCACGCCGGGCGCGAGCGGGCCGGTGAGGTCGTCGCGGCGGTAGCGCACCCGGGTGTGCTCCAGCAGCCTGCGGCAGGGCCCGGCGACGGGCGGCTGCTCGTAGGACACCTCCGCGGCGGACAGCACCTGCGCCTTGAGGTCGGCGAGGGCGAACGGCCCGCCCGGCGGCGGGGTGACGTGCACCAGCTCGTAGGTGCGCACCTCGGCCGGCTGCGGGGCACGGAAGGCCGTCGCGGTCTGCACCGGGTTGGTGAACGTGCTCGCGGTGATCTTCACCCGTACACCGGTCTGCGCCGCCCGGATCGCGTCGCGGGTGGCCGCGTCGAGCATCGGGTCCACGTCGGCGTCGGGGTGGCGGCGGCCGTACCCGACGGTCGCCGACAGCAGCACGTCACCGAAGTCGTCGGTGTCGAGGACCAGCTCGTGGCTGATCCGCGGGTCCATGACGGTGGTGGTGACGCCGCCGGTCTCGACGGCGTACTCGCGGCGTTCGTAGTGCAGTTGCAGCGTCTCGCGGGGGCGGGCGAAGCAGACCGCGTGCGCGTTGGCGCCCTTGGGCTGGAGCAGGTCGACGGCATAATCGCGTTCGGTGACGGTGTACGGCAGCGGGCTGTCCTCGGCGTACACCTCCTGCCGCAGGATCAGGCCCTTCAGCGCCCGGCAGGCCTCCCGCAGGTCGTCGGGGCAGAGGTCGCCGTCGGGCCACACCGTGTCGGGCAGCCGGAACTCGGGGTCGCCGGGCCAGTACTCGCCGGCGTACCCGGCCGACAGTGTTTCGCCGCCGTCGGCGAACGCGCCGGTGTGGTACCAGGTCCGGGTCAGCGTGCGCGGGCCGGCGAGCAGGTCTCCGGCGACCGCGCCGATCCGACCGCCGTCCCACTGCTCGACCATGCCGAAGCCGCGGAACTCGCGCTCCGCGCCGTCGAAGAAGCCGTGGTGGTAGGCGTACGAGGTGGTGAAGACGCTGCCGGCGACCAGGTCCTCGGTGGTGACCGCGTCGACGACGTGCACGGGGAACGGCAGCCGGGTGTGCCACGGCCGGCCGGCGGCCTTGTCGGCCAGGTAGTGCCGGGTCGAGGGCGCGTAGTCGACGGTGATGCGCGAGCCGAGGTTGTTGACGACCTCGGTGAGCAGGTGCGGTTTGCCGCCGCCGTACAGGTCGAGGTAGTGCAGGCAACGCCGCTCCCGGCCGGGCAGGGTCGCCGACCAGACCAGGCAGGCGGTGCCCGCGCCGAGCAGGTCGGCCACGGTCAGCTCGCCCTGCGGGGTCGCGGTGAGCACCTCGCCGTCGGCCCAGCCGTTGCCGGACCGGTTGCGGTACAGGGTCACCTCGCGCGCCCCGGCGTAGACCAGGTCGGTGACGCCGGAGCCGTCGACGTCGGCGAACAGCACCCGGCGCGGGTCGAACAGCTCCTCCGTGGCGTGGCGGGGAGCGTTGTCGGTGACGACGCGGCGGCCGAACCGGCGGCCCAGGTTGGGCCAGTAGCAGACCTCGCCGTTGCGCACCCGGACCAGGTCGAGCAGGCCGTCGCCGGTCATGTCGGCCAGGTGCACCGCGGCCCGGCCCTCGGTGAACAGCAGCCGCGGCCCGTCGGCCTCGTCCGGCGGGTTCAGCACGTGCCGGGCCGGGCCGAAGCCGTCCTCGGCGCGGGAGGCGTACCAGGTCAGCCCGGTGTCCCCGGCCAGCAGCAGGTCGGGGAAGCCGTCGCCGTCGAGGTCGGCGAAGCGCAGGTTCGGGTCCCGCCAGTCGATCGCGGGCAGCGCCGCGAACGACCGGAACGGGGCCCAGCCGTCGCCGTCGCGCTCCACGAAACCAGGCAGCGGCCCGCCGTAGGAGACCAGGTCGAGTTGCCCGTCCCCGGCCAGGTCGACCAGCGTGGTGCCGGTCTGGTTCGGCACGGCGGGCAGCGCCCGCGCGGTGTCGAACCGGCCGCCGCCCAGGTTCGCCTTGTAGTACAGGCCGCCGGGGGCGTCGAGCAGCATCCCGGCCAGGCCCTCACCGTCCAGGTCCACCCAGCGGCAGCCGGTGGTGCCCAGCCCGGCGGGCAGGTTGCGCAGGCTGTCGGCGTCGACCTCGCCGATCTCGCCGCGCAGCGTCGCCGGGCGGTAGCCGAACTCAACCGGCGGCATGGCTCGCTCGATGTAGCCGTCGCCGTCGCGACGGTAGCCGCGGGTGGTCGCCGAGGCCAGGAACGATCCCGCCGCCTCGTCCGCCGTATAGCCGAACTCGGTGGCCTTGACCAGGCAGTCCGCGCCGACGCCGGGCTCGTCCGGGAAGTGGTGGAACATCAGCACCCGGCGGCACAGCCGGTAGGTGCGCACCTCGAAGCCGGGCCGGTACACCGAGAACGGGTCGGGGCGCACCGGCCAGTCCCGGTCGGGCGTGGGCAGCGGTCGCGCCGGGTCGTGGTCGCCGTAGTCGAACACGGCCTCGAACAGCCAGCTCTGCGGCTGCTCCGAGGTGGACAGCAGGCTGACCCGGTTGCCGTAGCGGATGCGCTTGAGGTGGCGCTGCGCGCCCCGGTCGGCGGCGGTGCGGTGCTGCTCGTGCGCGCTGCCCAGGTCGACGCCGCGACCGTCCTCGGGCAGGTACTCGTACTCGACGGCGTTGCCATGCTGGTCGTGCGCCGAGCTGATCAGCCAGGAGAAGACCAGGCCGTCGTGCTCCACCCGGGAGCCGGCGTCGCCGCCGTACACGGTGGTGACGCCGTCGCGGGTGATCGAGCGCCAGTGCACGTCGCCGTCGGCGGTGCGCCGCCAGCGTTCGATGCGGCTGAACGCGCCCTCGATCCGCGGCCGGAACCGGTCGACGGTGTACCCGGCCGGGTAGTCGCCCGACGGCACCGGGTTCGGCACGGGCACCAGGTCCTCGGTGCCGGTCATCAGGAACACGTCGTCGTCGGTGTACTCGGGCAGCCCCTTGTCGGTGCGCCGGGACACCGCCGGCAGCGACAGGCCCCAGCCGAGCCCGAACGGGCCGTTGCCCTGGCCGGAGTCGTAGGACAGCGACAGGTTCGGGCCGAACCCGGCCCGGCCCTTGCTCAGGTGCAGCGGCACCGAGAGCGACCCGGTGCCGGTGACCGGGTTCGCCGCGAACTTCTCGCCGAGCCCGCGCACCGCGCCGCCGCCCTGCGGCAGGTTGATCGTCGGCAGGCCGACCGCGCCCTCGCCACCGGAGGGACCCGCGCCCGACACGGGACCGGCCGGCGCGGCCGGCTCACCGAAGCGCTGGGCCGGCGGTCCGGAGGGCGCTGCCTGCGGCGATGTCGGGTACGAAGGCAGGGGGGCCGTCACGTTGAGCACAGTAGGCGCGCATGCGGTCACCGGCTTCGATCTGTCGATGTCCGGTCACCTGGACCATCCCGCAGGGTTGCGGCCGAGCCGCGCCGATCAGCTGCTCGACAGCACGATGACCCGGTCGATGGGCGGCATGACCTGCTCCTTGTCCGGGTTGAGGACCACGCCGTGCCCGTCGCCGCTGTCGCTGACCCGGTAGCCGATGGCGACCTCGCCGCGCCGGGCCGCCGACGCCACGACCGTCGCGAAGGTGATCGTCGCCCCGGCGCGCAGGTAGTAGCTCGCCGGGCGGATGTAGATCTCCGCGCCGTCGGCGTCGAACAGGTCCGCGAACACCGACTCCAGGTGGCGGTTCTCCGAGATCTGCGTCATCAGCAGGCTCACCAGCTGCTCGCTGACCACGAAGTCGTCGGCCTTGGTCAGCTGGGCCAGGGCGCGGTCGCGGTCGTCGCGCATCTCGCTGACGATCGAGCCGGGGCCGCGCCCGGCCAGGATGTCGCGCAGGTGCAGCAGGGTCACCAGCACCCGCGAGTCGGCGGTGAGCGCGTCGAGGTCGTCGTCAGACAGCACGATCACGTTGTGGTACGAGGCCACGTCCAGCGTCTCCAGCACGCCCCGGTCGCGGGTGTCGCCGGCCTTGGACCGGATCACCAGCCGGCGCAGCCGCGGCACGAGCCGCCCGACCGCCGGGGTCGCGTCGGCCCGGTCGGTGACCACGTCCACCGTCGAGCCGGCGGCGACGTACACGTCGAGCTGCTCGACGATCCGGGCGGCGCGCCGGTTCCAGCCGAGGATCAGGGTGCTCTCCGGGGCCGCGGGCCCGCGCACCCCGTGCACGATCGCGGTGTCGTCGACGGCGAACGGCGCGGTCGCCAGGCTGATCATCGAGTCGTCGCGGGCCAGCAGCACGATCCGGTCGCCGGGGCTGATCATCGTGCCGGGCGGGGGGTTGAGCACGGTCTTGCCGTCGGCCAGCAGCAGCCCCAGTGGGCAGCACTGCTTGTAGGCCAGCAGCGCCTGCGCGAACGGCCGCCCGACCAGGGTCGGCTCGACGGTCATGTAGATCTCGTCTCCGCCGAAGTCGAACAGGTCGTGGTAGACCACGGACAGTTTGGACTGGCGGGCGGTCTGCACGATGAGCCGCGCGCCGATGTCGTCGCCGTCGAGCACGATCGCGTCGCCGCCGGCCAGCTTGGCGACCGCCCTGTTGCGGCTGTCGCGCACCGCCGCGACGACATGGTGCGGGCGGCCCCGGAACGCGGGCCCCTTGTTGATCGCGAGCAGGGTCTTGAGCACGTACGCGTCGGCGTCCTCGGCGGTGGCTCCGTCCGGGGCCAGCACGATGATCGACCTGGCCTCGTTGAGGTTGACCATCTCCAGGTCCTTGAGGTCCAGCGGGCTGCCGGTGCGGAAGATCAACCGGGTGCGGCCGGTGTCGCCGATGCGGTGCTCGACCCGGTCCTCCATGGTGACCTTGTCCTGCTCGGCGAGCACGACCACGGCGGCCTTGCGGCGGCTCGCGTTCGCCTCGACCATCTCGGTGATCACCGTGTAGATCTGGTCGGACCAGCCGAGCACCACGGTGTGGTCGCGTTCGAGCACCGCCGAGCGGCCTTTGCGCAGCTGCTCCAGGCGGCGGTTGATGCCGCTGGTGAGCAGACCGATCAGCGCACTGGCGACGAAGATGCCGCCCAGCGCCAGTACGAACCAGAATGGCATCACCACCCACCCCTCGTCGGTGGGCGCGGACAGGCTGAAGGTGGTCACGAACGTTCGCCACAGCAAGCGCAGCGGATCCGCGCCCGACTTCTCCGGGTCGGCGATCTCGATGGCCACGGTAACCACGAGCACCAGCGCGAAGGACGCGACCGCGAGCCAGCCGATGAGCCCGGTCGTGCCGCGCGACATG
Organism: Catellatospora sp. NPDC049111; assembly: GCF_040648615.1. NCBI lineage: Bacteria > Bacillati > Actinomycetota > Actinomycetes > Micromonosporales > Micromonosporaceae > Catellatospora > Catellatospora sp. NPDC049111. The sequence continues at coordinate 72,306 of NZ_JBEZEB010000024.1, read as the reverse complement.
GTGTTGTCGAACCAGTAGCGCATCCGGGCGCGGAGAGTCACTCGACGGGCCATGAGCTGGAGGTCCTTTGAACGCAGGGAGGGGGCATGCGTTGCGGTCGATCCAGGTGCGCGCTCACTCTAGTGGCGCTCGCATGCGAGACGCGGCGGGGTCGCCGACCGGCCGGTAACGACGGAGCGGGCCGGTGCGCACAGCACCGGCCCGCTCGCCCTCCCCCGAGGTCTAGGGCTGCTGCACCAGCCGGAACGACTGCGCGCCGGTGCCGTTGCAGGCGTACTGCACGAGCTGGACGCTGTCGGCCATGGATGCCGCGGGCACGTCCAGGCACTTGCCGCTGTTGCGGTTGACCAGGTGGTAGTAGCCGCCGCCCTCGGCGACGGGCTGCCACTGCTGGTTGAGGCCGCCGCTGTAGGACCACAGCTGGATCGGCGCGTTGTCGGCCGTGGACACGTTGGTCACGTCGAGCGAGCGGGCGCTGTTGAGCCGGATGTCGACGTGGGTGTACGCGCCGGTGGTCGGCGTGAAGCGATACTGCTGCGCGGTGGTGTTGTTGCAGGTGTACTGCTGGATCGCGGTGCCGTTGGCCGAGCCCGCGGCGCGGGCGTCCACGCACTTGCCGCTGTTGCGGTTCACCAGGCTGTACCAGGCGGTCGGCGAGATCGGCCCGGACGACGCCGACGGCGCCGGGGAGGCCGACGGGCTGGGGCCGGGGGTGACCCCGCCGAGCCACAGCAGGCCGTCGATCAGCCAGCGGTTCTGCACCTCGCTGGCGAACGTCGAGGACAGCCGGGTGTTGGTGCTGTAGTTCATCGCGTTGTGCCCGAAGTTCGCGTACAGCATCTTGTAGTTGCGGTTGGTCCAGATCAGCGGGTGGTAGCCGCTGTACCAGGTCTGGTTCGGGTCGGTGCCGACCGGGTAGCTGCCGGGGTCGATCGAGGCCAGGATGTCGATGCTCGGGTTGGTGCGCAGGTCGTTGCGCCACGAGTACCACTCGCTGACCGCCGAGGTCCAGGTCGCGGGCAGCCGGGTGGTGGACGGGTGGGCGCGTTCGGTGCGCATGGTGACGCTGGTCGGGCCCCAGGTGTTGGAGACGAACGCGCCGGTGCCCAGGAAGGTGTTGTAGTACCAGCTCCAGGTGTTCGGGTCGGTGTTGAACGCGGTCACGTGGAAGCCCATCCACGCTCCCCCGTTCTGCATGTACTGCTGGAACGCGGCGCGCTGACCCGACGGCGGCGCGTCGTCCAGGAACATGATCACCTTGTACTGGGCGAGGTTGCCGGTGTTGAGCCGACTCCAGTCGGTGGTCGCCTCCCAGGTGAAGTTGTTCTGGGCGGCGGCCTGCGGGAACCAGGTCAGCGCCTCTTTGTCGAAGTCGATGTGCGCGGCGTCCCAGGTGCCGTTGTAGAAGGCGAGCACCTTGAACGCGGGCGCGGCCTGGGCGGTGCCCGGTCCGGCGACGACGGTGGCGGTGATCGCGGTGAGCAGGGCGGCGAGCGCGGCGAGCCACCATCTGGCGGTGGTCTGCAGTGTTCTGGGCACGACGGGTCCTCCGGTTTCGTGCGTAGCGGGGCGAGGAACGGGTTCTGCCCCTCCAGGACCACCTGGTGAAACCGTTCGTAAACATTCTTAACTGACAATCCGTCGATAGGCAAGATTGGTTTCCTATTCGGATCGACCGTTCATCCCGTGAGGACGGCTCACCTCCGGGTATGGAGGCTGGATCGGCGGCGCTATCCTTGCGGCTCGTTGATGGATCATCGGGTTTCAGGAGGGCAGATGGCCGGCTCGGCAGACGACCCCGTCACCGGCGTCAGCCCGCTGACGAGCCACGACCCGCGCTCGCTCGGCCCGTACCGGCTGCTCGGGCGGCTCGGCAAGGGCGGTCAGGGCGTCGTCTACCTCGGCGCCGACGGCAGCGAGCGCCGCGTCGCGGTCAAGACGATCAACATCGACCTGCAGCACAATCCCCGGGCCAAGGCGCAGTTCGCCAAGGAGATCGCCGCCGCCCGGCGGGTCACCCCGTTCTGCACCGCCCAGATCCTGCACGCCGAGATCGACACCGAGCTGCCGTACGTCGTCAGCGAGTACATCGCCGGGCCGACCCTGCACAAGCAGGTCCGCGACCACGGCCCGCTGGCCGACAACGCCCTCTACCGGCTAGCCGTCGGCACCGCGACCGCGCTCGCCGCGATCCACCAGGCCGGGATCGTGCACTGCGACTTCAAACCCGACAACGTCATCCTCGGCGGCGACGGCCCACGCGTCATCGACTTCGGCATCGCCCGCGCGCTCGGCGCGGAGACCATGTCCGGCCACGTCATGGGCACCGTGCCGTACATGGCCCCGGAGCGCTTCCACAATGTGGACGTCGGTCCGGCATGCGACATCTTCGGCTGGGCCGCGACCATCGGGTTCGCCTCGTCCGGGCGCGGCCCGTTCGGGCACGACTCGATGGCCACCGTGATGGCCCGGGTGCTCACCGATCCGCCCGACCTGGACAACCTGTCCGGGACGCTGCGCGAGCTGGTCGTCGCCTGCCTGGCCAAGGACCAGCACGCCCGGCCCACCGCGCAGCAGGTGCTGATGCGCCTGCTCGGCCACGAGGCCACCCCGGCCGCGCCGGTTCCGCTGGTCGAGGCGCTCCAGGAGGGCAGCGACGCGGCGACCTCGCTGCTCCAGGTGGGGACGGAGTCCCCCACCGCGCCCGCGCCGACGGTCACCGCGCCGCAGCCGACCGCCCCGGCGTCCCCGCCGACGGTCACCGCACCGAGGTTGCCGACCGACCCGAACGCGGCCCCGCCGCAGGTCCCGGCGGTGCCTCAGCCCCCGGCCACGAAGACCACTCCCCCGTCTCCAGCGGTCGCATCGCAGCCGTCCCGGTCGCGGCGGCTGGCGCGGCAGGTCGGCGACCCGCTCGGCATCGCCACCGCGCTCCTGCTCGGCGCGGGCGGTTTCGCGGCCGGGTACGTGCCCTCGGGGCAGCCCGGCACCGGCGCGGTCGTCGGCGGCGGCGTCTTCGCCGTGGTGTATCTGGTCCGGCTGTTTACCGCCGTCGCGCTCGACGACGGCCGGCCCGACCCCCGCTGACCCGACCGCGACACAGGAGGATTGCCATGGCCTCGCGCCGGACCCAGCGTTGGCTGCCGGTCGCCTTCGCCGCGACCGTAGGCCTCGCCCTGATCGCGGGCTCCTACACGTACGTGTCCACGGTCGCCCGCGACCGCAGCGGCTGCGTGGTGCTCGACGTCGTCTCCTCGACCGAGAAGAGCGAACTCGTCAAGGACCTCGCCGAGCGGTACAACGGCAGCAGGCGTCGTTTCGGTGACCGCTGCGCCGACGTCGCCGTCACCGGCCTCACCTCCGGGCAGGCCATGCAGGCGCTGGCCGGGGACTGGGGCGCGCTGTCGGGCACCGGCAGCCCGCGCCCGCAGGTGTGGCTGCCGACGTCGACGCTGTGGACCGGCCAGTTGCAGCTGCTCGACCAGGCCGCCGGGCACCAGGTGCAGACCGGCGGGGAGTACGAGTCGATCGCCAACAGCCCGCTGGTGATCGCGATGCCCGCCGCCAAGGCGCGTTACCTGCAGCAGAAGGGCCCGCTGGGCTGGGGCGACATCCTCGGCATGTCCGGCGAGCAGGGCTGGGCGCAGTTCGGCAAGCCGGAGTGGAAGCGGTTCACCTTCGGCAAGGACAACCCGAACCTGTCCACCTCGGGCCTGGCCGCGACCATCGCGACGTACTACGCCGCGACCAACACCTCCAGCGACCTCACCACCGCCGACCTGCGCGACCCGAAGGTGACCCGGTTCGTCCGCCAGATCGAGGCGAACGTCTCGCACTACAGTGACGACGTGGTCGACCTGCTGCGCGGCCTGGCCGCCGCCGACCTGGCCGGGGACGCGGCCGCCTCCGACCTCAGCGCGATCGTCACCCAGGAGGAGCTGGTCTACCTCTACAACAAGGGCGAGCTGAGCGGCGGGCGCGAGCCCAACGAGCCGCTGGTGGCGATGTATCCCAAGGAGGGCACCTTCAACCTGGACCACCCGTACGTGGTCCTGCCGCAGGCCGACGCCGCGCAGCGGGCCGCGGCGGCGGACTTCCTGGCCTTCCTGCAGGACGACCGGCAGCAGCGGGACTTCGCCGCCATCGGGTTCCGCGACCACGAGCGGGCCGCCTCCGACGACCTGGTCAAGGTGGTGGGCGGCAGCAAGGCCCCGGGCACCCTGTTCGAGCCGCCGTCACCGGAGGTCGTGCAGGGCATCAAGGCGGGCTGGGCGACGCTGCGCAAGAAGGCCAACATCCTGATGGCCGTCGACGTGTCCGGTTCGATGACGGCGAACAAGGTCGGCAACTCCCAGACCCGGCTCGCGTACGCGACGGCCGCCGCCAAGAAGGGCATCGAGCTGCTCAACAGCGAGGACCGGGTGGGGCTGTGGGCGTTCTCGTCCAAGTTCGACGGCGCGAAGCTGCCCTACCGCGAGCAGCTGCCGCTGTCCCGGCTGGACGACCGCAGCTTCGGCGCGAAACTGGACGCGGTGCGCTCCGGCGGCGGCACCGCGCTGTACACGACCGTCCGGGCCGCGCAGCGGCACCTGCTCGACAACTACGACCGCACCCGGATCAACGCGGTGGTCGTACTGACCGACGGCGAGAACGAGTACCCCCAGGACAACGACCTGGACAAGCTGCTGCGCGACATCGAACTCGACCCCGACCGGCCGGTGAAGGTCTTCTGCATCGCCTTCGACAAGGGCTCGGACCTGGTGTCACTGCAGAAGATCGCGGCCGCCACGGGTGGCAAGGCGTTCGACGCCCGGGACCCGGAGAAGATCGACGAGGCCTTCGTGAAGCTGCTCAGCAGCTTCTGAACCGCCCCGCCGACCCGCCCCGGACCGGTGTCACCAGCGCGCTCCGGCCTGCTCCGGGTAGAGCGCGGGCGCGGGCGTCACGGGCAGTTCGTGCTGGGTGGCGAGCTCGTCCCGCGCCGCGACGGACGTGGCCGCCGCGTCGGCGACCAGTGCGGGGATGCGCTCGGCCGGCACCGCCTGCGACAGCAGGTAGCCCTGCATCAGCGAGCAGCCCGCCGCGCCCAGCTGCCGCCGGGTCTGCGCGTCCTCGATGCCCTCGGCGACGGTACGCAGCCCCAGTGTCCCGGCCAGCGCGATGACCGACGACACGATCGCGCTGTCGTGCTGGTCGGAGGTCATGCCCGAGACGAACGACCGGTCGATCTTGATCTCGTCGAGCGGGATCATCCGCAGGTGCTGCAGCGACGAGAAGCCCGTGCCGAAGTCATCCAAGGCCAGGCCGACGCCCAGGTCGCGCAGCTGCGCGATGGTGCGCATGGCGCGGGCCGGATCGGCCATCAGCGCGCTCTCGGTGATCTCCAGCTGCACCATGCGGGCCGGCACCCGGTGCTCGGCCAGCCGGTCGCGCAGCCGCTCGACCAGGTCGTCGCGGAACAGGTCGCGGATGCTGACGTTGACCGAGGTGCGCAGGTCGAGCCCGGCGGCCCTCCAGCGCCCGGCCTGGGCCACGGCGTCGTCGATGATCCGGTCGGTGAGCTGGTGCATCACCGGCGTGTGCTCGACCACCGAGATGATCGTGGCGGGTGAGACGGGGCGGCCGGTCGGGTCGGTCCAGCGCAGCAGCGCCTCCACGCCGACGATCCGGCCGGTGGCCAGGTCGGCCTGCGGCTGGTAGTGCACGGCGATGCGCTCGCGGTCCTCGGTCACGATCGCGTGGCGCACCTGGTCGAGCAGGGCCAGCCGCTGCGGGTGCCGGTCGGTGCCAGGGCGGTAGAGGGCCACGCAGACGCTGTCGCGCTTGGCCTCGTACATCGCGATGTCGGCATGGCGCATCAGGGTGGCGAAGTCCTCGCCGTGCTGCGGGCTGACCGCGACCCCGACCGCGGCCGTGACCTCGACCTCCAGGCCGCTGAGCCGGACCGGGCCGTTGACGGCGGCGCTGATGCGCCGGGCGGCCTGCAGCGCCCGGTCGGCGTCGGCCTCGTCGAGCAGCACCCCGAACTCGTCCCCGCCGAGGCGGGCGACCAGGGCGCCGGCCGGCAGGCCGCCGCGCAGCCGCTCGGCGACGGCGGTGAGTAGCTGGTCGCCGGTCTCGTGGCCCAGCGAGTCGTTGACGTACTTGAAGCCGTCCAGGTCGAGCAGGAGCAGGGTCGGGCCCTGTCCGCGGCGCAGCGGCTCGGCCAGCGCCTCGGTGTAGGCCGATTGCAGGCTGGCCCGGTTGCCCAGGCCGGTGAGCGGGTCGGTCAGCGCGGCCCGCTGGCGTTCGGTGGACAGGCGCGCCATGCGCTCGACCGCGTACAGCGGCATGATCACCAGGGGCACGAAGCCGAGGCTGACGTGGCCGGTCACGGCGAGCACCGGGCTCAGCATGGTCAGCGCGGCCAGGTGCACGACCGGGTCGCGCATGGCCGTCAGCCGTTCACGCAGGCTCTCCTGCGGCTTGGCGCGACCGGCGGACCGCTCGCGCCGCTGGCTGACGACGACCGACCAGCCGTACACGGCCACGAAGACCAGCGCCGAGCCGGCCACGGCCAGGGTGTCGTTGAGCAGGTCGGCCAGCGCCACGCTGTGGAACGGGTTGGGCTCGCCGACCAGCAGCACCAGGTACGCGGCGCCGAACGCCACGGCGTACCGGGCGGCGCTGAGCACGGCGTCGCGCCACGGCTGCCGGGCGCGGACCGCGATCACGGCCACGGCGAGCGCCTGCACCACGATCGCCGGGCCGAGGTCCCAGCACAGCAGGATCGCGAAGGTGAACACGAGCGACGGACTGATCACGGCGCCGGTGGCCCGGCCGGACGCGGGCAGGTAGGTGACGGCCGCGGCGGCGAGGGCCAGGAACGACATCACCCAGAACGGGACCTTCTCCATGGCCGGCGTCACCTGAACCACGGTCAAGGCCGCCAGCACGACTCCGGCCAGCGTCAACACGGCCGGCACCATCGCCGGACGTCGGATCAGGGGCAGACCGCCCGCGGTCAGCGGCGTCACATCGCCCTCCCAAGGCACTTCGTGGGCTGAGATCACACGAGCCGCCAGCCTAACCGAGCAAATCGGGAAATCCGAGCAATCCCCGCTTTACTCAGATTTCCCCCACATTGCCGAACCACCGGGAATGCCCCACCCACACCCCAGCCGACGATCTTGCGCGTGGGTACAACACGCCCACAACGGGCGAAACGGTGACAGTTCACGCAAGATCGTCGTGATCTTGCGTGATAACGATGTTCGGGGAGGCAGGCCAGGCGGGACCGAGGCGGGCAAGATCCCTCGATTTGCCAGGCAGGTGGGCGTGCGCAGGGTCAAGATACGCACGGTTGCCTGGCAAGTCGAGCGGTCTTGGTGCGTCAGTGGTCGTCGATCATCCGGTCGAGGCGGCGGACCAGGGTCGCGTGCTCGTCCGCGAGGCGCTGCACCCGCTCGGTGTCGCGCGCGTCCAGGGTGCGGCGCAGCTCGGCGACCGCCTCGAGGTCGTGCTCCCACTGCGACATCCGCTGGAAGTCGGGCGACGGCCTGCCCTCCTCCTGCTCGATGAGGACGGAGTAGCACACGATCGCGATGCCCATGATGTCCAGGGCCGTCTGGTGGCTCACCGCCAGCCCTGCCGGCAGGGCGCTCTCCGGCGCGTTGTGCGCCAACGACTCGGTCACCGACACCTCCATGTCGACCGGTGCGCCGCAACGATGATCGGCCACCGTGCTGGACGATACGCCCTGCCCGGAACGGCCTGACAGCAGCACCTGCCGTCCAGTGGGCGAGATCATCCGCCACGCCCGCGCGGGCCGCCTCCCGCGGCCGGGTACGCGCCGGCAACCGCTCCGCCGGCGCCCCGCGCGCCCGCGCGGGGCGCCCGGGACCGGGTCGCCCACCGGGCAGCAGCGCATCGATTGACATCACGATGCGAGCCACGTAGGTTGCGGCGGAAAGCGCTTTCCATTTCGTGCGGTGCCCCAGCGGGCACCGACGCCCCACAGAGTGGAGCCGACACATGACCATCACCGACCTGTCCCGCCGCGCACGATGGCGACCCGCCGCAGCCGCCGCGGGCCTCGCCCTGGCCACCGCGCTGGCCACGCTGACCTTCACCACGACCGCCGCGGCGGCCACGCTCTACGCCGACGACTTCGAGGACGGCAACTCGTCCGGCTGGACCTCCTCCGGCGGGAGCTGGACGGTCACCACCGACGGCAGCCGGGTGCTGCGGCAGGCGGGCACCAGCGCGGACGCCCGCGCCCGGACCGGGTCGTCGACCTGGCGGGACTACACGGTCACCGCCCGGGTCAAGCCCACCGCCTTCAACGGAGCCAACCGGTTCACCGCCGTCATCGCCCGCGCGCAGTCGAACACCAGCTACTACTACCTGGCCCTGCGGTCCAATCACACCGTCGAGCTGAAGAAGCTGGTCGGCGGCTCGTCCACCACGCTGGCAACGGGTCCGGTCACCGTCTCCACCGGTGTCTGGTACACCCTGTCGCTGTCGGTGGCGGGCACGACGCTACGCGGCACGGTCAACGGAGCGACCGCGCTGACCGCGGTCGACGCGCAGTTCGCCACGGGCGGCATCGGCGTCGCGACCTTCTACGCCGCCGCGTCCTTCGACGACGTGACCGTGTCCGACAGCGCCGCGCCGTCGCCGAGCGCCTCCCCCTCGGCTCCGCCCACGCCGTCGAGCAGCCCGTCGGCCCCGCCGTCGGCGAGCCCGCCGCCGGCCGGCGCGATCGTGGTGGCCAAGGACGGCAGCGGGCACCACACCACGGTGCAGGCCGCCGTCGACGCCGTGCCCGCCGACAACACCAGCCGTGTCACCATCGCCATCAAACCGGGCACCTACCGGGAGCTGGTGACCGTTCCCGCGAGCAAGCCGTACGTCTCGTTCGTCGGCACCACTGGCAACGCCGCCGACGTCGTCATCACGTACGACAACGCCAGCGGCACGCCCAAACCCGACGGCAGCGGCACCTACGGCACCACCGGCAGCACCTCGGTGCTGCTGGAGGGCAACGACTTCACCGCCCGGAACCTCACCTTCTCGAACACGTTCGACGAGGCCGCCCACGACTACAGCGCCGAGCAGGCCGTGGCCGTGACGACCCGCGGCGACCGCCTGGTCTTCGACAACGTGCGGATCCTCGGCAACCAGGACACACTGCAGCCCAGCTCCCCCAACGCGGCCACGGTCAGCCGGGCCTACTACCGCAACTGCTACATCGAGGGCGACGTCGACTTCATCTTCGGCCGCGGCACGGCCGTGTTCGACCGCTGCGAGATCCGCTCCCTCAACCGCAACTCGACCAGTAACAACGGATACGTCACCGCGGCCTCGACCACGATCACCAACCCGTACGGCTACCTGTTCACCGGGTGCACGCTGACCGCGCCGGCCGACGTCGCCGCGCAGAGCGTGCACCTCGGCCGTCCCTGGCACCCCAGCGGCGACGTCAACGCCATCGCGCAGGTGCTGTTCCGCGACTCGGTGCTGGGCGCGCACATCAAGGACGCCCCGTGGACGGACATGTCCGGGTTTTCGTGGCGGGACGCGCGCTTCTTCGAGTATCGCAACACCGGTCCCGGCTCCACCGTGACCGCCGACCGGCCGCAACTGCCCGACGCGGACGCCCCGCAGTTCACCGCCCAGGCGTACCTGGCCGGAACCGACGGCTGGAACCCAGTCGGCTGAGTTGATAGGAAGGGCACCTTCTACATCGCATAGCGATGTGAAGGTGCCCTTCCTTTCACAAACAGCGGAGGAAGCGGTCGACGGTGGCGCGGAACTCGGTGGGCTGCTCCACCCAGGGATGGTGTCCGCACTGGTCGATCACGGCGAACTCGGCCGCCGGGAAGAGCGCAGACAGCGCGCGCACCGGAGCGAGGCCGGCGCTGCAGTCCTGCGCGCCCGCGACGACCAGGACGGGCGCGGTGACCTTGCCGAGCAGCCAGGCGAGGTCGGCGGGCGGCTCGACGCTGAAGTAGGCGCGGTTGGCCGCGTAGTTGTAGCGGGCGGTCGCCGCGTGGGCCTGCTCCCGCTCGCCCCAGGACGCGTAGCCGAGCGGGGCGGCCTGCCGGTACCACGCGTTGAAGGCGTCGTCGTCGGTGCTGGCGGGGCCAGCCGACCAGGCCGCGACGGCGGCGTCGAAGGCCGGGTCGCCGCGCCGCGCGTCGATCAGCGCCGGGGTGTCGGAGGGCTCGTCGACCAGGTAACTCGCGGGCGGGGTGATGAGCACGAGCCCGGTGACCCGGTCGGGGAAGCGTGCCGCGTAGCTGATCGCGAGCCGGGTGCCCGCCGAGTGGCCGAGCAGCAGCAGCCGGTCCAGGCCCAGGTGGACGCGCAGCTGTTCGAGGTCCTCGGCCTGCCGCCAGTACGACGCCGTCTGCACGGACTCAGGCAGCGGGGAGAGTCCCACGCCGCGCAGGTGGGGAACGATCAGGCGCTGCGGGAGTCCGGCCAGGTCGCCCAGGTATCGCGGATGTAGGGCCGCACCGCCGGCGAGCGCCACGACCGGCGTACCGCCGTCGTGGTTCAGCTCGTCGTAGTGCAGCGCGGCTCCGTCGGAGCCGAAGTAGGTCGTCATGGGTGGTTCGCCTTTCGGGGATGCCTTACGGATGCCCCGGCGGCCACCTACGTCAGATGGACCGCGCTGCCTTGCGGAGGGGGAGCACCCAGCCTGATGTCGCGTTGATGGGTCTCACCTCCTCGGGTCGGTCGCGTGAGCGGTGACGTTACCAGACGATCATGCGGGCATGTCGGCCGCGGCCAGCTCGGCCACGATGTCCAGGTGGCCGGCGTGGCGGGCGTACTCCTGCAGCAGGTGGAACAGGACCCGCTCCAGCGTGGGCGGCTCGGCCCCGTCCCAGCGCTCGCTGGGCTGCCCGACCGTGGCCAGGTCCGTGGCGAGCACGACCTCGCGGGTGTGCTCGCCCTGCGCCAGCAGCACGGCGACCAGTTCGGCCAGTGACTCCGAAGGGTCCACGTGCCAGCGGTCGTCGCGCCGGTCGCCCCAGGGATAGCCGACGTCGCGGCCCTCGAAGCCCCACATGATCCAGCGCAGCTCGACATGGCGCAGATGTTTGAGCAGTTCGACGGGTGTCCAGCCGGACGCGAGCCGGCTGTGCCGCTGCTCCGCCTCGGACAGCCGCTCGACGGTCCGGATGACGGTGGTCCGGTAGTAGTCGAGGTAGGCGGTGAACACCTCGTTGCGGGAGCCGATCGGCGTGGTCGGGCTGGGCGGGGCATCGCTCACCCGTCGAGTATGCCGCCCGCCGGTGGCGTGGACCGCCGGGCGCGGTGCGCGGGGCGCCGTGTCGTGGCGCCCCGCGCACCGGACAAGCGGGTCAGAAGACCGGGACGCCCTCGCGGACGAGCTTCCAGTTCTGCTGGAAGAAGTCCGCCGGGTCGATCGAGCCCTTGGCCTGGGCCCAGTCGATGAGCAGCTGGCGGATCTCCTGCTGCTCGTTGTAGACCTGCGTCTTGACGATGCCGGGGAAGCCGCCGCCGCCGCTGCGCCGGTAGTTGTTCACCGCCACCACGAACTGGTCGGTGTCGGCGACCGGGGTCGTCGTACCCGCGTGGTGGAGGACCGTGATGCGCTGGCCCACCGGCTTGCTGATGTCGATCTCGTAGTCGAGACCGGAGAACGTGTCGTAGTTGTAGTCCGGCACCGTGGGCTCGCTGATCGCGGCCGGGTCGACCGGCGCGCCCGGGGCGAGCGTGCGGAAGTACTTGGCCGAGTACTCCAGGTAGGCGCGCACCTCGGCGCCGGTGAGGACCACGGCTTCGAGGGTGTTGTCGTAGATGTACAGCCCGGCGAGATCCTTGATCTTCACGTCGCCGGCCGGGAACAGCGCGGTGCGGCTGAACGGCGCGGCGATCGACAGCACCGGCAGGCCCGCCTGCGGCGTGCCGACCATGGCCGCGGCCACCGTGTCGGACTGCACCTTGTTGATGAAGTCGAGGATCGGGGTGTCCTGGTAGCGGGACTTCTCCGCGGACAGCTCCACCACCGAGGTCGCCACGACCTGGTTGATGTACGCCACGGTCTTGTCGTGCTGCGCCTTCACCGCGGCGACGACCTTCGGGTCCTCGACGACGGTGTTCGTGTTCAGCATGGTCGCGTGCTTGGCGGTGACCTTCCAGCGGCCGCGCTCGCGGCTGAGCGTGAAGTCCATCCGGGTGACCCGCTGGCCCCACTTCGACGGCTCGGACAGCAGCACCAGCTCGCCGGTCGCCTCGTTGGCGACGAACTTCTCCACGACCTCGTTGTGGGCGTGGCCGAACAGGATCGCGTCGATGCCGGGCACCTGCTGCGCGATCAGCGCCGTCGGGTTCTCGTTGGGCAGCAGGTCGCCGTAGCTGGACACGCCGTTGTCGCCGCCGTGCGCCGAGATCAGCACGAGGTCGGCGCCGCGGTCGCGCATGATCGGCACGTACTTCGCCGCGGTCGCGATCATGTCCTCGAAGCGCAGCTTGCCCTCGACGTTCGCCTTGTCCCAGATCGCCACGCCCGGGTTGGTCAGGCCGAGGATGCCCACCCGCAGCGACGGCGCGCCGTGGCCCAGCGACACCTTCTTCATGACGTACGGCGTGAACGCCGGCTTGCCGGAGCGCGCCTTGACCGCGTTGGCAGCCAGCGCCGGGAAGCCGAGCTGGCGGATCCACAGGTCGAGCAGCGGCAGGCCGTAGTTGAACTCGTGGTTGCCCAGCGTGATGGCGTCGTAGTCGATGACGTTCATCGCGCGGGCCATCGGGTGGCGCTCGCCCGTCGAGGTGATCGGCTCCTGCTTGGCGTAGAACGTCGCCAGCGGGGTGCCCTGGATCGTGTCGCCCGCGTCGAGGACCAGCGTGGCCTTGCCCCTGCGCTCGGCACGGATCTGGTTGACCAGGGTGGCCACCTTCGCGACGCCGACGTCGTTGTGCGCGCTGTCGTCGTACTCCTTGTCGCGGTAGTAGTCCCAGTTGAAGACGTTGCCGTGGGTGTCCGAGGTGCCGAGGACCGTCAGGTCGTAGGTCTGCGGCTGCCCGTGCCCGGCCGCCTGGGCCGGGACCGCGGCGACCAGCGGTCCCGCGACGACGGCCGCGGCTGCGCCGGTGAGCAGCTGCCGCCGCGACGGCATACCGGAGGGGGAGGTCATGTGTCGAGCCTTTCCATGGGGGTCTCGCCCGGTGGGGCGCCGCCCCGCACCCTAACCAAACAGGTGACCCCCTGCCACCCGATCGACCTTCCCCACTGCCCCGCCGCGGTCCGCCGCCCGAGATCATCCGACTTGCCTGGCAAACGTGCGTATCTTGGACGCGCTTTCACACAAGTGCCTGGCAAGTCGAGCGACCTTGGCGGGCGGCGGGGCGGCGGCGGGGTTACGGTGCTGCGGTGGAGCAGCGCATCAGCATCGTCACGTTCGGGGTCGCCGACCTGCCCCGGGCCAGGGCCTTCTACGAGCGGCTCGGCTGGCGGGGCCAGGAGATCGAGCAGACCGTGTTCTTCCAGACCGGCGGCATCGCGGTCGTGCTCTGGGGTCGGGACAAGGTCGCGGCCGACGCCGGGGTGCCGGACCCGGGCGGCGACGGCTTCGGCGGCGTCACCCTGGCGCACAACGTACGCAGCCGCGCCGAGGTCGACGAGATCATGGCGGTCGCGGCCGGGGCCGGGGCGACGGTCACCAAGCCCGCCCAGGAGACCTTCTACGGCGGCTACGCGGGCTTCTTCACCGACCCCGACGGGCACGTCTGGGAGATCGCGCACAACCCGGGCTTCACCCTGTCCCCGGACGGCTCGCTGATCCTGCCCGACTTCGACCAGGCCGCCGGCTGAACACCCAGCTCCGACTACGCCAACCGATGGGAAGGGCACCTTCTACATCGCATAGCGATGTGAAGGTGCCCTTCCTTTCCTTAGAAGGCGATGAAGCTGTAGAGGGCCAGGTGGTTGGACTTGGTGGTGGGCACGGTGTGGCCGATGGGTGAGGGCTGCACGGTGCCCCGGACGAACAGGTAGTCGATCTTGCTGGAGCCGTTGGTGGCCGCGGTGCCGTAGCCGGTCATGCCGTAGCCGCTGAGCGTGCTCGCGGGGATGCCGGTGCGGTTGGCGTCGATGCCGACGATCCGGATCGTGGACGCGTTCAGCAGGGTGGTCGCGTCGGCGCCGAGGTGGATCCCGGTGCCGCCGATGCCCTTGTCGCCGTCGCCGGCGCAGGCGTTCTGCCGGTTCTCCTGCGGCAGGTGCATGGTCGCCACGAACACGCTGGTGCCGGTCGCCTTGATGGTGAACCGGGCGGCGATCGCGCTCGTGCGCTTCCACTTCCACTCGTTGGTGCTGCCGTCGTCGTTGTTCGGCGGCTTGTACAGGGTGCAACCCGCGCCGTTGTTGTAGGACGTTCCCGGCTTGAGCCAGCCCGCGCTCCAATACTTCGAGACGTCGCCGGAGGCGAGGCTGAGCCGCTGCGTGTTGTAGACGATGGCGTTGGTCTGCTTCTTCTTCAGGTCGCCCAGGGACTGGTCGTCGCAGCGGTGCGTGCTGCCCCACGGCTCGGGGTCGTCCCAGACCACAATCGCCTTGTACGTGCCCGCCGCGTAACCGAACTTGGCCGACAGCTGGTCGGCGTACGCGGAGGCCTGCCCGGTGCCGCGGACCTGCTGCACGATGAGGATGTCGGGCGCGACGACGCCGCTGGTGCCGGTGCGCCCGGCGTCGTCGACCAGCATCGAGGTCAGGTGGTCCGGGCCGGAGATCCGGGTGCACGACCCGTCGGAGTTGTTGGTCACCAGGTTCTCGATGTTGTTGTTGTAGACCCGCAGCACGCGATCGGCCACTGCCGCCGGGGCGGGCGCGGCCGACGACCCGGTCGGTGCCGCGACACCGCCCGCGAGCAGCACCGCCGCGACCGCGGTTACCTGGACGAATCTGCGGTGACGAACCGGCATGGGGCTTCCTTCCCACCGTTGGACTGCCGACCGGTTCACGGTGACGGCATTGCCTACATTCGCCCTACATCAGGGCTACAGCGGGGCAACGCCACGGGGAACGGCGCTCGGCGACGCCGCCGGGTGGCGGCCACGCTGTCGGGAGGATGTCCGGCCTGGCGGATAGCCTGGTCGGTCTATGGGCATTCGGGGCAGCGGGCCGGCGACGATCGCGCGGAGGCCGGAGTGAGCACGGGGCTGATCGGGCGTGCCCACCCAGCGGCGTTGCTGCACGACGAGGTGTCCCGGGCGATGGCCGGGCACGGCGGGCTGGTGCTGGTCGCCGGGGAGGCGGGCATCGGCAAGACCTCCCTGCTCACCGCGGCCATGGCGCAGGCCCGCGCGTCCGGTGCGCTGGTCGTCGCGGGAACCTGCTGGGATGCCGAAAGCGCGCCCGGGTTCTGGCCGTGGACGCAGGTGCTGCGGGCCGTGCGTCGCGGCGTGGGCCAGGCCGACTGGGCGGCGGCGCGGCAGGCCGGCGGGGCCGGGCTGAGCGTGCTGCTCGGCGAGGGCGGCCCGGACGCGAACGACACGGCGCTCGACGGCGAGTTCCCCCTGTTCGACGCGGTCACGAGCGCGTTCGTGGCGCTGTCGCAGCGCCGTCCGCTGGTGGTGGCCCTGGACGACCTGCACTGGGCGGACGCGGCGTCGCTGCGACTGCTCCGGTTCGCCGCGCAGCACACGTGGTCGGAGCGGGTGCTGCTGATCGGGGCATACCGCGACGTTGAAGTGGAGGCACCGAAACATCCGCTGCGGGCGTTGATGGTGCCGCTGTCGGTGAAGGCGACCACGGTCACGCTGACCGGGCTGGGCCGCGACGAGGTAGCCGAGCTGATGGCGCGTACCACCGGGAGGGCGCCGGACCCGGCGCTGGCCGAGGAGGTGCACCGGCGCACCGGCGGCAATCCGTTCTTCGTGGAGCAGACGGCGCGGTTGTGGCACAGCGGCGGCAGCCTGCTGGCGGTCGCGCCGGGGGTGCGCGACGCGCTGGACCGTCGGCTGGCGTTGCTGCCCGAGGACGTCACCGCGCTGCTGGCCACGGCCGCGGTGCTCGGCCGGGAGTTCCCGCGGCAGGTCCTCGTGGCGGCGTCGGGCACGCCGGAGGCCGGGGTGGACCGGTTGCTGGCGCAGGCCGAGGAGGCCCGGCTGGTCGCCGTGCGCGGCGTCGGACGGTACGGCTTCGCCCACGACCTGGTCCGTGAGGCGCTGCACGACGGGTTGCCGGAGCGGGCGCGGCAGGAACTGCACGCGGCGGTGGTGCGAGCGGCCGAGGCCTCGCCGGAGCTGGCCGTCCAGGTGCTGCCCGCCGATCTGGCGCGGCACGCCTACCTGGCCGGCCCGCTGCTGGAGCCGGAGATCGCGGTGCGGCGGCTGCTCGCGGCCGCCGCCGACGCGGGCGAGCGGCTGGCCGCCGACGAGGCGATCTCGCACTACCGGCGGGCGCTGGAGCGGGTGCGCGAGCCCGCCCGGCGGGTGCGCGTGCTGATCGAACTGGGCCGCAGCGTCTACCACCTCGGCGACAAGTCGGAGGGCTGGCGGCTGTTCGAGGAGGCTGCCGCGATCGCCCGGGAGACGGGCGACGGCGAGCTGCTGGCCTGGGTGGCGCTGGTGGTGCACCCGCACGGCCGTCCCGACGGCGGCCGGACCGAGCTGCGGCAGAGCCTGCTGCGGGAGGCGTACCGGCTGCTGATCGGCGAGGGCGCGGAGGCCGCGAACCCCGAGCAGCTGGCGCTGAGCCTGATCGTCCGCACCGAGGCGGTGGCCCGCACCGGCCGCGACGACGAGGCGCTGATGTTCAGCCTGTGGGCGCGCCACGATCTGAACTGGGGGCCGGGCGGCGCCCGTGAGCGTGAGGCGCTGACCGCCGAGATGGAGCAGGTGAGTCGTCGCGCGGCGGACACCGGCACGGAGGCGCTGGCCGCGTCGTTCCGGTGGGTGGCGCTGCTGGAGATGGGCGACCCGGGCTACCTGGAGCAGCTGAGCGTGTTCCTGGCGGCGGCCGAGCGCGACGGCAGCCTACGGATGCGCATCTCGCAACTGGTCGACCAGGCCGTCATCGACACGATGCGGGGCCGCTTCGCGGAGGCGGAGGAGCTGCTGGCGCGGCTGCGCACCAGCGAAGGGCATCCGCACGCGGACTTCACGTTCATGCAGTACCACCTGGAGTGGGCCCTGGCCATGCAGCGCGGGCAGTTCGCCGAGGCGGACCGGCTGCTGGGGCAGCTCGACGCGCAGGACCACCCGTACCTGCCGCTGGTCCAGGCGATCACGGCGGTGGAGCGCGGTGACGTCGGCGAGGCGCTGCGGCTGGTGGCGGCCGCGGAGGCCTACAGCAGGAACGACCCGTACCCGTCCTCGGTCAACAGGTTGTGGCTGCGCCTGCGGGCGCAGCTGGCCGCCGCGACGGCCGACCCGGAGCGCTGCGACGGGGCCCGGGAGGCGCTGCTGCCGTACCGCGGCGAGTGGGCGGTCTCGCTGTGGGGCTGCGACGTGAGCGGCCCGCTGGACCTGTGGCTGGCCGAGGTCGACGCGGCGGCGGGGCGCTGGGACGACGCCGTGGCCGAGTACACGGCCGCCGCGGAGTCGGCCGAGCGGATGCAGGCCCCGCCCTGGGCGGAGCGGGCTCGGGCTGGCCTGGCCCGCGCGCTGACCGCCCGGGACGCCCCGGGCGACACACGGGCCGCCTCACTGCTGCGCGACCCAGGCGCGCGCGAGGCCGAGGCCGCCGAGGTGTGCGAATTCCTGCGGGAGGACGCCACCTGGCGGCTGCGGTACGCGGGCCGGACCGTGCACCTGCCCGACGCCAAGGGCCTGCGCGACCTGCACGAGCTGCTCAGCCACCCGGGCACGGACATCGCGGCGGTGGAGCTGGCCGACCCACCGGGCGGCGCGACGGCGGTCGCGGCCCGGCGCATGGGGGCGGACCCGGTGCTCGACGACACGGCGAAGGCGCACTATCGGCAGCGGCTCGACCAGCTCGACGACGCGCTCGATGCGGCCGCTCGACGCGACGACACGGCCCGGCGGCAGGCGCTGGAGTCCGAACGCGACGCACTGCTCGCGGAGCTGCGGGCGGCGGCGGGCCTGGGCGGGCGCACGCGGCGGCTCGGCGACGACGGCGAGCGCGCCCGCAAGGCGGTCACCGCCCGGATCCGCGACACGCTGCGGCGGCTCGACGACCTGCACCCGGAGCTGGCCGCGCATCTGCGGGCGAGTGTGTCGACCGGCAACGCCTGCGGCTACCACCCGGACCCGGCACCGCCCTGGCGGCTGTGAGCGCCGCCAGGGCGGTGGGCCGTCATTTGCGGTTGTAGCGGTACATGGTCAGCGCGCCGAACACCGCGGTGCACACCACGCTCGCGACCAGCACCCAGGTGATCGCCCCGGCGTCGGGCGCGCCGGTCATCACCGAGCGCACCGCCGCCACCAGCTGGGTGATCGGGTTGACGTCCACGAACGCCTGCAGCCAGCCCGGCATCGTGGTGGGCTGCACGAACACGTTGCTGAGGAAGGTCAGCGGGAACAGCACCAGCATGCTGACGCCCATCACCGACTTCTCGCTGCGCAGGATGAGGCCGAGCCAGGTCCAGATCCAGGAGAACGCGAACGAGAACACCACCAGCAGGCCGATGCCGGCTGCCACGCCCATCACGCCGCCGCCGGGCCGGAAGCCGAGCACCAGCCCGACGCCCATGATCACGAGTGCGGCCAGCACGTAGCGCAGCAGGTCGCCGAAGATCATGCCGACCAGCGCGGCGGGCCGCCACACGGCCAGGGTGCGGAAGCGGTCGAAGACGCCCTTCTCGATGTCGGTGTTCAGGCCGACCCCGGTGTACATCGTGATCATGACAACGCTGGTGACCATGATGCCGGGCAGCAGGTACTGCAGGTACTCGCGCGGCGAACCGGCCAGCGCGCCGCCGAACAGGTAGGTGAACATCAGCGTCATGATGATCGGGAACATCGTGACGTCGAACAGCTGCTCGGGCACGTGCTTGATCTTCAGCATCGCCCGCCAGCCGAACGTCAGCGACGCCGACAGCGGCCCCGGCCGCCGCGGCTTCTCCCCCGGCGCCAGCACCGCGGCGATGGACTCCGCCGACGGCGTGTAAGCCGACGTCTCAGGTGCGACTGTCGTGGTGCTCATGCCTTCTCCTCGCTTCGCTCGTCGGCGGCATGGTTCGGCAGCCACATGATTCGCTCGCTGCGCTCGCTCATGCCTTCTCCTCCGTCCGGGCGGCCTTGTCGGTCAGGGCCAGGAACACCTCGTCGAGGCTGGGCTGGCCGAGGGAGAACTCGTCGACGACGATGCCCGCCCCGGCCAGCTCCGCCAGGGCCCGCGAACCGGCCGCGGCGGCGTCCACGGCCGCGCCCGAGCCGCCGACGCGCGCGGTCAGCGCGACCGGGTCGGCCTCCTGCTGCACGGTCGTGTCCAGCACCTTCGCCAGGATGCGCTCCGCCTCGGGGCGCTGGGCCGCGTCGCGCAGCCGCAGGTGCACGGTGCCCGCCCCGATCGAGGACTTGAGCTGCCCCGGGGTGCCCTCGGCGATCACCTTTCCCTCGTCGATGACCGCGATCCGGCCCGCGAGCTGGTCGGCCTCGTCGAGGTACTGCGTGGTCAGCAGCACCGTGGTGCCCTGCGCCACCACCGCCCGGATGATCTCCCACACCTGGTTGCGGCTGCGCGGGTCCAGGCCCGTCGTCGGCTCGTCCAGGAACAGCAGGTCGGGGGTGTTCAGGATGCTGGCGGCGATGTCGATGCGCCGCCGCATGCCGCCGGAGTACTTCTTGACCTGCCGGTCGGCCGCCTCGGTCAGCCCGAACGCCGCGAGCAGCTACGCGGACCGCTCGCGCGCGGCCGGTTTGCGGTAGCCAAGCAGCCTGCCCAGCAGGATCAGGTTCTCGGTGCCGGTCAGGTCCTCGTCGACCGAGGCGTACTGCCCGGTCAGGCTGACCCGGGTGCGCACCGCGTCGGCCTCGGTGCGCAGGTCGTGCCCGAACACCCGGGCCTCTCCCCCGTCGGGTCGCAGCAGCGTGGCCAGCATGCGCACCGCCGTGGTCTTGCCCGCCCCGTTGGGCCCGAGCAGGCCGTACACCGTCCCGGCGGGGACCGCCAGGTCGAGCCCGTCCACCGCCCGGGTCTTGCCGAACGTCTTCACCAGCCCGGAGGTCTCCACCGCCAGGCCGGTTCGGTTCACCGCCATCACATTCCTCTCGTCCACCACGTCAACGCGGCCGGCTCGCACGGTGCGGCGACCCTGCCACCCGGTAGGCGCCAGACGCCCCGCCAGATCGGATCTGGCGGGGCGCGGGTGCCCCGCCACCCGGACAACCGAGCAGGCGCGGCAGGCGGAAACGGGTCAGCCGAAGACGCGCAGCTCGTAGATACGGGTCGCGATGTCAGAGTTCTGGGTCGGTGTGGCCACGTCCAGCCGGACGTACCGGCCACTGACGGTGACCGGGTGGGTGCTGGTGGCCGCGGTGTTGGCGGTGACGTTGACGGCCTGGGACCAGCTCACCCCGTCAGCGGACACCGAGATGGTGAACGCCCTGGTGTTGAGGGACGCCGACTCGCCGCCCGCCTGGGCGTGGGCGACCTCGAAGCGGTTGATCGCCCGCGTCGCGCCGAGGTCGACGCGCAGCCAGGCCCCGGTGACGGCGGAGCAGAACTTGTCGGTGTTGCCGCCGTTGACGGTGCCGTTCACGGCCTTCTCCGGGCCTTCGGCGGCCTGGCACGCGGTGGAGCCGGTCGCGGGGCGGCCCTGCGCCAGGTTGGTCCCGGCACCGACGGGCGGGCTGACGGCGACGTTGTCGAAGGCCGCCGCGGCGTTGAACACCCGCAGCCCCGTCGCGCCCGTGGCGTAGGTCGCGTCCGTGACGTTGATCTTCGGCGTGGCCATGTCGTCGACGTACACCTTGATCGAGGATCCGATCGCGGTCACCCGCATGCGGTAGGTCGTGCCGACGGCCACGGTCATGGCCGTGGCCTGGAGCTGGGTCCAGTTGTTGTTGACCCGGCCGAGCACGACCCGGCCCGCGGGGCTGATGCCGGCGTAGTAGCCGGTGTAGCCGTCGGTGCCGGTGGAGGGGTTGGTGACCCGGAAGACGAGCCCGGCGTCGCCACCGCCCGAGGTCACCGCCACGTCGGCGTCGTAGGTGAGGTTGCCGAAGTTGGTGTCCAGCAGCGCCTTGCCGCCCAGCGAGTTCGCCGCCGTGAAGCGGCCGCCGGTCGCCGACCAGGTGCCGCCGTAGGTGCGCCAGCCGAAGGCGTTGCCGTCGGCGAAGTTGTCGCGCACCCGCATCGTCACCGGGGCGATCGTGCCGTCGGCGTTGAAGACCATCCGGTCGTACGCGAGCTGCCGGTGGTTGCCGTCGGTCTCGCTGAGCGGGCGGCGGTGGTAGACGATGTACCAGGTGTCGGTGCCGGGGATGTTGACCACGGAGTTGTGCCCGGAGCCGCGGGCGACGGCGGCGTCCTGGGCGAGCACCTTGCCCAGGCGGGTGAACGGGCCCAGCGGCGAGTTCGCGACGGCGTACGCGACGGAGTAGTCGGGGCCGGTCCAGCCGCCCTCGGACCACATCAGGTAGTACTTTCCGTTGCGCTTGAACATCTGCGGGCCCTCGACGTAGCCCGCGGGCGTGATCTCCTTGTAGACGGTGCCGTCGGTGTGCGTGCCGAGGCTGGTCATGTCGGCGTTGAGTTTGACCACGTTCGCGTGGCCCCAGCCGCCGTAGTACAGGTACGCCTGGCCGTCGTCGTCGATGAAGACGTCCTGGTCGATGGGCTGCGCCCCGTTCTGGAACTGCGCGATCAGCGGGCGGCCCAGCGCGTCGGTGTAGGGCCCCTGGGGCTGGGTCGCCACGGCCACGCCGATGCCGCCGAGGCTGCTGTTGTTCTGGATGTCGTTGGCCGCGAAGTACAGGTAGTACCTGCCGTTGCGCTGGATCGGCGCGGGCGCCCACATCGCGTACGAGGCCCAGGAGACGTTCGCCTTGGTCAGCACGTTGGGGTGCTTGGTCCAGTTGACGAGGTCGGTGGACGAGAAGGCGTCCAGGTAGGTCTGCTCGGCATAGCTCTTCGAGGTGGTCGGGAACACCCAGTAGCGGTCGCCGTAGACGACCGTGTCGGGATCGGCGTACCAGCCGTCGGCGAACGGGTTGCCGGCCTCGCTGGTGGTGTAGTCGGGCGGCACGGCCGAGGCCGCGGGCACGCCGAGCAGCATCCCGGCGAGGACGGCGAGCACGGTGGTGGCGGCGATGCGGCAGGGACGGTTGCCCATCGGCGGTCTCCCCTCAGTGGGTCGGGTCGGCATCGTTCACGTTCGATCCCGAATCCACGGAATCAAACACACGGGAACGCGAGTGGCCGCCGTACCACCGGTCGTCACTATACGTCAATACATCGCCATCTGACGATGTCCGACGTGGATGGCGGACCGGTGATTACACCGATGCAGAAGGCGGGGCGCTGCTCCGATGCTCGTTGGCACCACACGCACCGTCCCGACGAAGGGCTCCCCCATGCGTATCCGCCAACGTCTCATCGCCGCCGGCGCGGCACTGGTCGCCGCCGCGGCACTCGTGGTCGCCCCGGCCTCGCCCGCGAACGCGGCGACCAGCACGCCGGTGATCTTCGTACACGGCTTCATCGGCAACTCGTCGAACTGGACGACCGCCCTGTCGGTCTTCCGGGCCGGCGGCTTCACCCGGCTCTACACGTACGACTACAACTGGGCCGGTTCCAACCAGATCAGCGCGGCCGGGCTGCGGGACAAGGTGAACCAGGTCAAGGCGCAGACCGGCGCGTCGAAGGTCGCCATCGTGAACCACTCGATGGGCGGCCTGGTCACCCGCTGGTACCTGGAGGAGCTGGGCGGCTCGGCCAACGTCAGCCATGTCGCCTCGATCGCCGGTGCCAACCACGGCACCACGTACGCGGGCGCGTGCCTGATCAACGTCTCGTGCATCGAGATGTACCCGGGCTCGCTGTTCCTGCTCGACCTCGCCGACGGCGACGAGACGCCCGGCAGCGCCAAGTACGGCACCTGGTACTCGGCCTGCGACGGCATCATCATCCCGTACACCAGCACCCGCCTGACCGGGGCGAGCAACAACAACGTGCTGTGCGAGACCCACATCGGGTTCCTCACCAACACCAGCGTGCTGACCCAGATCCGCAGCTTCATCGCGGCCTGACCGGCCCGTCGGCGCCGCCCTGCCCGGGGGCGGCGCCGACGTGTGCCGCCGTGCTCAGACCGATTCGAGCTGCTGGTCCTGGCCCGGCGTCGCGCGCGGCTTCCGGCTCGCCCTGATGGCCAGGTAGTACAGGTAGCTGCCGAGCAGGACCATCACGGTGGCGATCGGCCACGCGTACGCGCCGGGCACGTGCATGGCCAGGAACCAGGACTTCACGTCGACGCCGGCCAGCAGGAAGATCATCGGCACCAGGCCCTGCGGGAACAGCGCGATCGAGCCCAGTGTCCAGCCGAGCAGCGCGGTGCGGGCCGCGCCCTTGGACACCTCGGCACGCTTGGGCAGCTCTGCGCGGACCGGCTTGCTGCGGCCGGTGCGCATCAGGAAGAGCAGCTCCGGCCCGCCTGCCCGCAGCCGCCCGACCGCGACCCGGCCGAGCCACCAGGCCAGGAAGACGCCGGTGGCCACGCCGACCGGCACACCCGCCCAGAGCAGGAAGAGGTCGTCATACACCGTGCCGAGGGTGAGCACCGTCGCCGCCGGGATGCCCGGCAGCAGCCCGCCCCAGAACATGAGATTGGCCTGGCCGGTCGTGTCACCGTGTTCGAGGGGGTTCTCGGGACGCTTGTGGGCGTCGGGGCCCGGCGCGAGCGCCACCACGGACAGCAGCGCACCGAGCCCCGCACCGCCGCCGAGCATCGCCGGCACGAGGGCCAGCACCCAGGGCCACGCCCAGACCAGCCCGCTCCACGCGGTGAACCCCACCGCCACCGCGAGCGTGACCGGCCCGAAGATCAGCAGGTAGGCCAGTTGACGGCCGTGCAGGTCGGCCCGCTCGCTGCCGGTGAGCAGGGTCATCCACAGCGCCGTGCCGTCCTGCCCGTACAGGTTGGCCACCGATGCGCCCGCCATCAGCGCGAGCGCGGGCGCGGCCCACGGCAGCAGCACCTTCTCCCCGAACGTCAGCGGCAGCGCGGTCGTGCCGAGCGCCCAGGCGAGCGGCACGAACACCGACTGCGTCCGCTGCGGATCGCGCCACCAGGTGCGAAGTTCCTTGCGCAGCACCGCGCCGGTGCGCCCGGCGAACAGACCCCGGCACGGCGCGGCAGCCCGGCGGGAGCCGCGGATGGTCACCCGCGCTCGGCGCGGGGTGCCTAGGCTGCGGCTCCACGCGAGCAGCAGCAGCACGATCAGCAGCACCAGCCCGAGCAGCGCGCCCACCGCCGACCACCAGCTGCCCCGGGCTGCCGACTCGACGGCGACCACGCCCCAGCCGGACGGGACGGCGCGCACCGTGCGGGCGAAGCCCGGTCCGAAGCCGGTGTCGAGCACACCGGACACCTGGATCGCGACGGCGACCATCCAGCCGGACTGGGCGAGCACCATCATCGCCGCGATGAGCACGCCGGTGAACGCCGCGCCGGTGCGCGACTTGGCCACCACTCCGAACACGACCGTCGCGACCCTCGACAGCAGCACCACGAACACCAGCTGCAGCACGACCGCGGGGAGCGCGACGAGCACGGATGCGGGGCTGAGCCGGACCGCGTAGCCGACCAGGCTGAGGAACGCCAGCAGGGTCACCGCGGCGGTGACGCCGACGAAGGCCGCGGCGAGCAGGCCGACGGCGAGCCGCCGGCGCGGCACGGGCAGCAGCCCGAAGTGGTCGGCGCGCAGCAGCGTCGAGCCACCCCAGACCGGCCCGACCACCCAGCCCAGTGCCCACATGAGGTATACGGCGGCGAGCAGGTCGGCGACCACGGTCGGCTGGGCGGGCAGGGCCAGGCCGAGCCATGTCGTGGCGGCCGCCAGCGCGAGCCCGAGGACCCCGCCGACGATCATCCAGGCGGCCTTGCCACCGGTCATGGAGTGGCGCATGATCGCCAGTTTCATCCGGATCAGGATGCGCGCCTCGGCCGGCAGAGCGCTCAGGACGCCAGCCACGACAGGCCCTCCCGGTCGCCGGTGTCGACGCCGACGAGCCGGACGAACGCCTCCTCCAGCGTGCCGTCGCCGCGTACGGCGTCGAGTGGGCCGGCTGCCACGACCTGGCCCTTGGCCATCACGGCAACCGTGTCGCACAGCTGCTCGACCAGTGCCATGACGTGGCTGGACAGGATCACCGACCCGCCCGCGGCGACGAACCGCACCAGGATCGACTTGAGCGCGGCCGCCGACACCGGGTCGACCGCCTCGAACGGCTCGTCGAGCACCAGCAGCCGCGGCCCGTGCAGCAGGGCCGTGGCCAGGCCGATCTTCTTGCGCATGCCGGTCGAGTAGTCGACGACCAGGGTGCGTTCGGCGTCGCCCAGCTCCATGACGTCGAGCAGTTCCTGGACCCGCCCGGTCAGGACCTCGTCGGGGATGCCGCGCAACTGGCCGAGGAACGTCAGCAGCTCCCGGCCGGTGAGGCGTTCGGGCATGGCGAGCCCGTCGGGCAGCACGCCCATGAGCGCCTTCGCCCGGTCCGGGTCCGCCCAGACGTCGACGCCGAGCACCTGCGACCGGCCGCCGTCGGGTCGCAGCAGGCCGACCGCCATCGACAGCGCCGTCGTCTTGCCCGCGCCGTTGGGCCCGACGAGCCCGAAGAACGACCCCTGGGGCACGGCCAGGTCGATGTGGTCGACGGCGACGGTGTCGCCGAACGCCTTGTGCAGCGCGGTCAGCCGCAGCGCCGCGGCCGGTTCCGTCTCCACGGTCACTCCCCCGGCTGCCGCGGACCCGGGACCTGGCCGCGCTCCGGGCCGGACCACTCCATGGTGAGGGTGAGGTGGCCCTCGCTGGCGGCTTTGGCGATCACCACGCCGGACTCGGCCGTGATCTTGATGCCGATCTCGACGGTGAACTTGTCCGGCCGCCGGGGCAGCGAGCTGACCTGGTCTGTCACCGTCTGGATGACCGGGCGCAGCCGGCTCATCATGGTCTGGAAACTGTCCCGCGCGGTGGTGATGTGGTCGCCGACCCCGGCCTCGACCAGCTCGTCGCGCTCGCCGTCGCTCGGCTCGACCAGCAGCCGGGTGCCGTCCTCCAGGGTCACTTCGATCAGCGGTTGCATGGTCAGCCTTTCCAGCCGGGGCAGATGTCCCCGTCGTCGGGGTGGGTGACGGCCTTGGCCCGCTCGTCGTCGGTCAGTCCGCGGCCGACCAGATCACACAGGTGTCCGCGCCACACCTCCGGATCGAGTGCGAAGCGCTGCACGCCGAACTCGGTGCCGCTGACCGTCAGGGTGGTGCCGACCCCGTCGATGCTGCTGCGCTCCAGCCCCTGGAAGTCGTTGGACCTGGGCAGCACCAGCGTGAACCGCACGGTCGCCTCTGCCGTCGCCCAGACCAGGAACTGCTCGCCGCTCTGCAGGTAGATCAGGCCATCGTGCAGCGACTGGATCCGGCAGCACGCGTCGACCAGCGTGTTCTCGGGTGCTGTCACCTTCGACACCTCGGTTTCCCGAACGGGGTCGACGACCCCGACCTGCCCGCGCTCGCCGAGCACCGCGATGAGGTCACTGCCCCGGCCAAACGCGATCTGCCGGACGATCTGCACCCCGTCGACCGTGAACACGTGCACCGGATCGCCAGTGTCCGCGTTCCACACCGAGATGTACGGCCCGGTGGTGTTCACCGCCAACAGCTGCTTTTCGGCGTCGTACGCACAGGTGCCGAACCGCGCCCGTGGGTCGACGCCGTCATCTGGGGTCGGTGTGACCGGCTCCAGCGGGCGCAGGCTCGGATACTCCCAGCGGCGGATCACGCTGCCGTTGAAGTGGACCAGCATGCTGTCCGTGCGGACGATGCACGCCCAACCCGGTCCGTTTCCGTCAGCCGCCGGCGACAGGCTGGGGCTGGGCGGCAAGGCCAGCTCGTGCCGGACCCGGCTCGGGTCGGCCAGGTCCCGCAGGGACAAGGTGGTGCGGGTGGCGTCCGTGGTGAACAGGTAGCGGTCGTCGGCGATCAGCACCCGCTCCCGGTCCGGCAGCACACCGGTGATCCGACGTCCGGATGCCAGGTCCCACAGCCGCGCCGGGCGGGCCAAGCGGGCCACGGCGAGCGGCCCGATCAGGTCCACCGGCTCGGCGTCGTAGGCCGTCAGGTCGGCGCCGAGCTGCGTGAGGCTGCTGCGGGCCACGTCGGCGAGCACCACGCCGCCGTCTCCGGCGTAGGCGACCAACCAGCCCCCGTCGTGCGGGACGGCGACAGGCACGACCCGGTTGCCGAAGTCCACGGCGCCGAGCAGTGGCAGCCCCAGCGTGGTCGCCTCACCGGTCGCGGTCAGTACGACCTGGATCCGCTGCCGGCTCGCGGAGCTGACATCCCAGGGCATTCCCAGCAGGATCTTGCCGGCGGGGTCGAACCCGAGCTGGTTGCCGAACGCGCCCAGGCACGAGGTGGTGAGCTCACCGGCCGGGCGCAGTCCGGGCAGTCCGTACAGGCGCATCGGTGCTCTGCTGGTGGACTTCGGGCAGCGCACCAGCCGGGTGCCGTCCGGGCTGACGCCCACCACGTCGTCGGTGATCTTCTCGACGGCGCGGCGGGCCTTGACGTCCCAGACCTCGGTGTCGCCGGACTCCAGTTTGACGAGCACGGTTCCGGCGTCCGGACCGAACCAGGCGGCGCTCACGCCGGTCTGCGGCAGCTCGATGTCGGTGTCGGTGCCCAGATCCCAGATCACGGCTCGGATGGGGTCCTCCGACCGGGGCTGGACGCGCAGCAGCAGCGCCTGCCCGGACGGGTCGAACCGCTCCAGGTTGATCTGGTGGGTGAACTTGCGGGTCAAGCGCTGCCCATCCGGCTGGACCGCAGTCACCGTGTTCGCGCCGATGTAGGCGAGCCGGGTGCCCGACCGGTCGGCGATGACGCTCTTGGCCCGGTCGGCCAACTGCTCCAAGACGGGCCGACCGGGGCCGTCCAGCCGCCACCGGCGCAGGTCCGGACCGGCCGTCACCAGCGCGGGCGGGTCGGACATGACCGCGACGGCCTGCACGTCGGCGGTGTCGGGCAGGATCCGCTTGACCTGATTGAACTGCGCGTACACCTGGAAGAGGGCGCTGGCCGATTCGGGCAGCGCCTTGCTCTGGTAGGCGGTCAGCGCGGTCAGCGCCGCCTTGTCGGGGTCGACGGACAGGTATCGCGCCGCGTCCGCCGCCTGCACGCGGGCACTCGCCTCGCGCAGCTGCTCCATCAGGTCAGCGTTGCTGTCCTGCAGCAGGATCGCGAACCCGCCGGTCGCCAGCAGCAGCACCACCAGCGCGCCGGCGGCCGACCGCCACGCCCAGGCGAACCGGCGGCTGCGCTGCCGGCTGGCCAGGATGAAGTCCCGGTCGTCCTGGGTGAGGTCGTCACCGTTGCTGCGCAGCCAGTCACGGGCCGCCTCCAGCCGGGCTCCGCGCAGCGGTTCCTGCTGCTCGCGGCTGATGCGCAGGGTCTCGTACCACTGCCAGAACTCGGCCGACTCCTTCAGCCAGTCCTCCAGGCGCTGCCAGCGGCGGGTCAGCGCGTCGTGGGTCAGCTCGTAGGTGACCGCCCCCGTGTCGCGGTCCTGCGAGGTGACGACGAGCCGGGCGGCGGCCAGTTCCCGCGCGACGGCCAGCAT
Organism: Catellatospora sp. NPDC049111; assembly: GCF_040648615.1. Taxonomy (NCBI): domain Bacteria; kingdom Bacillati; phylum Actinomycetota; class Actinomycetes; order Micromonosporales; family Micromonosporaceae; genus Catellatospora; species Catellatospora sp. NPDC049111. Next base: position 43,551 of record NZ_JBEZEB010000024.1, on the reverse strand, counting down.
CGGCGCGGTCAGGTCCTGGGCGCGCACGGGACGCCGCAGCGCGGTCCCGGCGGCGGTCGGCTGCACCAGGCGCAGCATCAGCGAGCGCACCGCGGGCAGCTCGGCCTTCGGAACGCGTTCGCGCAGCACCTCCTCGGCGTAGCCCGCGATGACGCCGCCGACACCGCCGAGCGCGTCGTACGTCTCGTGGGTGAGCACGTCGCCCGGTTCGGACCGCCACAGGCGTTCGAGCAGGAACTCGACCATCGGCAGCGCACCGGCGGTCGCGCCGGCGTCGGTGAGGATGCGGTCCACCAGCCGCGGCTCGGCAGCGCGGTCCGCCGCCGCGAGCGGCCCCTCGACCGCTTCGCGCAGCGCGTCGCCGGTCAGCGGGGCGAGGTAGGTGATCGCGTGCGTCCACGCCGGACCGAGCCCGGACAGCGCCGCGGCCTGGTCCAGGAAGTCCGAGCGCAGCGTGACGATGACCCGCACGGTGCGGGTCGGTTCCCACAGCGCCCGCAGCAGCGTGAACAGTTCGGTGGCCTGCGCGGGGTCGTGGCCGACCAGTTCTTCGAGCTGGTCGACGACGATGACGAGCCGCTGCGCGTACGCCTGATCGAGGGCTCGGACGACGAGGTCGCCGATCCGGCCGGCCCGTAGTTCGGCGGCGATCTCTGCGGGAGTGGCGTCGGGCAGGTCGAACGCCTGCGAAAGCGCACGGGTGAGCACGCTCTCGGCGGTGACCCCGGCGGCGACCCGCAGGCCGACGATGACGGCGGGCCGTTCCCGCAGCCGGGGCAGCACCCCGGCGGACAGCAGCGACGACTTGCCGGTGCCGGACGCGCCGTTGAGCACCGTGAACGGCTCCCGCCACACGGTCTCGGCCAGCTCGGCCGCCTCGGTGGCGCGTCCGAAGTAGAGCGGGGCGTCCTGCTCGCGGAACGGCTCCAGGCCGCGGAACGGGCTGTCGTCCCACCGGCCCGGCGGTTCGGCCCAGCCGGCCAGCTCCGGTGCCGCGGCGAGCAGCGCGGCCGCGGGCTGGGCGTACGCCGTACGCCGCCCGGCCAGCGCCTCCGTCGCGACGATCATGCCGGTCACGGCCTGGCGGTCGTCATCCCAGACGGGGCCGCCGCTGAAGCCCTGCGTGGCCCAGAAGCCGGCGTTGCGGTCGTCGTCGATCTGCAGCCAGCCCGAACCCTGCCGGCCGTGCATCGTGCCCACGGCCCACACGCCGTCCGGGTGGTGCTCCGGGAAGCCGAACATCCGGCACCGGTGCCCCCAGGCGTCGGGCTCGTCCACGAGGCGGACCGGGCGCACCCCGTCGGGCGCGGGCTCGGCCAGCCGCAGCACGGCGATGTCGGCCTCCCGCGCGGGCCGCCACACCTCGACGACGGCCGTGCCGGTGGTGCCGGTGGCCCGGAAGCGGACCTCGATCCGCGTGCCCACGCCGGGCTCCGCGGAGCCGCGAGCCAGCAACTTGGTGAGCACGTGTGCGGCGGTGCAGACCAGGTCGGGCGCGGCCACGAAGCCCGCGCCGACCGGGTGGCCGTTCGGGAGATCGATCGACACCACGCTCGCGTGCAGCCGTTGCTCGGCGGACATTCCCCGATCACGCCCCCTCCGTGCCGGTGGGCGACCCCGGCCCGACAAAGGCTCCATATTAGAGGCTCGTCGGGCGGGGCGCGGTCCCGGAGGGCGTACGCTCAGGCCGGGTCGAGCACGAACACCGGGATCTCGCGGGTGACCTTGCGCTGGTAGTCGGTGTAGGTCGGGAACGCCGCGACGGCCCGGTCCCACCACACGCGACGCTCGTCACCGGTGGCCAGGTGCGCCGTGTACGCCCGGCGGTCCGGCCCGTCCTGCAGCATCACCTCGGGGTCGGCGACGATGTTGTGGTACCAGTCGGGGTTGCTCGGCCGCCCACCGACCGACGCCACGATGGCGTAGCTGCCTCCGTGCTCGACCCGCATCAGCGGGGTCTTGCGGATCTTCCCGGACCTCGCGCCGCGCATCGTCACGATGACCACGGGCTTGCCCATGATCGTGGTGCCCTTCGTGCCACCGCTCGACTCGTAGGTCTCGACCTGCTTGACCGACATGTCCCAGGTCCCGGGTACGTACTCCCCTGTCAGCTCCATTCGTCACACTTTAGGGCGGCCGCGGCCGGTGCGGGCCGCGCGGTTTGGCCGAACTCGCCCCAGGCCGGGCCGGCAGGCATAAAGTGATCTCCATCTGCGCCGGTCGCTGCCCCGTGGAGGCGTCGCGATCCGGCGGTCCGAGTCATGCACGACCTCCGGCGCCGACCGGTTCCGGCAGGCGCCAGGAAGGCGGATCCGATGGCACCGTCACCCGACCCGGCAGCCGACACCGAACAGCTGATGATGGGCGCGGTGCCCGGCGCGGCCGCGCTGGGCCGCGGCCCGATGCCCGACGGCGACCACTCGCGGCACGAATACCACCACCCGGCAGCCGGTTGGGGCGCGGCGCGCAGCGTCGGCAAGGTCCTGCTGGGCAGCCCGGAGCCGGTGGAGGGCATCCGGGCGCTGCTGGTGATGAACCAGGAGGACGGCGGGTTCGACTGCCCCGGCTGCGCCTGGCCCGACGACCCGACCGGCCTGCGGCTGGACATCTGCGAGAACGGCGTCAAACACGTCACCTGGGAGATGACACCGCCCCGGGCCGACCGCGGCTTCTTCGCCGCGCACACCGTCGCCGAGCTGGCCACGTGGACCGACTACGACCTGGAGGCGGTCGGCCGGCTGGCCGAGCCGATGGCCTACGACCCGGACACCGACCACTACGTGCCGATCTCCTGGGAGGACGCGTTCGCCCTGGTCGGCACCACTCTGCGCGGCCTGGGCAGCCCGCACGAGGCGGCGTTCTACACCTCCGGGCGGCTGAGCAACGAGGCCACGTTCCTCTACCAGCTGTGGGTACGTGAGTTCGGCACGAACAACCTGCCGGACTGCTCGAACATGTGCCACGAGGCCAGCGGCCGGGCGCTGACCGCGGCCATCGGCTCCGGCAAGGGCACCACCGACCTGGAGGACTGGGAGCAGGCCGACGCGATCTGGCTGATGGGCGACAACGCGGCCAGCAACGCGCCCCGCATGCTCACCTGGCTCGCCGAGGCCGACCGGCGCGGCGCGGCGCTGGTGCACATCAACCCGCTGATCGAGGCGGCCTCGCGGCGCACCATCGTGCCGCACGAATTCGTCGACATGGCCACCTTCCGCACCACCCGCACCGGCACCCGCAACGTCCAGGTCCGCATCGGCGGCGACCTGGCCCTGATGCGCGGGGTGGCCAAGGCGGTGCTCGAAGCCGCCGACCGCGACCCGGCCGCGCTCGACCGGGACTTCATCGACACGCACACGTCCGGCTTCGATCAGTACCGCGCGGTCGTCGCGGCGACGCCGTGGGCCGACCTCGTGCAGGGCTCGGGCATCGCCGAGGCCGACATCCGGGCCCTGGCCGCGTCCTACCTGGCCTCGCAGCGCGTCATCATCGCGTGGTGCCTCGGGCTGACCCAGCACGAGCACGGCGTGGACACCGTGCGGGAGATCATGAACGTGCTGCTGATGCGCGGCAACATCGGCCGCCCGGGGGCCGGTCCCGCGCCGGTCCGCGGGCACAGCAACGTGCAGGGCAACCGGACCTGCGGCATCGACCACCGGCCGACCCCGGCGTTCCTGGACAAGCTGGCGCAGGTGTGCGGGATCGACCCGCCGCGCGAGCACGGCCTGGGCACCGTGGCGGCGATCGAGGCGATGCAGCGCCGCGAGGTGAAGGTGTTCGTCGCCCTGGGCGGCAACTTCGTGCTGGCCGCGCCCGACCTGCCGCGCACCTTCGAGGCGATGCGCAACTGCGACCTGACCGTGCAGGTGAGCACCAAACTCAACCGCAGCCACGTGGTGCACGGGCGGCGCGCCCTGATCCTGCCGTGCCTCGGCCGGTCCGAACGCGACGAGCAGGCCGCCGGGGAGCAGGGCGTCACCGTCGAGGACTCGATGGCGATGGTGCACATCTCGTACGGGATGAAGGACCCGGCCTCACCGCACCTGCGCTCGGAGTGCTCGATCCTCGGCGGCATGGCCGGCGCCACCCTGCCCGACAGCCGTACGCCCTGGCAGGACTATGTGGACGACTACGACCGCATCCGCGACACCATGGCACAGGTGCTGCCCGGGTTCGAGGACTTCAACGCCAAGGCCCGCCGCCCGCACGGGTTCCGGCTCGCCCAGCCGGCCCGCGAGCGGACGTTCCTGACGCCGTCGGGGCGGGCCGAGTTCTGGTCCGGGCCGCTGCCCGACGACGTCGACCCCGGCGAGGGCCGGCTGATGCTGACCACGGTGCGCTCGCACGACCAGTTCAACACCAGCATCTACTCCAACGACGACCGCTACCGCGGCGTCAAGGGCATGCGCACGGTCATCTTCATGAACGCCGACGACATGCGCGAACGGGGCCTGTCCGACTTCGACCTGATCGACGTGACCAGCTTCTCCAAGGACGGCACCCGGCGCACCCTGTACGGCTACCGGGCGGTCGAGTACATGGTCCCACCGGGCAACGCGGCCGGCTACATGCCGGAACTGAACGTGCTGTGCGGCCTCGCCGACATGAGCAGCCAGAGCGAACAGCCGGTCACCAAGCACCTGGTGGTCGAGGTGGTCAAGCAGGCGGCCGCCTGACGGTCACTCCTGGTGTGTGAACACGCCCGGGTTGCGGGCGGTCCAGTCGAACAGCGGCTGCAGCGCGTCCATCAGCTCGACGCCGCGGGCCGTGGGCGTGTACAGGATCTGCACCGGAGTGCTGGGAATGACCTGCCGCTCGACAAGTCCGTGCTGTTCGAGTTCGCGCAGGCGCTGGGTCAGCACGCGGTCGGAGATGCCGTCGGCGAAGGCGCGGTAGTGCCCGAACCGGCGTGCCCCGCGCCGCCCGGCGAGCATGATCATGCCGACCCACCGGCGGCCCAGCAGTTCGAGGACCGGTTGGAAGCCCCGGCAGGCGGCGTCGCTGGCGTCGTGGTGGTCGGGCACGTAGGCGGAGAGCTTCATAGTCACTTACCCATGGTAAGTAGCTAACCCGAGTTTTGCCCACTCGTGCCGACCCCGGCCAAGCTGGGAAACGCGGTGATCAAATGCCGCGAGGCCACGAAGGGACAACACATGCTCATCCAGGTCATCAACGGAACGACCCGCGAGGGACGGTTCAGCGAGCGGATCGCCCACTGGGTGCTGGACTTCGCCCGGCAGTACGAGGGGGTCGCGTTCGAGCTGGTCGACCTGCGCGACCATCCCCTGCCGTTCTTCGACGGGGCCGCCCCCATGTGGACCCCTCGGCAGTACACCGACGAGGCGGTGGCACGGTTCGGCCGGACGGTGGACCGCGCCGACGGCTACATCTTCCTGACCGCCGAGTACAACCACGGCTACTCCGCGGTGCTCAAGAACGCCCTGGACTGGACGTACGCCGAATGGCACCGCAAGCCGGCCGGCTTCGTCGGCTGGGGCGGCGTCGGCGGAGCGCGGGCGATCGAGCAGCTGCGCCAGGTCACCGTCGAGTTCGAGATGGCCCCGCTGCGCCACGCGGTGCACATCGCGCCCGAGATCTACCTGCCTGCCCGCGACCAGGCCGACCCTACCGACACGGCGGTGTTCGCCCCGGCCGAGCCGTTCCTGAAACTGCTCACCGACGACCTGCTGTGGTGGACCGGCGCGCTGCACGCCGCGCGTACCCGCGACGCGTCCTGACCCGGTGCCGGGGTGCGGCCCGCGCCGCACCCCGGCACGTCAGACGTGGTCGCGGAACCGGAACACCATGCCCGACCAGCCGGTGTCGGCCACGCCCGCGTCGATCGCCGCGGCGATCACCCGTTCCTCGTAGTTGAAGTGAGATTCCATGATCGCCACCAGGCCGTCGAGCTCGCGGCCGACCTCCTCCAGCGTGCCGTCGCGCGACCCGGCGAGTTCGGCCACCCGGGACAGGATCGACGTGATCAGACCGTGGTCCTCGACGAGTTTGGCGATCGTCGGGGCCAGGTCAGGGCGTTCGCGAAGCAGCTCGGCGAACATCCCGGCGTCCTCGCCCTGGTGGTGCGAGGTCAACGCGGCGCAGAACGCCAGGCAGTGGGTGACGAGCGCGTCATGGCCCACAGCGCGGCGGGTGATGCCCGATCTGATCTCGTGGATGCGCCGCCGCAGTTCCTGATGCGCTTGCGCGAGCTGGGTGCTCAAGGCGACCGCACGGTCGCCGGCAGGGGAAGCCACCGGGGCCGGTCCCTTCGATTCCACACCTCCATGCCTGGCGCAGTCCGCCACCGGCACGCGATGCTGCCGCCATCCGATCACGGGACGCGCGGGCAGGGCAACCGGGTTCGGCACCCGTCAGCTGACCGAGGTCCCCAGTTCCTTAGCCATGATCTGCTCGCGGCGTACGCCGTCGGGCATCAGGTCACCGACCTCGGCGGTGAGCTGGAAGCCGTGGCGCCGGTAGAGCCCGGTGGCGGAGTCGTTGCCCTCGGCCACGGCCAGCTTCAGAACCTCGGCGCGCACCTGCCGGGCCCACTGCTCCACCGCCGCCAGCAGCTGGTCCCCGACGCCGCGTCCACGGGCGTCCGGGTGCACCCACATCGAGATCAGTTCGACCACGCCCCGGTCCTCGGTCGGCACGCCGCTGGCCATGCCGGCCGAGCGGCCGTCGAGCAGCGCGACCAGGTTGTACGAGCCGGGAATCTCCAGCCGGCCGCGCCACCGCTCATCACGATCACCATCGCCCTGCCAGTCCGCCAGCCGGGACCCGAAGGCGTACGGCGCCTCGGCCAGCGCGGCGAGCCGCAGCTCCCGCCAGATCGGCCAGTCGTCCGGAGCCAGCACCCGCAACTCGATCATGGCGAGCAGTCTGCCCTCGGGACCGGCGCCTCGCCACCCCTTTGCCACGCGGCAATGCCGGGCACCAGCGTCCCATGCGCCGGAAGCGCTCCGAAACTTTCGCCGACGCGTGGGTGTCGGTCATGGCCATTCGGCGTCGCCTGACAGCATGCGCGCCTGGATTCCATAGGTCAATATCTGCGCAGCGAGCCAGATTCGCAGCCACCGCGTGGCAACCGATAGTTTCCGGAAGTCGTTGACAGTCCATCGACGTCGAACGAATACTTGCGCCATCGACGGAGCCCAACACAGTCGATCCCGGGTGACCCGAACCGTCCCGTCGGAACCTCACGAGGAGGAAGCACCCCCATGAACGCACCCGCTCCCCCGAACCGCCGCCGCCGCGCCAGGCTGCTGCTCGGCACTGCCTGCGTGGCAGCGATGGTCGCCGCCTCGACGATGCTGCCCGGCGCCGCGAACGCGGCCGTGACCTCGAACCAGACCGGCACCAACAACGGCTACTTCTACTCGTTCTGGACAGACAGCCAGGGCACCGTGTCCATGGAGCTCGGCTCTGGCGGCAACTACAGCACCTCGTGGAGCAACACCGGCAACTTCGTCGCCGGCAAGGGCTGGAGCACCGGCGGCCGCCGGTCCGTGACCTACTCGGGCAGCTTCAACCCGTCCGGCAACGCGTACCTGACGCTCTACGGCTGGACCCGCAACCCGCTGGTCGAGTACTACATCGTCGACAACTGGGGCACCTACCGGCCCACCGGCACGTACAAGGGCACCGTCACCAGCGACGGCGGCACCTACGACATCTACCAGACGACCCGCTACAACGCGCCGTCCATCGAGGGCACCAGGACGTTCAACCAGTACTGGAGCGTCCGGCAGTCGAAGAAGACCGGCGGCACCATCACCTCCGGCAACCACTTCGACGCGTGGGCGAGCAAGGGCATGAGCCTCGGCAGCCACGACTACATGATCCTGGCGACGGAGGGCTACCAGAGCAGCGGCAGCTCCAACATCACGCTGGGCTCCTCCGGCGGTGGAGGCGGCGGTGGCGGTGGAGGCGGCGGTGGCGGTTGCACCGCGACGCTGTCCGCGGGCCAGCAGTGGAGCGACCGCTACAACCTGAACGTCGCCGTCAGCGGGGCCACCAACTGGACCGTGACGATGAACGTGCCGTCCCCGGCGAAGGTGCTCGCCACCTGGAACATCAGCGCGAGCTATCCGACCGCTCAGCAGCTTGTCGCCAGACCCAACGGCAGCGGCAACAACTGGGGCGTCACCATCCAGCACAACGGCAACTACACCTGGCCGACGGTCTCCTGCGCCGCGGGTTGACCGGAGTGATCCGCCGGGGCGCTACGGCTCACGGACCGTCGCGCCTCGGCGCGGCTCACGCCCCGCGCAGCCGGGCGACGAGGTCGGCGGCGCGCCGCCACCAGTACTCGTACCGGCCCGGGAACTGCTCGTTGAGCCGGTCCAGGCGCTCGAAGGCCTCGGCGGCGTAACCAGGGTCGTCCTCGGCGTCGCCGATGAGCAGGCAGACGTTGGCCAGTGAGCCCTCGACCAGCAGCGGCGCCTGCTCGGCGTACTCGCGAAGGATCGGTTCGGCCCGGCGCGCGGTCCGTGCGGCCTCCTCCCGGCGGCCCTGCGCCAGCAGGATCTCGGCCTCGGTGGACAGCGGCATCGCCCAGCGGCGGCGCTGCACGGCGGTCGCCGGTTCGCCGTCGGTCTCCCGCAGCACGTCTTCGGACTCCTCGACCGTGGCGAGTGCCTCGTCGAGCCGGCGGGTGCGGGTCAGCGTGGTGGCGTGGTTGGCCAGCGCGGTGGCGAGCAGGTGCCGGGCGGCCCGGCCGGTCTGCGTACGGGCCAACGCGATCGCCTCCGTCTCGGCGGCCGCGGCGTCGGCGAAGCGGCCGAGCAGGGTGAGCGACGTGCCCTGCAGCACGAGCAGCTCGATCTCGATCTCGCGGTGGCTGTCCGGAGCGGTCGTGCGCAGCACGTCGAGGGCTTCGGTCAGCGGCGCGAGGGACGCGGCGGTGCGGCCGAGGTCGGCGAGCGCGGCGCCCCGGTTGAGCAGCAGCGGCACCCGGCCCACGGCGGACAGCACCTCCGGCGCGGTCTGCTCCAGCTCGGCGAACAGGTCCAGGGCCTGCTCCCCCGCCGCGAGGCTCTCGGCGGCGTGCCCGAGCTGGCGCAGCACGAAGCTGCGCAGCGACATCAGTTCCGCGCCGAGCACATGCACCATCTCCGAGCCCTGGACGACCGGCGAGCGCCAGGTCTGCTCGGCCTCGTCGAGCGTGCGCAGGGCCGCGGGCCGGTCCGGCTCCTCCTGCACGGCCAGCCAGCGGGCCATGCACAGGCGGACCCAGACGAGCATGGTCGCGCCGTCGTCGCCTTCGCCCGCGTACAGCGTCTCCAGCTCGCGGGCGAAGCGGAGCGCGCCCGCGTGGTCGCCGAGGTTCGCCAGCCGCTGGGCCGAGGTGAGTGGATCCTGCTGCACCCGCCCAGCCTGCCACACCATGATCACGGGCCGCCGGGCGACGTTGCGCCGCCGTGATACCTAGAACTAAGATGCATAGCAGTTCAAGGTATAGGGCGGTGTCCTCGTGCACATCACGAAAGATCTCGTCGCGGCCTCGGCAACCCCCCTCGTGCTGGGCATCCTGGCAGAGGGCGAGAGCTACGGCTACGCGATCCTCAAACAGGTCAACGAGCTGTCCGGCGGACAGCTCGAATGGACCGACGGCCTGCTCTACCCGCTGCTGCACCGGCTGGAGCGGCTCGGCCACGTCGAGGCGACCTGGCACACCCCGATCGAGGGGCGGCGGCGCAAGTACTACCGCATCACCGACCAGGGCCTGAAGGAGCTGGCGGAGCAGCGCCGCCAGTGGGCCGCGGTCGTGGAGACCCTGCGGGGTGTCTGGAACGCCGGGGCGTCGCTGCGCCCCATCCCCGCCCCGGCCTGGGGCGTGGCCGGATGACGGTGGACAGCGGCAACGAACTCGAACAGCAGATCGCCGAGTGGCGCGCGTACATGCGCCGCCGGCGGGAACTGCACTCCACCGACGCCGAGGAGCTGGAGGACCACCTCCGCGACCGGATCACCGAGCTGACCGAGGCGGGCCTGCACCCCGACGAGGCGTTCCTCATCGCCGTCAAGCGCATGGGCAGCCTCGACGAGCTGTCCCGGGAGTTCGCCCGGGAGCACTCCGAGCGGCTGTGGAAGCAGCTCGTGCTCACCGGCGACGACGCCGCCGCACCCAGCAGCGGCAACCGGCGCGAGCTGTTCATCATGATCGCGTTCGCGGCGGTGGCGGCGCTCGGCATCAAGGCCCCGGCGCTGTTCGGGGTGAGCATGGAAGGCGGCAGCACCTTCTACGCACGCAACCTCGGCCTGTTCGCGCTCGCCCCGCTGGCGGCCTACTTCGCCTGGCGGCGGCGGCTGGCACCGGCCGTGATCGGCGTGCTGGCGGCGCTGTTCGCCGTCGGCGCGGTGGCGGCCAACGCGTTCCCGATGGCGGAGGACTCGCAGACCATCGTGCTCAGCGCGATCCACCTGCCGATCGCGCTGTGGCTCGTGGTGGGGGTCGCCTACACCGGCGGCGACTGGCTCAACGACCGGCGGCGGATGGACTTCATCCGGTTCACCGGCGAGTGGTTCATCTACTTCGTGCTGATCGCCCTCGGCGGCGGCGTGCTGACCGCGTTCACCGTCGGCACGTTCTCGGCCATCGGCCTGGACGCCGAGACGTTCGTCGGCACCTGGCTGGTGCCCTGCGGCGCGATGGCCGCGGTCGTGGTCGCGGCCTGGCTGGTGGAGGCGAAGCAGAGCGTCATCGAGAACATGGCGCCCGTGCTGACCCGGGTGTTCACCCCGCTGTTCACGGTCACCCTGGTGGTGCTGCTCGGCGCGATCGTCTGGTCGAGCAGCGGCATCGACGTCGAGCGCGACGTGCTCATCATCTTCGACCTGCTGCTGGTCGTCGTGCTCGGCCTGCTGCTGTACGCCATCTCGGCCCGCGACCCGGCCGCCCCGGCCGGCGTCTTCGACAAGGTGCAGCTCGCGCTGGTGGTCACCGCGCTCGTCATCGACGTCCTGGTGCTGGCCGCGATCACGGGCCGGATCACCGAGTTCGGCTTCACCGCCAACAAGACCGCCGCGCTGGGCGAGAACCTCGTCCTGCTGGCGAACCTGTCCTGGTCGGCGTGGCTGTTCCTGGGCTTCGTGCGCGGCCAGCTGCCGTTCGGCCGGCTGGAGCGCTGGCAGACCCGCTACCTGGTGGTGTACGCGGCCTGGGCCTGGATCGTGGTGCTGGTGTTCCCGCCCCTGTTCTCCTTCGCCTGAGCCGACGACGTGCGACGGCGCGGCCTGGTCGGCCGCGCCGTCGCGCTTTTCCTAGGCGATCGAGTCGTAGCTGTACCAGGCGGACGCGTCCAGCACCTGGGACGGGGTAAGCGGCTCGCCGAGCAGCGTGACCATGGTGTCGTCGGGCCCCTGCCCGCTGGGCCGCTGGTCGTCGCCGTCGCCCGGGGAGTAGACGCGCCCACCGCGAGTGAGCCACGCCTCCCACAGCCGGTCCACGTTGCAGTGGTTGAGGTAGAACAGCGGGTCGTTGGGCGAGCTGCCCGGACCCATGTCGCCGCCGACCCACACGTGCACCCGGTTGTGCATCTGCGGGCTGCCGGCCTGGCCGATCCGGCGCGGGTCGATCCAGCCCTCCACCCGGTTGCGGAAGCCGTCGGAGCTGACGTCCCAGGGCGCGCTGTCGTAGCCGAGCCCTTCTTCGAGCGCCCACTTGGCGTCCTCGGCCGTCGGCAGGCCCGGCACGTCGGTGTCGGTGCCCGCGTTGCGCTGCAGCGGACGCGGCGCGACCGACCACAACTGCGTGCCGTAGCCCATCAGGCGCACGCGCATCGCCGCGAGGGGGCCGCTGACCACGTCGCCGCGCGCGTCGCCCAGCGCCGCCGCGCCCCACAGCGAGCTGGTGTGCTGCTGGTCGGCGGGCAGACCGCCGTCGACGGTCCAGTCCCAGTACGGCAGGCCGGCCTCGGGGTCGCCGGTGACCCGCTGGATCTGCTGCTCCAGGCGCAGCAGGAACAAACGGTGCCAGGGCAGGAAGATCGGGCCGCCGTGAGCCAGGTTGCGCATCGGGCGCTGCGGGCTGCTCGGCATCTGCATCGCCACGAAGTGCCACAGCACGAACAGGTCCCAGGTCGTCAGCGGCTGGTCCACGCCGTACAGCCGAAAGCCCGGCAGGGACGGGGACAGGAGCTGGTTGAGCTGCGAGGTCGTGTAGCCCGACTGTTCGGCGTTGAGGGCGACGACACCGGCCAGGAATCGTTCACGGGCGGCGTCGGAGGTCTGGATGTCGGCGCGGACGGCGGTCACCGGTGCCCCTCCCCGTGGTGCTGGTGCTGGTCGTGGTCGTGCGGTTGCGGCTGCGCGGGGACCGGCCGCGGCGCCTCGGGCTCACCGTGCTGGTGCTCACCGTGCTGGTGGCTCGTCCCGTGCTCGTGGTCCGTGCCGTGCTGGTGGTCCTGGTCGGGCACGCAGCAGGTGGTGCCGTTGCCGCAGTGCTCGCCGTGCTCGCCGGTCAGGCAGCCGAGCTCGTCGACGGCCGGCGGCTCGGTGCCGAAGTAGTCCAGCACCCGCTTGCACATGTCGATCGCCGACGGCAGGGCGTACTGCGGCAGCCCGTGATAGTGCACCGCGCCGTTGTCGAGGACCTCCAGGCCACCTTCCAGCGGCTTGCCGTCAATAGTGATCTTGTATGTGGTCTCGATGCGGATCTCCCGCCCCCGGTGCACCGCCGTGCGCACCGACGTCGACACCCCGTCGACGCCGTGCGCGTGCCCGTGCCCGGCCGTCGACGGGTCGGGCAGCCCGTACCCGCCCGCCTCCAGAGCGGCGGTGAACCCGGCGGGCGCCGGACCGTCGTCCTTGGTCAAACTCACTGTTCCTCCACCGTGCCGCGACACCCGGGGCGAACACCGCCGCGGGCCAACGCACTGTGGCACCGGCGCGAAGCGCCCGCCAACGGCTCGACGCCATTCCGACAGGCACGCCACCCGGACGGCGGAGGTCAGCCCTCGGCCGACCGCCACTCGCGGTCCAGGACGGCGAAGACGAGCTGGTCGGCCCACTCGCCGCGGAACAGGTAACTCTCGACGTGGCGCGCCTCCTGGCGCATGCCGAGCCGCGCCATCAACCGGGCCGACGCCTCGTTGCGGGCGTGGCAGCGGGCGTAGACCCGGTGCAGGCCGAATTCGCCGAACGCCCAGTCCAGCAGCGCTCGGGCGGCTTCGGTGGCCAGCCCGCGGCCCCCGTGGTCGGGGTGGAAGACGTACCCGAGTTCGGCCGTGCGGTCGGCCTGGCTGCGCCAGACCAGTTCCACGGTTCCGATCACCCTGGCCTCGGCGACGACGGCCAGGGTCAGGCAGTCGCCCTCGGCGCGCAGCGCGTCCTCGGCCACCATCGCGGTCACCGACGCTTGGGACTGTTCCCGGGTGCGCGGTCCCGCGCCGAGCATCCAGCGCACGACGTCGGGCCGGCTCTGCCAGGCGTACACGTCGTCGAGGTCGCCCGGCACCATCGGGCGCAGCGTGAGCCGTGCGGTGCGCAGCGGGTACGTCGGCTGGAACATCAGGTGATCTTAGGCGTGGCGCACGTCCGCGTTCCCGGCGCGGCTCACCCTGCCGCCGGGTTCACCAGCCCAGGGCCACGGCGGCGCCGAGGCAGACGAGGGTGCCGCCGGTGAGCAGCTGCAGTCTGCGGTGGACGGCGGGCCGGGACACCAGGGTGCGGCCGCGGTTCACCGCCCAGGTGAACAGCACGTACCAGGCGGCGGTGACCAGGGCCCAGAGCGCGCCGAGCGCGACGCTGGAGGCGAACACCGGGCCGTCCTGGGTGACGAACTGCGGCAGCAGCGAGATCGCGAAGACGCCCGCCTTCGGGTTCCCGAGGTTGGTGGCCAGCCCGGCGGTGTACGCGCCCCAGCGGCCGCGCGAGCCCCGCTCCGGCGGCGACCCGAGATCGGTCGGCCGACGGCGCAGGGAGAGCAGAGTGCTGATGCCGAGCAGGGCGAGCACGACGCCGCCCGCGAGCCGTAGCAGGGTGTACGCGTCGGGGTTGGCGAGCAGAACGGCCGACAGCCCCGCCGCGGCGGCGACCGTCCAGACGAGCAGGCCGGTGCAGGTGCCCGCGATGCTGGCCCAGGCCAGGCGCGGTCCACCGTGCAGGGTCTGGCGCAGCATGAGCGCCTGTCCGGCGCCGGGCAGCATGGCCAGCAGCCAGGTGGTGCCGACGAACAGGGCGACGTTGGTGGGCATGGCTCCAGGATGGCCGCGAACCGGCATGCAGAGAAGTTAAAGATCAGGTGTGCTGGCTTAAGATCAGTGAATGCTTCTGGGTCCGGAGGCTCTGCGGCTCCTCGCCTTGATCGAGCGGCACGGGTCGCTCGCGGCGGCGGCGCACGCGCTCGGCATCACCCCGGCCGCGGTGACGCAGCAGGTCGCCAGGGCGGAGCGGGACTGCCGTACGGCGCTGGTGCGCCGCGGGGCGCGGGGTGCCACGCTGACCGAGGCCGGGCAGGCACTGGCCGGGCACGGCCGCGTCATCGACGAGCAGACCACGGCGGCCGCGCACGAACTGGACGGCCTGCTGGGGCGGCTGTCGCTGCGGCTGCGCATCGGCGCGTTCCAGGCCGCCGCGCTGCACGTGCTTCCGCCCGCGCTCACGGCGCTGCGGCACCGGTATCCGGCCACCGATCTGTCGATCATGGACATCACGTCCGACCGGGGCGTGCCCGCGGTCGCCACGGGCGAGCTGGACGTGGCGGTCATCGCGGCGTGGGACCGGCCGCCGGTGCCGCCTGAGCACGTCCGGCTGCATCCGCTGCTGACGGACCCGATGGTGATCGTGCTGCCGGACGACCACGCGCTGGCTCGGGAGACGGACGCCGCCATCGAGCTGGGCGGGCTGCGCGACGAGGCCTGGGTGACCATCCGGGCGGGTCACGCGGCACGCGCCCAGTTCGACCGGGCCGCCGCGGCGGCGGGGTTCACGCCCCGCATCCGGTTCGAGACCGAGTCGTACGACGTCGCCCAGGCGTTCGTGGCGACCGGCGTCGGCGTCGCCCTGGTGTCGCGCCTGGCCCTGACCCGCCTTCCGGGCACCGCGCACCGCGAACTCGCCTCGCCGGGCCTGGCCCGCGACCTGTACACCGTGACCCTGTCCGACCACACCGCCACCCCCATGGTCGCGACCTTCCTCCACCTGCTCCACGACGTCGCCACCGACCTCACCGGCCCATGGCCGACCGGCGGGGCGTCATAGGTCGATGGTGTGGCGGTGGCCACGGACCAGGACGTTGTCCAGGCGCATGGGGCCGTCGAAGGCGGCGGGGCGCTCGGCCCAGCGCAGGGTGCCGTCCTGCACGTCGAGGCCGAACAGGGTGCGCAGCACCAGCAGCACCGAGCCCGCCGACCAGGCCTGCGGCGAGGAGGGTGTCGGGTACTCCACCGGCTTGTTGCCCTCACGGTCGAAACCCGCGAAGACCTCGGGCAGCCGGTATCCGAACGCGGCCGCGGCTTCGAGCAGTTTGACCGCGAGTTCGACGGCCTCCTGGCGGCGGCCGTACCGGCGCAGGCCCTCGGCGATGATCGCGGTGTCGTGCGGCCAGACGGTGCCGTCGTGGTACTCGATCGGGTTGTAGCCGTGGTCGGCGCTGGACATGGTCCGCACGCCCCAGCCCGACGACATCCGCGGATCGAGCAGCAGCGCGACGGTCGCTTCGGCGTGCTCGTCGTCGACGATGCCGCTCCACAACAGGTGCCCGATGTTCGAGGTGGCCGCGTCGACCTGGCGCTTGTCGCCGTCGAGGGCCAGCACGAAGTGGCCACGCTCGGCGTGCCAGAAGTCGTTGTTGAACCGCTGCCGCAGCGCGGCCGCCTCCTTTTCGAGCTGCTCGGCCAGGTCGGGGTCGTGCCACAGTTCCCGGGCCAGGCGCGCGGTGCGGATCCGGGCGTCGTAGGCGTACCCCTGGATCTCGCAGGTGGCGATGGGCGGGGTCGCGATCCGCCCGTCGGCGAACATGATCGAGTTCCAGGAGTCCTTCCAGCACTGGTTGACCAGGCCCTGCGGGGACCGCGTCCGGTACTCCAGGTAGCCGTCGCCGTCGGGGTCGGCCGGGCCGCGCATCCAGCCCACCGCCGCGCGAGCCGCCGGTTCGAGCTGCCGGACCAGGGTGGTGTCGGCGGTCCACCGCTCGTACTCGTCGAGCAGGATGAGGAACAGCAGCGTCGCGTCGTGGGTGCCGTAGTACGGGCTGTGCGGGGTGCGGCCGGTGAAGGTCAGCTCGCCGTGGCGCAGCTCGTGCGGGATCTTGCCCGGGTCGGCGTCGCGGAAGTCGTCACTCTCCTTGGCCTGGACCATGGACAGCGCCTGCAGGGTCGTGCGGGCCAGCCGGGGATGGAACGGCAGCGCCTGGTACGCGGTGATCAGGCTGTCCCGGCCGAACAGCGCCATGAACCAGGGCGCGCCGGCCGCCGGGACCGAGTGCGCGCTGCCCTTCAGCGGGCGGAAGCGCAGCGCGGCCAGGTCCATCAGGGCGTGCCGGTACGCGTGCCGGGCGGGGTCGAACGTGGTGTGCAGGACGGGGGCGGCGTCCAGCCACTGCTGCATGGTCTGCGGCATGTCCGGCTCCAGTTGCCCGAAGCCGCCGTGCCCGACCCGCAGCGGGTGCTCGCCGTCGTTGTCGGAGCAGGTCACGTCGATGCACGTCATCCACTCGCCGTGGGCGGGCAGCCGCACCGCCCACCGCATGCGCGTCGGCCGCAGCTCGCCCGGCTCGCTGAAGACGACGGTCGTCGCCCGGGTGAAGCCGCCATTGCGGTACGCGAAGGTCACCGTGTCGCCCGCGACGGTGGCGTTCACCTGGCGGGGGCCTATCTTCGCGTCCTTGACCTCGAAGATGTCGGCGAAGTCGGCGTCCAGCGACAGTTCGAGGACCAGCTCGCACACCTCGTCGCCGTAGTTCTGCACGATGACGTCCTCGTGCACGCCGGTGGACACGATGCGGTCACGCCGGACGGACAGCGCCGGGTTGACCCCGACGCTCGCGCTGGGCAGGGTCGTGTGGATGCGCGCCGAGTAGTACTGGGGCGTGTCGAAGCTGAGCAGGCGCAGCTCCGCACCGTTGAGAGTCAGCCGCCAGGTGGACAGGTGGCGGGTGTCGGCGAAGTAGAGGCCGTCGTCGGGCCCGCCGGTGTCGCCGAGGCCGTTCGTGGTGAAGAAGGTGCTGCCGTCGAGCAGTGTCAGCCGTTCCTGCGACATCGCCACCACCACAGGCTAGACCGGCCCGGGTGTGCTCCCGGCCAGGTCAACCGGATGGGTGAGTGCCGCGACTCACTCACCCGCGCAACTTGCATAGTCATACGGCCGTGTGCATATACTTTGCAGGTGTCCAAGGTCCTAACGTCCCTTCCTGTCGGTGAACACGTCGGCATCGCCTTCTCCGGCGGGCTCGACACCTCCGTTGCTGTCGCGTGGATGCGCGAAAAAGGTGCCATTCCGTGCACCTATACCGCAGACATCGGCCAATATGATGAACCGGACATCGCGTCGGTTCCCGGTCGCGCCCACGCGTACGGCGCGCAGATCGCCCGGCTGGTCGACTGCCGCGCGGCTCTCGTCGAGGAGGGCCTGGCCGCCCTGGCCTGCGGCGCGTTCCACATCCGCTCCGGCGGCCGCGCCTACTTCAACACCACCCCGCTCGGCCGCGCCGTGACCGGCACCCTGCTGGTGCGGGCCATGCTGGAGGACGGCGTGCAGGTGTGGGGCGACGGCTCCACCTTCAAGGGCAACGACATCGAGCGGTTCTACCGCTACGGCCTGCTGGCCAACCCGTCACTGCGGATCTACAAGCCGTGGCTGGACGCCCAGTTCGTCACCGAGCTCGGTGGCCGCAAGGAGATGTCCGAGTGGCTGCTCGCCCGTGACCTGCCCTACCGGGACAGCACCGAGAAGGCGTACTCCACCGACGCCAACATCTGGGGCGCGACCCACGAGGCCAAGTCCCTCGAGCGGCTCGACACCGGCATCGAGATCGTCGAGCCGATCATGGGCGTGCGGTTCTGGGACAGCTCGGTGCAGATCGAGCCCGAGGACGTCACCATCGGCTTCCAGCAGGGCCGGCCGGTGACCATCAACGGCAAGGAGTTCGGCTCCGCCGTCGACCTGGTCATGGAGGCCAACGTGATCGGCGGTCGGCACGGCTTGGGCATGTCCGACCAGATCGAGAACCGGATCATCGAGGCCAAGAGCCGGGGCATCTACGAGGCCCCTGGCATGGCGCTGCTGCACGCGGCGTACGAGCGGCTGGTCAACGCGATCCACAACGAGGACACCGTCGCGGCGTACCACAACGACGGCCGCCGCCTGGGCCGGCTGCTCTACGAGGGCCGCTGGCTCGACCCGCAGTCGCTGATGCTGCGCGAGGCCCTGCAGCGCTGGGTCGGCTCGGCGATCACCGGCCAGGTCACCCTGCGGCTGCGGCGCGGCGAGGACTACTCGGTCCTCGACACCACCGGCCCCACGCTGAGCTACCACCCGGACAAGCTGTCCATGGAGCGCACCGAGGACTCCGCGTTCGGCCCCGTCGACCGCATCGGCCAGCTGACCATGCGCAACCTCGACATCGCCGACTCACGCGCCAAACTGGAGCAGTACGCCCAGCTCGGCATCGTCGGCGGCGGCCCGCACCTGCAGGTCACCGCCGCCGTGCCGCCCGGCCCGCACCAGCTCATCGGAGCCCTCCCCGAGGGCGGCGCCGACACGATCGCCTCCCGCGGCCACGCCCCCGGCGACGACGAACTGCTCGACAACGCCGCCATGGAATCCGGCACCGACTGACGCCCCGAACAAAGGAAGGGCACCTTCTTAACGCTCCGCGTTATAGAAGGTGCCCTTCCTAACATCAGACCGGCTTTGACCAGGGCGGGCGTGGCGGCGGACTGGCGGTCTCCGTCGCCTCGGCGGACCTGCCGTCACCAGCGCAGCCACCGCCGCACAGCATCGGGACACCATGGCGTGTGGGCGGCCACATCTTTTTTGATGTGGGCACATCAAAAAAGATGTAGCCGCCGTCGAGCCGACCTTCGCGCGGCCCGACACCGCTACGCGAGCCGAGCCGGCTCAGGGCACGAGGGCGGGTGGCAGCGGCAACCGGTGCACGACCTCCAGCCGGGCGACCGCGCGGGTCAGCACGACATATAGCCGCTGCTGGCCGCGGGGTTCGGCAGCCACGATCTCGGCGGGCTCCACGACGATCACATGGTCGTATTCGAGGCCCTTGACCAGGCCCGCCGGGACCAGGGTGACGTGCGGCGCGTCGGCGAGCGGGCCGAGCGCCGCGATCATGTGGTCGGCGGCGACCACCGCGACGCTGCCGTCGCCAGGCGCGTTGCGGGCCGCGTCACGGACGGCGGTGGCCAGGTCGTCGACCTGCCGCACCGACAGCTCTCCCCCGGGCCGGTACGACCGCGTCGGCGCGATGCCCGGGGCGAGCATCCGCGCCGCGAAATCGGCGAGTGTCTGCGGCACCCGGTATCCGGTCCGCAGGTCGAGCATCCGCGCCTCACGCCGGTCGAGCCGGGCGAGCAGCTCCTTCCACGATGCAGCGGCCAGTGGGTGGGTGGCCTGACCGAGGTCGCCGACGATCGTCATCGACGCGTACGCGGCCCGGCGGGCGATCATCCGGCACTCCATCGGCGACAGGTCCTGCGCCTCGTCCAGGATCACGTGCGCGTAATCGTCCCAGGTGGCCGCCTCGTCCTCCGGCTCGGCAACCGGCAGCGGCTCGGCCAGCACGGGCACGTAACCGTCCTCGCCGTACGGGTCGTGCCCGTCGATCCAGCTGACGACCTGGTGGCCCTCGCGCAGGATGATGGCGGCGGCCCAGCGCTGCGCGGCGGCGATCGCGTCGTTGTCGATCGACTGCCCGGCGACGGCCATCGGGGTGGGCAGGCCGGGGGCGTACAGGCTCCAGCCGTCGTGCAGCCCGAGGCTGAGCACGAACGTGTCCACCAGCTGCGGACCCATGGTCAGCTCGCGCAGCCGGGCGGGTTCGACGCGGGCGGCCGGGGCGGCCGGCGGCTCGCCGAGCAGCTCGGACAGCTCGTCGAGCAGCGGCACGTCGTCGATCGACCAGTCCGTGCCGCCACGGTAGGAGGCGGCGAGGAGCTCGGCCGCGTCGTCGCCGAGCACGCCGCGGGTCCGGTCGGCGTCGGCGAGCCAGGCCAGCACGTCCGGCGGGCTCAGCCGGGGCCACCAGGCGACGAGGAAGCCGCGGAACTCCGGGCGGTCGCCGACGTCGTCGATGAACAGGTCACGGTCCAGGTGGTCGCCGTCGACCGCCGCCCACGACGCCTCCAGCAGCGCTTTCGCAGCGAGCGGGCGGGCGCTGTTGGGCAGGGTCCCGGTGGCCGCGGCCGCGGCGCGGACCCGCTCGCGCACCGCGGCCAGTTCAGCGTGGCCGAGCCTCAGGACCTGGCCCGCGTACACCAGTTTCAGCCGGTCCGGTGCGGTCGGTGGGGTCTGCCAGATCAGCTCGGCCAGCACCGCGTCCATGAGCCGGGTGCTGCCCTTGATCTCGGCGACCGGCGCGGGGTCGCGGCAGACCGCGCTCACGCCCTCGACCAGCTCGCCGAGGGCGCGCAGCTGGATGCTGTCCTCGCCGAGCGCGGGCAGGACCCGGCTGATGTAGTTGGTGAAGACGGTCGAGGGCCCGACGACCAGGACCCGGCCGTCGGCGAACCGGCCCCGGTCGGTGTAGAGCAGGTACGCGGCGCGGTGCAGCGCGACCTGCGTCTTGCCGGTGCCCGGCCCGCCGCTGATGAGGGTGACGCCGCGGGCGGGCGCGCGGATCGCCTCGTCCTGCTCGCGCTGGATGGTGGTGACGATGTCACGCATCTGCGGCCCGCGGGCCCGCTGCAGGGCCGCGAGCAGTGATCCTTCGCCGAGTACGCGCAGGTTCGCGGCCTCGTCCGGGGTCAGCAGGTCGTCGTCGAGGTCGACGACCTCGCGGCCGCGGCTGATGATGACGCGGCGGCGGACGACGCCGAGCGGTTCGCCGGGTGTGGCCCGGTAGAAGGCCGCCGCGGCAGGGGCCCGCCAGTCGATGAGCAGCGGCTCTCGGTCCTCGTCGCGGACACCGAGGCGGCCGATGTGGTAGGTCTCGCCGTCGTCGAAGTCGAGGCGGCCGAACACGAGCCCTTCGGCTTCGGCGTCCAGCGCCCGCAGCTTGCCCGCCGCGTGGTGGACCATCGCGTCGCGTTCCACGAGTCCGCCCGCGGGCCCGGCGGCGGCGCGACCGTGGCCCTCGCGGACCAGTTGCCGGGCCTGGGCGCGCATGGCCTCGGTCCGGTCGTAGACCCGGTCGACGAGCTGCTGCTCGGCGGCGATCTCCTGCGTTCTGACGTCAGGCACAGTGCTCCCCTGGAGTGGCGGCTGGGGTGGAGTTCACGAGCATATGTGCGGCTGAGCGCACAAAGATCGTCATTCGGGCCGATTCGCCATGGGGGTGGCACCGGTTAGACTGGAACCGCGGGAGGGAACAAGCGAGGGCTTGGTTCACCTCCCGTCGCTGTTTGCGGTGAGCGCGGCGGAGCATGCCACGATACTCGTACCGGCAGATATTTATCCCCATCGAGGCCGTTCGTCGGTTAGGGTCAGTGCGCCGATTGTGGATCTATCGGTCGGCTGTGCGGTAAACCGTCCAGACCCATGGGGAACCGGAGGTGTCGGCAGATGCGGGGAATCCCGGCCGACTCGCTGGTCATCGGCATCGCGTCCTCGCCGGCCGAGCGCTGCCACCTGGCCCGGCTGCTCGGCGGCAGCGCCGCCCTGCTGATCGTGTCGAGTGTCGAGCAGGCCCGGGACTTCCTGGGCGTCGCCGGAACGCCGCCCGTCGCCCCGGCCGCTCCCCCGCTCCCGAAGCCGCCCGCCCGGATTCCTGAACCGCAGCAGCAACCGCCGACCGACCTGGCAGTCGACTCCGACCGCCGGGTGCTGCGCTGGCGCGACCGTGAGGTCGCCCTCACCCGCCTGGAGCACGACTTCCTGCTGTGCCTGGCCGACGTCCCCGGGCAGGTCTGGACCTACGAGCGGCTGCACCTGGAGGTCTGGGGCAACAAGCACCTGGGCCGCGGCTCCGACATGCACTCGGTGGTGCGGCGGCTGCGCCGCAAACTCGCCCGGCTGAACGCCGCGGTGACCGTCCACGCGGTACGCGGCGTCGGCTTCCGGCTGGCCCCGGTCTGACCGCCCCGGAAGCGGTCCGGCCCGCCCGGTCGGAGGACCAGGCGGGCCGGATCAGCTAGCGGTCAGCCGTCAACACCGGATGGGGGACAACGCGAAGTCCTCCACCGTGGGTGTGCTGGTGTTGATCCTCGTCTGACGGGTCTGGGGCTTCCAGCCGTCCTTGGCGACGATCAGCTGCAGCGGGTTGTTGCGGCGGTCCATCCAGTAGGCGTACTTGCCCTGGGCGTCGGTCGCGAACGTCCACGAGTTCGCCCACGAGTCGACCTGGACCACCGCGCCGACGATCGGCGCGCCCACGCCCTGGCAACTGGTCCCGGTGACGGTGCCCAGCAGCTTGCCCCAGGTCTTCGGCGGCGTCACATTCATCGTGACGGCCACCGGAGCCACCGTGTACGGCGTGTTCTCCTTGATCCCGACCGAGGCGGTGTAGGTGCCCGGCTGGTCCACGTTGGCCGACATGCCGACGGTGACGGTGACCTTCGCCCCCGGCGCCAGCGTGACGGCGGCCTTGTCGATCGTCAGCCAGCTGACGTCGGCGGCCGCTTCGGCACAGCCCTCCAGACCCGGCAGCACCTCGCTGTCCGGCATCGCGCTGAAGTTGCCCGACGAACCGCCGATCTTGTAGAAACCGCACGCCGCGCCGCCGCGGTACCGGGCGGTGTTGGCGTTGGGCAGGTTCGACCACGAGTTGGTGGCCGGGTCGTACGCGAAGCCGGCGTTGCTGATCGCCCCGCCCAGCGAGCCGCCGACGACGAGCAGCTTGCCGCTCGCGACGGCGAACGAGCTGGCCCAGTTGTCGGTCGGCGCGTCGGCGATCGCCGTCCACGTGTCCGCGCCCGGGTCGTAGGCGTAGCCGGCCTTCTGCGCGGCGCTGCCGTCGTTGCCGCCGGTGCAGTAGACCGTGCCGTCGATCCCGCCGCAGGAGGCGAACGCCACCGACTTCGGGTAGTCGGCGACCGCCGCCCAGGTGTTCGTGGCGGGGTCGTAGCGGACCACGTCGTTGGACATCGGGGTGCAGCTGGCGGTGGTGCAGCCGCCGATGGCGTACAGCTTGCCGTCGACGACCGCCTGCCCGGCCGCGGCGCGCGGCGCGGGGTTGTCGGCCTTCTCCGTCCAGGTGTTCGCCGCCGGGTCGTACGACCAGGTGCTGCCGTCGGGGCCGGAATCGCCCCAACCGCCGGTAGCGATGATCTTCCCGCCGACGACGCCCACGGTCATGGCGTTGCGGGCCCCGGGCAGGTCGGCGATCGCCGTCCAGGTCTGGGCGACGGGGTCGTAGACGAAGTTCTTCGTCGACGAGTCCGTGCCGTCGCCGCCCGCGATGGAGTACACCTTGCCGTCGAGGCTGACGACCCGGTTGTCCATCACGTTGGCCGGGTAGTCGGCGATGTCGGTCCACGGCTCGGCCTGCGGGCCGACCGCGGGCGACGCCGCATTGGGCGACTTGCCGGCGGCCGCCTTCGCCGCGAACGACGTCGGCGTGTTGAGCCGCTGCTCCGGTGCGCCGGCGCTGCCGAGGACCTCCTGCCTGGTCAGCCGCGAGCCGTCGGCCCGCAGCAGTTCGAAGCCGCCCTCGCGCTCACTGAACTCGACCTGCACCGGCGCGCCGCCGGTGTTGGTCACCGTGAACGTCTTGCTCGCCTTGCCGGTCGGCATCTGCACGGTCGCGCTCACCGCGGCCGGATTGACCGTGAGCTTGCCCGCCGCGAGCACGAAGTTCGCCGCGGTCGCCCAGTCGGTCTGCACGGTGACCGACTTGCTCAGGGTCACGTAGTTGCCGGCCCGCGCGGTGAACTTGTGCGCGCCGGTGAGCGAGGAGTACATCCAGTAGAAGCCGTCGGGCAGCTCCGGGTCGTCCGGTGTGGCCACCGTGGTGGCCTTCTCGGCCGGCTTGTCGTCGCTGGTGACCGTCGCGCCGTTGAGGTAGGAGTTGTCGTTCTTGTCGCGCACGTGCCCGAGCACCAGCCCGCCGGGGACCGGGGCGCAGGTGACCTGGCTGCCGATCAGCACGTTGTCGACCGACCACCACCACTCGTACGAGGCGTCGTAGTAGTGGAAACGCACCTGGACCTGCGACTGGCCCGCGGCCTGCGGGATCGGGATCTCGGTGGTCCGCGGACCGCGGAAGTCGGCGGCCTGGCGCAGCAGGTTAGTCCAGGTCGCACCGCCGTCGAGGCTGAGGTCGACGTCGGCCCGGTCGGAGCCGAGCTGGTTGAAGTCCTGGTTGAACCGGATGACCGGGGCAGTGACCGCGGTCAGGTTGACCACCGGGCTGACCAGCGAGCTGTCCTGCGCGCCACCGAGCCCGTAGTCGTCGCTGTCGATGATCGCGAAGCCGCCCGTGCCGCCGGTGAGGTTGCCCCGGTTGCCGTCGTCGGTGAACTTCCAGACCTGGCCGTTGCCCTTGTTGTCGACCACGGACCAGCCCGGCGGCACGGTCGTGCCGTCGAAGGTCTCGTACTCACCGTCGGAGCCGTAGGCGTAGCCGGGCGCGGCGGTGCAGCTGTCGGCCTTCACCGGCACGGCGACGTTCGCCACGACGTTGCCCGTGCCGACGACGACCTGCTTGGTCACCGTCTGGTAGCCCGGGTACTGCGGCTCGACCTTCAGGCTGTATGTCGCCCCGGCCGGCAGCCGCAGGGCATAGCGCCCGTTGACCGGCGTGGTGTGGTCGTAGACGCCCGACGGGCCTTCCACGGTGACCTTCGCGTACAGCGGCCAGCCGTGCCCGGAGCCGTCGGTGACCGAGCCGGTGACGTCGACGCTGGGGACAGGGCTCAGCGCGACGTCGACCGTGGTGGTCGCGCCGTCGGTGACCGTGGCGGTGCGGGTCGTGCCGGTGTAGCCGAACAGCGCCACGGCGACCTGGTAGTCGCCGACCGGCAGCAGGGTGGAGAACCTGCCGTCGGCCCCGGTGCTCACCTCGCGGTCGACCGAGCCGGTGATGGTCACCGTCGCGCCCGCCAGCGGGCTGCCGGTGCCGGCGTCGGTGACGGTGCCGGCCAGCGTGCCGGTGTCGCCGATCGGCGCGGAGTTGAGCAGCACCAGCGCGTCCAGGCGACCCTCGCCGTAGACGTTGTTGTCGGCCGCGGTGCCGCCGCACTGGGCGTCGGCCTTGTCGATCGCCGCGCCGTTGAGCAGCGCGCGGGTCGCGTCGATGTCACCGACCAGCGCCGGAGCCGCCGACCACAGCAGCGCGATCGCGCCCGCGAGGTGCGGAGCCGCCATCGAGGTGCCGCTGATGCTGGCGTATCCGTCGCCCGGCACGCTGGACCGCACGTTCACGCCGGGGGCGGAGATGTTCGGCTTGATCTCGCCGTTCTGCCCCGCGCCGCGGGAGGAGAAGCCGGCGATGTTGTTGTTCACGTCGTACGCGCCGGTCGAGTAGTTGCTGACCAGGCTGCCCGGCGAGCCGCTGGTCTGGCAGCCGGAGCCGTTGTTGCCGTTGGACCAGGTGCCGAAGATGCCCGAGGCGGCCCAGGCCAGCGTCACGTCCTCCATGAACGGGTCGTTGGACGGCAGCTCGGTGCCCCACGAGTTGTTGATGATGTTGGGCCGCTTGCTCGCGTCGGGGTTCTGGCCGTCGAGGTCGGTCGGCTCCAGCATCCACTCGCCGGAGGTGATCAGCGCGGCGTCGCTGGGGCAGCAGCCGTTCGCGGCGATCCACTTCACGCCCGGCGCCACGCCGATCTGGTTCGCGCCGTCGGCTCCGGCCATGGTGCCCATGGTGTGCGTGCCGTGGCCGTCGTCGTCGCACGGCGTGTCACAGGTGCCGGCCGCGTTGAACCAGTTGTAGTCGTGGTCGAACGTGCCGTCGCCGTTGTTGCCCCGGTAGGAGGCGACCAGCGCCGGGTGGTCGAACTGGACCCCGGTATCGATGTTGGCGATGGTGATGCCCTCGCCCTTGACGCCGTACTGCGCCCAGACGTCGTCGGCGTTGATGTTCGCGATGCCCCACTCCAGGGCGTTCACGGTCTGCTCGTCGGTGCCCTTGGTGGTCTCGGGCACCTGGTAGACGACCGGGGCGTAGAGGCCCTCGACCTCGGCGTGCGCCGCGTACTTCTGCGCCATGGCCAAGGAGCCGCTGCTCACCTTGATGGCGTTGGTCGCCCAGAACGTCTGGTACTTCACGCCCGCGGCGTCGAGGTCGGCACGGACCTTCTTCTGGCTCTCGGCGGCGGTCTTGCGCAGCGCCTGGGCGACCGCGGTGCCGCGTTCTGCCCAGTCCTTGACGGCCTTGGCCTTGCCGAGGTCGGCCCGGTCGGTGAACCGGATCCAGAAGTCTCCCTCACTCTTGGCCTGGAGCTGCCTGGCGAGCTCGGGCCGGATCTTGTCGGCTGCCGCGGCCTGTGCCTGTGCGGCCGAGCCGGTGGCGACCAGTCCGGTCGCGGCGAGCACAACCGCCGCTCCGGCGCTCACCAGTTTTCTGGTGACACTGGTTCTCCATTGTGGACGTCTGATCATCGGTGCTGCCTCCCTCAGAACGACCCCGATTGAAACGAGCCAAAGTGAGGGTGCGGGGGCGTCCCGGTTCGATGGAGCCGAGCCGACGACTCCCTCGGTGACACCCCCATACACCGCGCGGGTCACGCCGGTTGCCCGTTTGGACACTATGATCGAGCAGAAAGGACGATCAATAACTTGCCGTGAGCAACTTGTCGCTAACGGTTGCCAGGTTGGCGGCGAATTTGCCAATCACTGTCAGGACCATGACGAGAGCTGGTCAGCATGCTCACCACATTCGGGCGGTTGCCGTGATCGAGGACCAGAGAACCGAATCAGCCGTGTCCGATCCGGACGGCGAGCCGTTCCCCCTGCTGATCGCGGTCGCACCGTCGCCCGCCGAACGGATCCGGCTCGCCGAGCGCCTGGACGGCATCGCACCGCTCCTGCTGGTGGCCGACCTCGACGAGCTGCGCCGGCTGATCGCGGCTCCGCAGGAGCGCACCGAGACCGCCCCCGCCGCCGGCGACGGCTCCCTGGTCATCGACTCGGCGAGGTCCACCGCGCGCTGCCGCAACCGCGAGGTCGACCTGACCCGGCTGGAGCTGGACCTGCTGACCTGCCTGACCAGCGAGCCCGTCCGGATCTGGAGCTACGCCGAACTGCACCGCACGGTATGGCGCGACGAGGGCCTCGAAGGCAAGGCCGACGTCCAGTCCGTGGTCAAGCGGCTCCGGCACAAGATGCGCCGCATCGGCACGGGCGCCACGATCGACGCGGTGCGGGGCGTCGGCCTGCGGCTGACCGATCGCCGGCAGCCCCGGATCGGGCGCGCCTGATTCCTGCCTGAAACAGGCAGGTGTTCGGCAGCGCGACTGCCGCGAACGGCAGCACCGGCACTGCCATCGGCGCGTCCGAATGCCGACAGGCTGCCCGCACCGCCTCCCGGGGACAGCGGCCGCCCCGGCAAGCGCAGGTCAGCCGTGGTCGTGCCGGGCCGGTGCCGGGTGCCGGAACGCGTCCGCCTCCGGCGGCAGGCCCCAGGCCTGCTCCAGCGCGTCGGCCTGACGCGGCCGGGTGCGTCGCGGCGTCGCGAGCTTGCCGTCGCCGCGGCTGCTGACGAGGGCCGCCAGCGCCGTCGTGATCGGCACCGCGGAGATCAGCCCGATCGTGCCGACCACCGAGCGCACGATCTCCTGTGCCAGGAACTCGTTGGTCAGCATCTCCCCCAGCGGCGCGCCGCCCGCGGTGAGCAGCAGCAGCGTCGGCAACGACGCGCCGGCGTACGCCAGCACGATGGTGTTGATGACCGAGGTGATGTGCGCGCGCCCGACCCGCGACGCCGCCCGGTACAGGCCGCCGAAGCCCAGGTTCGGATTCGCGTTGGCGAGTTCGGCGACCGTGTAGGCCTGCGTGACGGTGACGTCGTCGAGCACGCCGAGCGCGCCGATGAGGATGCCCGCCAGCAGCAGGCCCGGCATGTTGATGTCGGCGTTGACGAACGTGACGTACAGCGACTCCTCGCTGGCCATGCCGGTCAGGTGCAGCAGCGACACGGACAGCGCCGACAGGCCGCCGGTCAGCGCCAGGGCGGTCAGCGTGCCCAGCACGGCCATCGACGTGGGCGCGTTGAAGCCGTGGGTCAGGTAGAGCACCACCAACATGATCAACGACGAGCCGACGATCGCGACCAGCAGCGGCGAGCTGCCCTGCAGGATGGCGGGGACCACGAACATCAGCAGCACGGCGAAGGTGAACGCCAGCCCGGCCAGCGCCGACACGCCGCGCCAGCGGCCGAACGCGATCACCGCGCCGACGAACGCCAGCACCAGCGCCCACAGCCCGTCGGTGCGGTCGTGGTCGGCGATGTCGTACTTGATCGTGCCGTCCTGCTCGAACGACTCGGTCTCCATCACGACTACCTTGTCGCCGGCCTCGACCTCGGGCGCGCCCGGTCCCGACGGGATCGCGGTGGTGACCACCTTGCCGTCGGCGAGCCGCACCACGACGTCACCGCATACCGGCGGCGCTTTCTGCTCAGGGGTCTGCACGGGCGGCTCGGCGGCGTCGGCGCAGTCGATGATCTGTACCGATGCCACGACGCCGTCGTGGTTGACGGCCCCGGTCCACGGCTCGGTCTTGAGGTCGCCGGGCCACAGCAGGAACAGCCCGACCAGGGTGAGCACGGCGGCGGGGACCAGCGCGGCCAGGGTCAGCCGGGTGGCCCGCCGGGACACCGGGACCGGGGCGTGGGAATGCGCGTGCCCGGCGTGGCCGTCGGCGGTGTCGTGGTCGTGGGCTCGGCTCACCGGATGCTCCTCGGCGGTGGTCGACGCCACGGCACCCGGGGTCGGTGGCGCGGTGGCGTCGCTGGCAGCGTCCGGCGAAGTGTAGTCGCTGCTCCGACCGTCCCCACCGTGAGCCGCGCCGGGCCGTCGCGGCTCCCGGAGCGCTTCAGCGTTCGGCGGCCGTCAGGTCGTCGAGCAGGACCCGGACCCGGTCCCGGATCTCGTCGCGGATCGGGCGTACCGCGTCGATGCCCTGCCCGGCAGGGTCGTCGAGCTTCCAGTCCTCGTGGCGCTGGCCCGGGAAGTACGGGCACACGTCACCGCAGCCCATCGTGATGACCACGCTGGACGCCTCGGACGCCTCCGGGGTGAGGATCTTCGGGGTCTGGCCGGTGATGTCGATGCCGACCTCGCGCATCGCCTCCACGGCGACGGGGTTGATCTGATCGGCCGGCGCGGAGCCCGCGGAGCGGACCTCGACGGCGTCACCGGCGAGGTGGCGCAGCCATCCGGCGGCCATCTGGGAGCGGCCGGCGTTGTGCACGCACACGAACAGCACGCTGGGCTTGGTGTCGGTCATCGCTTCTCTCCTACGGTCATTTGTTCGACAGGTTGTCCCGCTCGGACGTCGATGTCGTCGCGGGTGGCCCGCACCGCCGGGAACAGCGCGGCGACGAGGCCGACGCCGATCAGGGCGCCGAGGACCTGCGCGGCGATGTACCCGGGCACGGAAAAGGGTGTGATCCCGGCGAAGGTGTCGGTGAACGCGCGGCCGACGGTGACGGCGGGATTGGCGAAGCTGGTGGAACTGGTGAACCAGTACGCCGCACCGATGTACGCCCCGACCGCGGGCGCCGCCAGCGCCGCGCGGCCTGTGCGGACGAGCGCGAAAATGAGCAGCACCAGGCCGGCCGTCGCGACGACCTCGCCCAGCCAGAGCTGCGGCTTGTCGCGCACGGTCGCCGACAGGCCCTGCGCGACCCCGAACATCGCGTTCGCGAGGACCGATCCCGCGATCGCGCCCAGCGTCTGGGCCGCGATGTAGGGCGCGATGTCCCGTGCGGAAAGACCCGCCGGGTCATGGCGGTCAGACCACCACGCGGCGACGGTCACCACGGGGTTGAAGTGCGCGCCGGACACCGGGCCGAGGATCAGGATCAGCACGGCGAGCGCGAACACGGTCGCTGTGGAGTTCTCCAGCAACTGCAGGCCGGTGTCCTCCGGTGACAGCCGGGTGGCCATGATGCCGGAGCCGACGACCGTGGTGACCAGCAGCATGGTGCCGAGCAGTTCGCCGAGCAGGCGGCGGGGCAGGGTGGCGGGCATCAGCACTCCCGGCGGTTGTCGGAGGTGGCCCGCGCCCGCTCGGCCAGTTCGGAGAGGTGTGCCGCGGCGGCGTCGAGAGCGTCGGCGTTGAGGTGGTAGTAGGTGTAGCGGCCGTATGGTTCGGCCTTGACCACGCCCGCGTGGCGCAGTGCGCGCAGGTGATTGGACACGTTCGGCTGCGACAGGCCGAGGTCCTCGACGAGATGGCAGGTGCAGGCGGGGCCTGCGGCGAGGGCGTCGACGATGGCAGCTCGGGCGGGGTCGGACAGCAGCCGCACCACCTCCGCCGGGGCATCACCGGAAACTGATATCACCACGCGGTAATCAAACAGCCCTGCCGGTCAGGGCCGCAACTTCGCGATCATGAACATTGGATGACGCGGGCTGTTCACCCGATCCGCGCCCGGTTCAGGCGGTGGTAGCGATGTCCAGTACGGCGGACAGGGCGGCCATGCGCGAGCGGTTCGCCCGGTACCAGACCCAGGTGCCGCGGCGGTCGGACTCGACCAGACCGGCCTCCCGGAGCACCTTCAGGTGGTGCGAGATCGTGGGTCCCGTCAGGTCGAACGCGGGGGTCAGATCGCAGACGCAGGCCTCTCCCCCGTCCGCGGAGGCGATCATCGACAGCAACTGCAGACGCACCGGGTCACCGAGGGCCTTGAACGCGGTCGCGAGGTCCGCGGCCGCCTCGGCGGGAACGGTGGCAGCGGCCAGGGGTGCGCAGCACACCTCCGACTCAAGAACCGTCAACTGCTTCGACATGCCCCTAGGTTGACAGCTTTCGAAGCAGACGGCAACGCGGGTTGCCACGCCTCACGCTTGCCGCCTATCATCGTCTATCGGCGATGAACGATGATATTGGAGGATGGCGTGGAAGAGCTGCTCGACCGCGAGGTCGCCCAGCGGTATGCGTCCTGGTTCCGGGCACTTGCCGATCCGACTCGGGTGCAGATCGCAGAGCTGCTCGCCCGCAGGCGCGAGCCGATGAGCGTCGGGCAGATCACCGCCGCGATGGGCCTGGCCCAGTCGACGGTCTCCCAGCACTTGAAGATCTTGGCCGAAGTGCGCTTTGTGCTGGTCGAGGCGGCAGGCAACGCGAACCTCTACCGGATCAACGAGAACTGCCTGGACCACTTTCCCACCGCCGCCGATGTGGTGATGGGCCGTCCGGTTGCCACCCCGGGCGACGCGGCACGGCGACAGGCAGGCTGAGTTGACATACTTCTAAGTAGGCGGCACTCTAAACACATCGCTTAGAGAAACTTCTAAACAAGGAGTCGCCGCCATGCCCTCATCGACTACGAGCTCCCCGGACAACCTCCCGATCGTGGTGGTCGGCGCCGGCCCGGTCGGCCTCGCCGCCGCGGCGCACCTGGCCGAACGCGGCCTGGACTTCCTGGTCCTGGAGGCAGGCAGTGGTCCCGCCGCAGCCATGGCGAGCTGGGGCCACGTACGGGTGTTCAGCCCGTGGCGGTTCAACCTCGACCACGCGGCCCGCCGCCTGCTGGAGGCCGACGGCTGGATCGCGCCGGACCTGGCCGAGCTGCCGCTGGGCGCGCAGATCGTGACCGACTACCTGGAGCCGCTGACCAAGCTGCCCGCGTTCGCGGGCCGGGTCCGCTACGGCGCGAGGGTGGTCGCGATCAGCCGCGACGGGCTCGACCGGGTCCGCACCACCGGACGCGAGGACACCCCGTTCCTGATCCGCCTCGCCACCGGTGAGGAACTGACCGCCCGAGCGGTGATCGACGCCTCCGGCACCTGGCCCACTCCCAACGTGCTCGGCGGCTCCGGCCTGCCCGCACACGGCGAGCCCGAAGCCGCGGCATACGTCGACAGTGCCCTGCCGGACGTGCTCGGCGGCGATCGCGACCGCTTCGCCGGACGGCACACCCTCGTCGTCGGCGCGGGCCATTCCGCCGCCAACACGCTGCTCGCCCTGGCGCAGCTCGCCACCGAGGCTCCGGGCACGACCGTGAGCTGGGCGATCCGCACCGGCGCGGCCGCCCGCACGTATGGCGGGGGCGACGCCGACGCCCTGCCCGCCCGCGGCGCGCTCGGCACCCGGGTGCGGGCACTGGTCGAATCCGGCGCGATCACCCTGCACACCGGGTTCTCGGTGCGGGCCGTGTCAGTCGACGGCGGCACGGTGACCGTGACCTCCCGCGGCGGCGCGAGCGTCACCGCGGACCGGATCGTGTCGGCCACCGGCTTCCGGCCCGACCACACGATCGCCTCGGAGCTGCGCCTGGACCTCGACCCGGTCCTCGGCTCGACCCGCGCCCTGGCCCCGCTGATCGACCCGAACCAGCACTCCTGCGGCACCGTCCCGCCGCACGGGGTCGACGAGCTCGCCCAGCCCGAGACCGGCTACTACGCCGTCGGCGCGAAGTCCTACGGCCGCGCGCCCACCTTCCTCATGGCCACCGGCTACGAGCAGGTCCGCTCGGTGGTCGCCGCCCTCGCCGGCGACTGGGACGCCGCCCGTGACGTGCGGCTGGAACTGCCCGAGACCGGGGTCTGCTCCTCGTCGGCGGCACTCGGCGCCGACGACGACGCCGCGTGCTGCGGCACTGCCGAACCAGCCGCCGCCGCGCCCCGCGGCCTGGCCACGGGTGTCGCCGGTGGGCTGCTGACCCTGCCGGTGGTCCAGGCCGCCCCGGGCGAGACCGAGACCGGCGGATGCTGCGGCTGACGTTCCCCACGCCGGCCTCCACCACGGAGGCCGGCGGTCGGCTGCGGCCGGTCGTGGCCGCGCTCGCCGTCACCCAGACCATCGGTTACGGCGTGCTGTACTACGTGTTTAGCGTCTTCCTCGCACCGATGGCCGCCGACCTGCACACCACCACGGCGACGGTCACCGGCGCGCTGACCGTCAGTGTGCTCACCACCGCCGCGTCGGCCGTCCCGATCGGACGGTGGCTGGACCGCCGCGGCGGCCGCGGCCTGATGACCTTCGGGTCGGTCCTCGGCGGCGGCGCGGTCCTCGCCTGGTCGCGGGTCACCGACGTCAGACAGTTGTACGCGGTGTTCATGGTGCTGGGCGTCGCCTCGGCGATGGTCCTCTACGAGGCGGCGTTCGCGGTCGTCGTCGCCACGAGCACCGCGGCGCAGCGGGCGGGCGCACTGCTGACGATCAGCGTGGTGGCCGGATTCGCCAGCACGGTCTTCCTGCCCACGGCCGCCGCGCTGCAGGAGCACCACGGCTGGCGGACCGCGCTGGTGGTCCTCGCGCTGGCCTACGCCGTGATCGCCGTCCCGCTGCACTTCCTGGCCGTCCCGGCCCGACCCCGTGGGCATCCGGCCGCAGCGGCGGTCGACCACGCGGCGCGGCGGGCCGCGGTCCGCGACGCGCTGCGCCACCGCGGGTTCTGGCTGCTGACCGCCGCGTTCGTCGTGCACGGCAGCGCCGTCTCCGTCGTGTCCGTACACCTGATCAGCTACCTGACCGGCCTCGGCCACCCTGCCGCGTTCGCCGCCACCGTCGCCGGGCTGCTCGGGGTCATGTCCGTCACCGGCCGGATCGTCACCACGGGCCTGACCCGCCGCCGCTCCACCGCCGCAGTCACGGCGGCCGTGTTCGGCATCCAGGCGGCGGCCGCAGCCGCGCTGCCCGTGCTCGGCCACACCCGGCCCGGCGCGGTGTGCTGCGTCGTGCTGTTCGGCACCGGTTTCGGCGTCGGCACCATCGCCCGCCCCGCGCTGCTGGCCCAGCGGTACGGCACCACCGGCTATGCGACCATCGCCGCCGCCCTGACCGTGCCGACCACCGTCGCCAAGGCGGGCGCGCCGCTGGCCGCCGCCGGCTTGTACCTCGCCGTCGGCACCTACACCCCGGTCCTGGCCGTGGTCAGCGCCGCCTGTGCCGTCGCGGCGACCTGCCTCACGCTGGCCGCGACTCCGGCAGGAGCACCGCGTCAAGATCGGTGAACAGCTCCTGGGGGACCTCACCGCCGTGACGCTCGGCGAGCGCGACCCAGAACCGGCGGCCGCAGGCCCATGCGGTGGCGATGGCCTCACCGACGGCACCGGCTTCGGCTGCCGTCACGGTCCGGCGGAGCGGTTCGACCAGCTCCGTGCCGAGATCGGCCTCCGCCCGGCGGGATGGCGTCAGCCAGTGTCCGGTCCTGCCCTCGGCCAGGCGCGCCATCCAGAGCAGGTGGCGCTGGGCATGCGACAGGGCGTCGACGGCGCGCAGCAGTTCGCCGCGCTGCGCCACGTGGTAGGCCAGGACGAGCCAGTTGGCGAAGCGGCCGCACAGCTCGTCGACCTCTTTCGCGCCGGCCGGCAGGTGTGGGCGGGCGGGCAGCGCGTCCAGGGCCTGCCGCAGCGCGCCGGTGCGGTCGAGCACGATCATGCGGTCGACAGGCGCGCTGCGAGCCGGCCACCCGGCGACGGAGGCGATGTCGCCGGCCGTCGCGAAGTGGAACTCGCCGCGGACCAGGTTCGGGAAGAACACCACGTGGGAACCGAACTCGTTCACCACCACGTGGCGGATGGGGCCGACCCGGTCGAGCCAGGCACGATGGTCGAGCGCTCTGGCGTGGTTCGCGCCGAAGAACAGCCAGAACTCGACATCGCTGTGCGCGTCGGCCTCGCCTTGGGCGAACGAGCCGTACGTGAGCGCGGCGACGAGGTGTTCGTCGGCCTGGCAGAGTTCCCGTACGCGGGCGATCAGATGTTCTTGCGGCAGCACCAGGTGACCCTAGCGGCCTCGGCACCGTCCCGGCTGCCCGGTTTCAGGACCACTGTTCGGTGCCGAGCAGCCGCCCCCGTGCCCGGGCGACGGCGCGGCCGCGTTCCGAATCCGGGAAGCGGTCGAGGCGGGCCCGCACCTCGGCGGCGTCGACGTCCGCGCCGAAGAGTTCGGTGCCCGGTTCGAAACGGATGCCCTCGGCCAGGGGACCGGCCACCACCGGGTCGAAGCCGAGCGCGTCGACCAGCGCCGCGACCGCGGCGACGTCGGCGGGGCCGTCTCCGGCGATCGCGACGGCGGTGCGACCGGCCTGCCCGGCGGGACGGGCCTGGTCCTCGATGTCGTGGTAGCCGACGTGGTTGAACGCCTTCACGACGCGGGCCCCGGCCAGGTGGGCCTGCACGGTCTCGCTGGAGGACGTGCGCGGGTCGGTGAGGTCCTCCCGGATGCCGTCGACCTCCCACCAGTAGTTCATGGCGTCGACGACGAGCTTGCCGCGCAGCGGGTCCGGGTCGACGCCGCGGTACTTGCCGAGCGGAAGTGCCAGCACGACGATGTCGGCGCGGGCCGCGGCGTCGCGGGCGGTGGTGGCGACCGCGCCGGGGACGAGTACCTCGACGGTGAGCGCGATCTTGGCCGGGTCACCGGAACCGGCGATGAGCACCCGGTATCCGGCGGCCACGGCGAGCCGCCCGAGGACGGTGCCCAGCTTGCCCGCGCCGAGGATGCCGAGGGTCCGGGGACCGTCCTGAGCGGTGTCGTTCATGTCGTGCCCTTCAGGGTCGATGCGGGAATCAGGCGAGCAGGTCGCGGACCATCGGGATCACCTTCGCGCCGTACAGCTCGACGGCGCGCAGTCGGGCGCTCACCGGTTGCGCGCCGGCCGTGTAGATGAGGTCGAACCGGCCGACACCGAGCGTGCGGACCGTGTTGGCGATCTTGCGCGCGACGGTGTCGGGCGAGCCGATGTACAGCGATCCGTGCTCGACCTCGGCGTCGAACTCGGCGCGGCGGATCGGCGGCCAGCCGCGCAGCGCGCCGATCCGGTCCCGGATGACCCGGTAGTGCGGCCAGAAGATCTCCTTGGCCTGCTCGTCGGTGTCGGCGACGAAGCCCGGCGAGTGCATGCCGACCGGCAGCGCGGTCGTGCCGAGCTGCTCGGCGGCGCGGCGATACAACTCGATGTAGGGCGCGAAGCGGCCGGGCTGCCCGCCGATGATCGCGAGCATGAGCGGCAGCCCGTAGCGGGCGGTGCGCACCACCGACTGCGGCGAGCCGCCGACACCGACCCAGGTGCTCAATCGCCCGGACTCGGTCTTCGGGAACACGTCGGCGCCCCGCAGCGGGGCGCGGACCGTGCCGCTCCAGGTCACCGGCTGCTCGTCGAGCAGCTTCACGAACAGGTCGATCTTCTCCTCGAAAAGCACCTCGTAGTCGGCCAGGTCGTAGCCGAACAGCGGGAACGACTCGGTGAAGGAGCCACGGCCGAGGATGACCTCGGCGCGCCCGTGCGACAGCGCGTCGACCGTGGCGAAGCGCTGGAACACCCTTACCGGGTCGTCGGAGCTCAGCACGGTGACGCCGGAGCCGAGGCGGATGCGCTTGGTGCGGGTCGCGATCCCGGCCAGCACGGTCTCCGGCGTCGAGACCGAGTACTCCGGCCGGTGGTGCTCCCCGACGGCCAGGGCGTCGACGCCGAGGTCGTCGGCGATCACGGCCTCGTCGACGACCTGCCGGATCGCGGCGGCGTAGGAGACGGGGTGGCCGGTGTCGTCGTCCGGCACGTCGCCGAAGGTGTCGAGGCCGAACACGAGATCAGACATGGGTGGGCTCCTTCGCGAGCAGTTCGCGCACCCGCGGGGCGACCTCGCGGCCGAACAGCTCGATGCTGCGGGCGCGGGCCGCTCGGGGCAGGCGCATGATGTCGTACTTGAGGTCGAAGCGGCTGAGCCGCAGGTCACGTGCCATCGTCGCGATCTTGCGGGCGACGGTCTCGGGAGAGCCGACGAACAGGGCGCCGCCGTCGAGTTCGGCTTCGTAGCGCTGGCGCGTCGGGGCGTAGAAGCCGCGCTCGCGGGCGAGGTCGGTGACGACCGGCTGCCAGTAGCGCCACCAGGTCTCCACGGCCTCTTCGTCGGTGTCGGCGACCAGGCCGAGCGAGTGCTGCGCGATGGGCAGCGGGGCGTGCCCGAACTGCTCCAGCGCGCGCAGGTACAGCTCGACGTTGCCGGCGAAGCGCTGCGGCCGGCCGCCGATGATCGCCATCATGAGCGGCAGCCCGTAGCGAGCGGCGCGCAGCACCGAGTTCGGGCTGCCGCCGACGCCGATCCAGGTGGGGATGCCGCCCTCGGGCATCCGCGGGTGCAGCCGCTGCCCGGTCAGCGGGGTGCGCACGGTGCCCGACCAGGTGACCGCGTCCTCGCGCTGAAGCCGCATGAACAGGTCGAGCTTCTCCTCGAACAGGCGCTCGTAGTCGGCCAGTTCGTAGCCGAACAACGGGAACGACTCGGTCGCCGAGGCGCGGCCGAGCACGAGCTGGGCGCGGCCGCCGGACACCGCGTCCAGCGTCGAGAACTCGTGGTACAGCCGGACGGGGTCGTTCGTGCTCAGCACGGTGACCGAGGTGCCGAGCCGGATCCGCTCGGTGGCCCGCGCGATCGCGGCCAGCAGCACCGGCGTCGCCGAGTCGGTGAAGCCCTCCCGGTAGTGCTCGCCGACACTGAACACGTCGAGCCCGACCGCGTCGGCGAGCTGCGCCTCCTCGACGATGAGCCGCAGGGTCTCCGCGTCGCTCAGCACCCGGTCGCCGTCGGTGGCCACCTCTCCGAACGAGTTGAGGCCCAGTTCGAAGCGTTCGGTCGTCATGGTCTCCCCCTCCGCACCGCGCCGCGCACGGCTGATTGACATGTCAATTAGTAGCCCCGGTATGATTGACATGTCAATTGGAGGTGGGATGACCCAGGACACACCTCGGCCACGCCGGGCACGCCGGCTGCCGACCACCGAGGAGCTGCGGATCTGGCGCGACTTCATCGAGACCGCGGAGGTCCTGCGGTCCGCGCTCACCGCGCGGCTGCAGAGCGAGTCGTCGCTGTCGTCGGGCGACTACGCGGTCCTGCTCGCCCTCAGCGAGGCCGAGGGGCACCGCATGCGCTCCTCCGAACTGGCGGCGCACATCGACTGGGAACGCAGCCGCCTCTCCCACCACCTGGGCCGGATGGAGCGGCGCGACCTGATCCGCCGGGAGGAGTGCGCCGCCGACAGCCGGGGCGCGGAGATCGTGCTGACGGCCACCGGCCTGCGGTCGTTCCGGCAGTCGACGGTGCCGCACCTGACCGCAGTACGCGAGCTGTTCGTGGACGCGCTCAGCCGTGATCAGATCGTCGCGGCCGGCGACCTCGCCGCCACGCTGCGAGCCCATCTCGAAGAATCGGGCAGGCGGCGGGGCACGCCCTCGCAGACCGGCTGACCCGCGAACGAGACGTGGCCGGGCCCGAGTGCCGGGCCCGGCCGTTCACGTCACCGGCTGCACGTCACTGCCGGTGGTTGCGCGCGGCAAGCGCGCGGCGGATACCGAAGGCCAGCGTGGCGGCCTTGCCGACCGGCGTCGTCGACGCGCCGGTGATGGCGTCGGCGACCTTGGCGATGTTCGCCGCCGCCGACGACAGCGGCCCGGTGACCGCGTCGACCCGGACGAGCTGGACGTTGATGCCGTCCAGCGTGGTCTGGACCTGCCCGACGGTGGTGTTCACCTCGCCGACGGTGTTGTTGACGTTCTCCAGCAGCGGGCCGGTCTTGGCGGTCACCTCACGGATCATGTCGGTGGTCGCGTCGACGGTGCGCCGCAGCCGCAGGATCGGCACGGCGAGCACCAGCACCAGCATCGCGAAGGCTCCCGAGGCGACCAGCGCCGCGATCTCCGTACCTGACATCGGCGGTTACTTCTTCGACCCGGCCGAACTGCGACCCAGCAGCCAGCCCACGAGGAACACCGCCGCACCGGCCGCCCACGGGGTGGGGTTGCGGCGGATGTTGTCCAGCAGGCTCCGCCCTGCGGCCTCCCACTCGTCGGCGGTGTGCGGCAGGCGGTCGTTGACCGCGGTGAGGGCCTCGGCGGCCGCGTCCTTGGCCACCACGGCGGTGTGGGCGACGTTGGCCTTGAGCTCGCCCGCGCCCGCGGCCAGGGCGTGACCGGTGTCGATCGCGGCCTGCTTGGCCTCGGCCGCCTTTTCGACCACGACCGCCCCGGCCGTGTTCAGCGCGTCCTGCGCGCCGGCGATGGCGTCGTCCTTGCTTGGCATGTCATCTCCCCAAGTGGTGTGTGGTGTTGGCAGGCCGATACCCGCTCGCCCGCGGCGTATGCCACAGCGATCAATCGGCCGCGGCCTTGGCCGACGCGTCACGCGCCACCGGCTCGGTCCTGACCGGCGCGTCGTCCGCCACTGGCTCGGTCGCGGCCGGCGCATCGCCCGGGACCGGCTCGGAAGGCCGCCCGTGCGGCTGCGAGAGGCGGCCGAACAGCCGCCGACCCGGCCATTCGCTGGCCGATCCGAGCACGGTCAGCAGCGCCGGGGCGAGGATCGACCGGACGATGAACGCGTCGATGAGGATGCCGATCGCCAGCGCGAACGCGAGTTCCCGGAACGGGCGCAGCGGCACCATGGCGAGCAGGCCGAAGCTGACCGCCAGGGTGAACGCGGCGATGCGGATCGCGTGCGCCGACTGCGGCAGCGTGATCGCGAGCGCCTCGCGCAGGGGACGTCCCCGGGCCTCCTTCCAGGCGGGGCCGATGCCGAAGATGTTGTAGTCCGAACCCAGCGCGACCAGCAGCACCGCGGCGGCGAACGGGACGTAGAAGGTCAGGCCGTCGGCGTGCAGCACGTCCTGGAACAGCCAGGTGGTCAGGCCGAGCGTGGCCCCGATGGCGAGCACGCTGCAGGCGAGCAGGCCGATGGGAGCCACCAGCGCGCGCAGGAACAGCACCAGGAACAGCAGGTTGGCCGCGAGCGCCGCGAGCGCGATCCGGCCCAGGTCCTGCTTGGTCTGGTCGACGATGAGCTGCGCGATGGCGGTGTCGCCGCCGAGGCTCGTCCGCACGTCGGTCAGCCCGGCGGCCCTTACCAGGCCGGGCAGGTCCTGCTGCAGCCGGCTCAGGGTCTGCACGGCGCGGGCGCCCAGGGGCTCGTCGGCCAGGACCACCAGGAAACGCGCCGCGGTGCCGTCGGCCGTGCGGAACACGTGCAGATCCTGCGGGATCGCGTCGTCGGCGGGGCCGAGCACTGCGGCTACCCCGGGCACTTTGCGCAGCGCGTCCTGCAGGCCGGCGAGCTCCTTGGTCCGGGAGCCCACCCCCTGGCCTTCCAGGAGCACCTCGGTCGGCGACAGGATGCCCTCGGCGAAGCCCTGCTGCGCCTGTGCGGCGGCCTGGCGGGTGGGATGGTCGGCGGGCAGCGCCTCCACGAACGACACCCCGAGCGCGAGGTCGCGTACCGGAAGCGCGGCCGTGACCAGCCCGGCGACGCACAGCAGCAGCACCGGCGCGGCGACCCAGGGACGGGTCAGCAACCGCGACCAGCGTCCGCTGCCGACCTCGGGCTCCGGGGCGCTCGGCGCCGCGGCCCGGCCACGGCGCGGCGACCACAGCACCGCCCGGCCGAGGATGGCCAGCAGCGCGGGCACCAGGGTGACCGACACCAGCATGCCGATGAGCACCGCCAGCGCCATGCCCGGCCCGAACGCCCGGAACGCCGCCGAACCGGCCACCACCAACGCGCCGGTGCCCGCCGCGGCGGTCGCCCCGGCGGTGGCGATGATCGGGGTGAACCTGGCCGTGGCGGTCTCGGCCGCCTCCAGCCGGTGCGCGCCCGCGGCGAGCTGGGTGCGCGCCGCGGCCAGGTAGAACACGACGTAGTCGGTGACCACGCCGAGCAGCAGCGCCACCAGCAGCGGCTGGGTCTCCTGCGGCACGGGCACGCCCAGCCGGTCGGCGAGCGCGCCGCCGACGTGCAGGGTCAGCAGGATCGCAACCCCGGCCACACCCAGGGCCAGCAGCGGCGCGATCAGCGACCGGAACGCGATCGCGACGATGATGAACACCGCGGCGACGGTGACGGCCTCCAGCCAGGGCAGCGTCGACAGGACGAGGTCGCCCTGCTCCACCCGGGCCGGGACCGAGCCGGTGATCCCGACGACGGCGTCGTCGGCGTCGTAGTGCGCGGCGACGAACTTCTCGGCGGCGGCCAGCTGGCCGGCGAAGCTGACGTCGGGCGCGGTGAACAGCATGGTGATGACGGTGGTGCCGTTCTCCTGCGAGCCCGGCATCAGCTGCAGCGTGTTGGTCACCGGCACCGCGCCGAGGATGGGCGCGGCGTCGGGGTATTCGCCCTGGGTCACGGCGCGGGCGCGGGCGACGGCTTCGGCCTGGACCGTCAGCGGCAGGCCGTCGGGGTTGCGCTGCACCACGGAGACCCGGCTCAGTAGTGGGAACCCGAACTTCTCGAAGGAGCGGACCTCGCTGCGCACGGCGGCGTTGTCGGTGGCCACGAGCTGCCCCAGATCGCTGCCGCCGTGACCGATGGCGGGCAGGTACAGCACCGACGCCGCCACGGCGGCGATCCACAGCGCCACCACGACCCACCGCAGCCACACCACCGCGATCGCGTAGTACTCCAGCAGCCGGCTCGGCCGCCAGCGGCTGCGCACCGGCATGTCCTCGCCCGACGGCGACGCCGCCCCGCTCACGGGTGCACCCGCTCGGCGACGACCGGGTCCGACTGCCTCATCCGCATGGCGTTTCCTCCTGTGGCGACACCTGTCGAACCGCCACGCGCAGCCCGGTGGGGGCCGTTGCCGCGGGGCGGTTCGGCAGGGTGGGATTTCGTGAGTCGGGTACCCGGCCGACCGCGCGGCAAACGACGAAGACCCGAGCCGCGCACACCCGCGTCGGGCGCGCCGCGGGCGCGTTAGCGGCGGCGCCGGCGGCGGTATGGCAGGGGCATGACCTCCGAAGATCCCCACCCGGCGAACGCCGTGCCCGCGCCACCGCCGGACGCCGGCCCGCGCAGTCCCACCCAGCTCAGCCTGCGGGCCTGGTGGCAGGTGCTGCGCCGGACCGCCAAGGAGTTCGACACCGACAGCCTGCAGGTGTGGGCCGCCGCCCTGACCTACTACGGGGTGCTGTCGCTGTTCCCCGGCATCCTGGTGCTGGCCGCGGCCGTCGGCCTGTTCGACGACCGGCTGGTCGACGACGTGCTCGACGACGTCACACCGATCATGCCGACCGCGGTGCGCGAGGTCTTCACCGCCGCGCTGGACAACGTGCAGGCCGACGACAGCAAGGCGGGGGTGGCCGCGATCATCGGCCTGGTGGTGGCCATGTGGTCGGCATCGGGTTACGTGGACGCGTTCATGCAGGCGTCCAACGCGATCTACGACGTGCCCGAGGGCCGGCCGCTGTGGAAGCGGCTGCCGATCCGGCTCGCGGTGACCCTGGCGACGGGGGTGCTGCTGGTCGCGAGCGTGCTCATAGTCGTGGTGAGCGGGCGGCTGGCCGAGGCTCTCGGCCGGGTGCTCGGCCTGTCCGGGCCGATGGTGACGGCCTGGCAGATCGGCAA
The DNA here is from genome assembly GCF_040648615.1 of Catellatospora sp. NPDC049111. Classification (NCBI taxonomy): domain Bacteria; kingdom Bacillati; phylum Actinomycetota; class Actinomycetes; order Micromonosporales; family Micromonosporaceae; genus Catellatospora; species Catellatospora sp. NPDC049111. Next base: position 997 of record NZ_JBEZEB010000024.1, on the reverse strand, counting down.
GTGGCCGCTGCTGGTCGCGCTCATCGCGCTGCTGTTCGCGATCCTGTACTGGGCGTCGCCCAACGCGCGGCAGGGCGGCTTCCGGTGGATCAGCCCCGGCGGCCTGGTCGCCGTCGTGCTGTGGATCGCCGCGTCGGTGGGCTTCGGCTTCTACGTGACCCACTTCGGCTCGTACGCCGAGACCTACGGCAGCCTCGGCGGCATCATCGTGTTCCTGGTCTGGCTGTGGATCTCGAATCTGGCGATCCTGTTCGGAGCCGAACTCGACGCCGAACTCGAACGCCAGCGCGCCATCGCCGCAGGCCACCCCGCCGACAGCGAGCCCTACCTGCAGGTACGGGACAGCTCGGCGATCGACCGCGACGACAAACAGCACCTCTGACCAGCGCACGCCCTCGCGGCCGCGACCGGTTCGGCGAACACGCCCGGAGCCCGGTCGCGGCCTACGGCGTGTTTCATAAGTGATTGGCGGTGTCGGTCGTCACGCGTTTCCGGGCGAAGCTGTGTTGGGGTTCCTGGTCGTGGGTGTTTGTCGGTGGGGTGTGGCAGGGTGCTGCCGTGGCCCGTTTCACCACGTTCCGGTTCTGTCTGGACCCGACCGTCGAGCAGGAGTTGGTGCTGCGTCGGCATGCGGGTGCGGCCCGGTTCGGATTCAACCAGTGCCTTCGGCTGGTCAAGCAGGCCCTGGACGGCAAGCGCCGTGGGACGGTCGGCAAGGTGCCGTGGTCGGGTTTCGACCTGATCAACGCGTTCAACGCGTGGAAGGCTTCGGCTGCGGCGGGCCGGGTGCTGGTGGCCGCCGCCGACGGCACCACCACGGGGCTGGCGTGGCGGGCCGAGGTGTGTCAGCAGGTGTTCGAGGAGGCCGCGGTCGACCTCGGTCGTGGGCTGGCCGCGTACAAGGCATCGCGGACCGGCGACCGTAAAGGCCGCCGGGTCGGGTTCCCCAGGTTCAAATCGAAAAAGCGCGCTCAGTTGTCGTTCCGGATCCGCAGCA
>NZ_JBEZEB010000023.1:0-134116 GCF_040648615.1 Catellatospora sp. NPDC049111 | reverse complement strand
CCAACCCGCAGCCATTCGTATGGAGAAAGTCTGCCGAGGAAATCCTCGACTCCCTCGCCAGATATCTACAACGGATTTCCGGCGCAGCACACTAGCCCGTCCTGCCTTCGCCGCGCCGGGTGCGGCGGATCCGGATCGCCCGGTCGGCGAGCTCGTCGACGGCCGCGCCGATCTCCGGCGGCAGCCCGCCGTCGCCGCAGCAGGGCGGCTTGGTACGCGGGTCCGTCGGCGGCTTGACCCCGGCGAGTTCGTACAGCGCCGCGTACACGTCGGCACCCGGGTCGGCCTCGTCGTGCCGTCCGATCAGGAGCACGCATGCCTGCCTGCCGGACCGGAACGCGACCACGATGCGCAGGTCGCCGACGTGCTTCACGCACAGGTGGTCGAGCGGGGCCCCGCCGGTGAGGCGGTAGCCGAGCGCCGCGCAGCCCTCCGCTTCGAGGTGGCGCAGGAACTGTGCGACCTGCTGCTGCTGGCGGCTGCGCAGGCCGTCGAACTGCTGCTCGGCGCGGGGGGTCCAGTCGAGGGTGACGGGCACGTGACCTGCCTAGGCCGGGCTCTGCCGCGTACGCGCGAGCAGCTCGTGGACGTCGATGGCCTTGCCCTCGCCGCGCTGCATCTGCGCGAGGCTCTCCCGGAGGTCGTCGCGTTCCAGCAGCGCGGTGTCCTCCAGGTAGCGCCATACGGCGTCGAGCAGCCCTCGGGTCTGCCCGGCCCGGCGCAGGTCTTTGACCAGGTGCCATACCTCATGGAAGCGGCGCGGTTCCAGTCGCGGCTGCCCGTTGACCTGCACGATCGCGAAGACGCCGGCGCGGGCCCATTCCCGTACCGTCGGCTCGCTGAGGTCGAGCAGCTCGGCCGCGATCACCGGCCGGATCGGTTCGCAGGTGGCCAGCCACTGCCGGGCGACGCGGAGCAGCCGCGCGCGCCGGTCGTCGTCGAGCGTGCGGGCGATGTCCTCCAGCTCCTCCACGGAGGAGAGCAGTTCGGCGATCTTCTCTCGGTCGGACGCGACAGTCACGGCTGGCTCCTGCCCCTCGCTGCGAGCCGGTGCTTACGAGTATGACCCAAGAATCCACAAGCCGCCGCCGTCGGCTGGTAGTCCCGGCGCGTGTAGCCCGAGATCGTTCGAGTTGCCCGGCACCTGTGCGTATCTTGACCCGCCTTACGCCCAGTTGCCGGGCAAGTCGAACGATCAAGGTGAGGGATGCGCCCGCACTGATGCGCAGGGGTGAGCGAGAAGACGGAATGGGTCTCAGTTGGTCAGTGGGCTGGTCAGGCGACCGCGGCGATGTCTCCGTTGTCGAAGTAGATCGCCTGGTGCAGCCGCCCGCCCAGGGCTGTTGCGAATCGCGCAAGGACTTCCTGCCCGGAGATGTGGCCCTGCTCGATCTGCGAGACGCGACCCTTGGTGACGCCCATCCGGTCGGCAACCTGCTGCTGAGTCAGCCCGCGGGCGCGGCGCAGCTCGGCGAGGCGGTGTCCGAGCACCTCGTTGAGCAGCTCCTGCTTACCGGCCTGTATCGCTTCCTCGCCCCCGGCGCGCTCGACATGCTCGGCGCGGACCTCGCTCCATCGGCTGTATTCGGTCACCGTTGGCCTCGTTCCTGTTCGGTGCGTTCTTTCAGATAGATCTCGTAGCGGTGCTCCGCCAGCGGTATGGCTTCGCGATACCAGGCGTTCCACTGGCCGGATTTGTCGCCGGCGACCAGCAGGATGCTCGAACGCCACGGGTCGAAGGCGAACAGGATGCGCACTGTCCCCGGTCGCAGCTCCTTCAGGTTGGCGAGGGTCGAGCCGTGGATCGTGTCCACCAGCGGGCGGCCCAGCCCGGGGCCGGATTCGGCGAGTGCGTCGATGGCCTGCACCACGCGGGCGAGAGTCGCGTCGTCCAGTGCCGCGATCCAGTCTCGTACCTCGTCAACGAGGTAGATCTCCCACTCCGTGTCCGGCATGGGAGGCAGTATAGCTTCTACTATACCTTGGGGCCGGCCCCCGATGCGGCCCGTGTTGTGCTGGGGCGTTGCACCAACCCCACTGAGCATGTTGGCGATCGGCCTGTTGCGGCCGCGGATCAGCCGGAGGGCTGATGTGCAGGGGGACGGCCCGGCATTCCTCGGAGGGTCGGCGCTGGTGTTCGCCGCGTGTTCAACTGGCGGTCGCCGGTGTGCCGGAGGCTGCGGCGAGGAGCGCTGCTCCGCGTGCCCTCACCGCCTCCGCGACAAGGACCCAACGTGCGTACACCTCGGCAAACAAGAACGCGGCTGGCCTTCGCCGCGCTCTGCGCCGCCGCTCTGCTGATCCCCGGTACGCCGGTGTCGGCGCAGGAAGCGGCGTCGGTGCGGATCAACGAGATCGAGTCGAACGGCGGCTCGCCCGGCGACTGGGTGGAGCTGGTCAACACCGGTTCCGCCGACGTCGACGTGTCCGGCTGGACGGTCAAGGACAACGACGACACGCATGCCTTCGTCCTGCCCGCGGGCACGCTGCTCGCCGCGGGCGGCTATCTGGCCGTCGACGTGGACCCGGTGTTCGGCCTGGGCGCCGCCGACTCGGCCCGCCTGTTCGCCGCGCACGGCACCCTCGTCGACAGCCACTCCTGGACGAGCCACGCGAGCACGACCTACGGTCGCTGCCCGGACGGCAGCGGGGCGTTCGCCACGACGACGACCTCGACGCGGGCCGCGGCCAACGACTGCTCGGCTCCGAACGCGACCGCCGTGAAGATCAACGAGGTGGAGTCGAACGGCGGCACCCCGGGCGACTGGGTAGAGCTGGTCAACACCGGTTCCGCCGCGGTCGACGTGTCCGGCTGGGTGGTGAAGGACAACGACGACACGCACGCGTACGCGATCCCGGCCGGCACCGTCATCGCCGGTCGCGGGTTCGTGGCCGTGGACGTCGAGGTGTCCTTCGGGCTCGGCGGCGCGGACTCGGCGCGGCTGTTCCAGGCCGACGGGTCCACGCTCGTCGACTCCTACACCTGGACCGCGCACGCCGCGACCACGTACGGGCGCTGCCCCGACGGCAGCGGCGCGTTCGTCGCGACCAACACCTCGACCAGGGGCGCGGCCAACGACTGCGGGACCGCCGCGGCGGCGGTGCGGATCAACGAGGTCGAGTCCAACGGCGGCACCCCCGGCGACTGGGTGGAACTGGTGAACACCGGCGCGACGGCCGTGGACGTGTCCGGCTGGGTGTTCCGCGACAACGACGACACCCACACGGTGACCGTCGCGGCGGGCAGCACCCTCGCCCCGGGCGCGTTCCTGGCCCTGGACACCGAGCCCGCGTTCGGCCTGGGCAGCGCGGACTCGGCGCGGCTGTACCTGTCCGACGGCACGACGCTGGTGGACACCTACAGCTGGACCGCGCACGCGGCGACCACGTACGGCCGGTGCCCGAACGGCACGGGGGCGTTCACGACCACCACGTCCTCGACGCGCGGCGCGGCCAACGACTGCGGCGCGCCGGTGCGGATCAACGAGGTGGAGTCGAACGCCGGCACGCCCGGCGACTGGGTGGAGATCGTCAACAACGGCGTGAGCACCGTGGACGTGTCGGGTTGGCTGGTCAAGGACAACGACGACACGCATGTGTACGCGATCCCGGCCGGCACGACCGTGGCCTCGGGCGCGTTCCTGGCCCTCGACGTCGAGACGGCGTTCGGGCTGGGCGGCGCGGACTCGGCGCGGCTGTTCCAGGCCGACGGGGCGACGCTGGTCGACGCCTACACCTGGACCGCGCACGCGGCGACCACCTACGGCCGCTGCCCGGACGGCACCGGTGACTTCGCGGCGACGACCGCGCCGACCAAGGGCGCGGGCAACGCCTGCCCCGGGCAGGTCCCCGCGGCCGTGTGGCCCGGTGGGGCCGAGGTGACCACGGCCGACGCGGCGAACCTGTTCGGCGGCAACATGAGCGGGCTGGCGTACCAGGACCAGGGTGTGCTGTGGGCCGTCAAGAACGGGCCGGGCACGCTCTACCGGCTGGTGCGCGACGGCGCGGCCTGGACCCCGGACCCGGCCGGCGGCTGGGCCGCGGGCAAGGCGCTGCACTACGCCGACGGCACCGGTGACCTCGACGCCGAGGGCGTCACGCTGACCGCGGCCGGGCCGTCCGGCGGCGTGTTCGTGTCGACCGAGCGCAACAACGCCGACAGCGGCGTCAGCCGCCCGCGCATCGTGCGCTTCGACCCGGCGGCCGCCGGGACGGCGCTGAACGCCACGATGGCCTGGGACCTCACGGCAGACCTGCCGCCGGTCGCCGCGAACAGCGGCATCGAGGGCATCACCTGGATTTCGGACGCCTACCTGACCGCGCACGGCTTCGCCGACGAGCGCACCGGCAAGGCCTACGACCCGGCCGCCTACCCCGGCCACGGCGACGGCCTGTTCCTGGTGGGCCTGGAGGCCAACGGTCAGGTCTACGCGTACGCACTGGACCAGGGCAGCGGCGCGTACACCCGGGTCGCGGCGTTCGCGAGCGGCTTCCCGGCGGTGATGGACCTGGTGTTCGAGCCGGAGACCGGGCATTTGTGGGCGGTCTGCGACGACACCTGCCAGGGCCGCACCGCGACCCTCGGCGTCGACGCGTCGGGCCGGTTCGCGGTCGGTGCGGTGTACGAGCGCCCGGCCGGGATGCCGAACTTCAACAACGAGGGCTTCGCCATTGCCCCGCAGTCCGCGTGCGTCGCCGGACGCAAGCCGGTGTACTGGTCCGACGACAGCAACGACGCCGGTCACGCGCTGCGCGGGGGCACCCTGCCCTGCACCGACCTCGACGCCGACGACGACGGCATCGCCGACGACGCCGACCCGCTGCCCGCCGACCCGGGCAACGGGACGTTCTCCGACGACGACGGCACCTCCGGCCGGATCCTGGACCGGGCGGGGCGGTCCGTGTCGATCGCGGACACGGCGGGCGGTGTGCTGGTGACCGTCGGCGCGGGCACCGCCCCGGCCCGGGTCGCGCTCGACGGGGGCACCGCGGCGATCGCGCTCGGCGAGGGTGCGTACGTGCTCGGCGGCACCGGCTCCGTCACAGTCCTCGGCGGTGAGCCGGCGGTCGCGACGGTGGCCGTGCAGGGAACAGCGGTCACGGTGACGGTCGCGGCCGGCGGCTGGGTCTCCTATCCGGAGGTCACGGTCAAGTCGGGGCTGGCGGCCCTGCTCGGCATCCGGTCGACCGGCGGCGTCACCGTCGCCGCGGCGGGCGTGCCGCAGGACCTGTGCGCCGCCGTGCAGAACGTGCTCGTCGGCTCTACCCGCAACGAGACGATCAGCGGCACCGAGGGTGCCGACCTGATCCTCGGCAAGGGCGGCAACGACGTCGTGAACGGCAACGGCGGCGGTGACTGCGTCGTCACCGGCACCGGCAACGACGTGGTCACCACCACGAGCGGCGACGACCGGGTGGACGCCGGCGGCGGCAACAACGTGGTCGGCACGGGTGAGGGCGGCGACGTCGTACGCACCGGCTCGGGCAACGACGTGGTCAACGCCGCGGGCGGCGACGACCGGGTCGAGGCGGGCGACGGCAACAACACCGTCAACAGCGCGGCCGGGGACGACGCCGTCACCACCGGCAGCGGCAACGACGTCGTGGACTGCGGCGCGGGCACGGACACCGCCCACGCGGGACGCGGCAACAACGTCAACTCCGGCACGCGCTGCGAGGCTTTCGGCGTCTGAGCGTGTCGGCGGCTCCGCCCACGCTGCCGGCAGCGTGGGCGGAGCCGTTTTCGCATACCCCGAGCTGCGCGGATGGCGATGCCGTGCCGCCGGCGGGTGGCGCGGGTTGCTACCTTGTCCGGCGTGAATCTTGGTCGGGGTCCCAGCGTGGCGGTGGTCCGCGGTCCCGACGACGATCCGTTCGCCGAACTGCCGGGAGCCGTCGCCCGCCGTCGCCGCAACGGCCGCAGATACCTGTTCCTGCTGCTGGCCGCAGTCCTGCTGGGACAGGGCGGCTGGACCGCGCTGCACGTCACCTACACCCCGGAACCGGGCCCGCAAGCCGTCTGCCCCATGCTGCGGCCGGAACTGCTGGACATCGCCCTGCCCGATCGTGACCTGGTCCAGGACGGCAACGACCGGACCGAGTCGGGATTTCTGGGCGCGACTTGCACCGTGCGCGGCGGCTCGGGCGAGCTGTGGATCGGCGTGACCCGGGTGGGCCGGGCCGGCGGCGACAGCCCTTCGGCGAACCTGGAACTGCTGCACGGGTGGGTCGGCGACGTGCGGCAGGTGCCGCTCGGCGACGAGGCCGTGCTGGCCGGCGACCGGCTGCTGCAGATCCGGCACGGCTCGTATGCCGTGTGGATCCGGTACCTCCCGAACGGGGACGTCGCGCCCGCGGCCGCAGGGCAGGTCGTCGTCGCGATCGGGCAGGAGGTGCTCTCGCAGCTGTGAAGACGATGTCGGCTTGGTGGGAGTGGCAGCGCGGCTGGAAACTGGCCGCCCAGCTCACGGCGGTGGCGGTCCTGGCCGGTGCCGCCTACGTCGGGGCCGGGTACGCCGGCTGGCTGGTGGGCCAGGGGCAGGCCCGGGTCGAGGTGGCGATCCTCGACAGCGGCATGCGGCGGCCGCCGCGACCCGAGCTGCCGCCGAACCCGTTCAGAACTCCGCCGGCGCCGCGGTAAGAATCGGGCTCCTGGGCGCACTACCTGGTGACGGAACACCTTCACGGCGAAGGAGAAGGAGCCAGTGACCCATGACGAGCCGAGCAGGCGGTTCACCGCCATCTACCACCGACATCATCGCCAGGTGTACGCGTACGCGGTGAGCCGCGCCGGACGCACCCTGGCCGACGACGTCGTCGCCGACACCTTTCTGGTGGCCTGGCGCAGGCTGGAGGCCGTGCCCGAGGGGCCGCTGCCGTGGCTGCTGGGCGTGGCCCGCAACGTGGTCCGGGAACGCTTCCGCGACGACGTACGCCAAGCGAGCCTGGCCATGGAACTACGTGCCTGGGTCGTGGAGGCCGACGCCGATGTGGCCGACGGCGTCGCCGACCGCGCGGCGATGCTGGCCGCGCTCGCGGGACTGGGCGAGGACGACCGGGAGGCGCTGACGCTGACCGCCTGGCAGGGCCTGTCCGCCAGGGACGCCGCCCGGGTAATCGGCTGTTCGTCCGCGGCCTTCTTCGTCCGCCTGCACCGGGCCCGCAAACGCCTGGAACAGGCCATGACCGATACCGCGCCGGTCGACCGCCGCCGCCCTGTCCGCCTCACCGCCCAGGAGTACTCCCGATGAGTCACCGCGACACACTGCGGGCCCTGACCGCGGCCCGCCCGAACAGCCTCGACCCGACCACACCACCCGCCGACCCGATGACGATCATGTCGTACCCCCAGGAGGAGACCGTGTCCCGCACCGCCCGCCGGCCGGTCGGCCGCCTCGTGCTCGCCGTGGGCCTGCCCGCCGTCGCGCTGGCCGTGACCGGCGCGATCCTGCTGAACAACGCGTCCGGGACGGTCCCGGCGGTCACCCAGCAGCCCACCGGCGCCCCGGCTGCCAGCGCCTCCGCCGAGCCGCCCACCGACGCGGGCGGTGTGCTGCTGGCCGCCGCCTTGGTCAGTGAAACCGTGGCCGCCTCCGACGGCGACTACTGGGTGCTGCACTCCGAGCACGGTGAGGGCTCCCGGCGCAGCCAGGACCAGATGTGGCTGGCCGCGGTGGAGGGCCTGCCGTCGAGCGCCTACATGCGCCGCGCCGACGGGTCCTGGGCTCCCCGCCCGATGCAGGGGCACACCGCGGCGAACAACTTCCTGCTCGCCGGAATGCCGCGTTCGGTGCGGGAACTGGCCGCGCTGCCGACCGACCCGGCTCAGCTCAAGCGGGAACTCCTCCGCTGGCACGACGTCAACGACGGGGAGGCGGAAAGCGCCCAGGAGTTCCTCTTCTACGCCGGTTTGGGGCTCGTCATCGACCTGCCCGTCAGCCCGCGGGTGCGCGGGGCGGCGTACCGGATGCTGGCGGAGCTGCCCGGGGTGACCTCGCTCGGCCGGGTCACCGACCAGCGCGGGCGCACCGGCGTCGCGATCGCGGTGACCCGGCAGGGCGACTTCACCAAGGCGCAGACCCGCCTGATCGTCGACCCGCAGTCCGGCAAGGCCCTGGGCAGCGAAACCTGGGTCCGCGGCCGACTGTCGAGCTGGATGGTCCTGCTCGACGCCCGCTGGGCCGACGCCCCGCTCCCCGACGCCTCGACCCTGAGCTGACCCGCCCGCAAGATCGTCGCGATCTTGGCGGTTCTCGGGCGATCTCGCGGGCGAGTCGAGTGGCGCGACCTTGATTCGGGTCGCGCCGCTCGTGCGCGGTGGGCCAGTGTCGGTCGATCGGCCGGGCAACACTGGCCGTGGCGGCGCTGCGACCGGGTGCGGACATTCAGTAGCGTCTTCGTCCGGTACTGCCTCCACACCGGACTGGGGAGCGACGTGACGCTGCCACTCGATCCTTCGCAACGGCCCACGCCGGTCGCGCCCGCCCGCCCGGCCATGGGCTGGTGGCGGCGGCACCGGGTGCTGCGCAACTGGCTCGGCGGCGTCGCCTCGGCGGTGGTCGTGTCGGTGATCAGCGGCGTGGCGCTGGCGTACCTCACCCCGAGCGCGGACACCCCCGGCGGCACCCCGCCGACCTCGGCCGCCGCCGACGAACTGCCGTTCAGCCTCGACGTGCTCTCCCGCGGCGACTACTGCAAGGCGTACGTGGTGAACGCCGATCCGGGCGAGCTGTCCAGCCCACACCGGGTGATGGATCCCGAGTCGCGCCTGCCGCCGGCCGATGACGAGGTCGCCGAGTGGATGCAGCGGGTCGAGGCGATCCCCTCCGAGGGGCGCATCCTGCTCACGCTGCAGGGCAGCACGTCCAAGACCGTGGTGCTGCAGGACCTGACCATCGAGGTGGTCGAGCGCGGCCCGGCGATCGAGGCGACACGGCTGTACTACCCCGACTCCGGCTGTGGTGCCAACGAGTCTCCCCGGCTGTTCAAGGTGGGTCTCGACGACGCCAACCCGCGGCCGGTCCCGGTGCCGGGGACGGACGCGGCGGGCAAGGAGATCCCGGCGGTGTCGTTCCCGTTCAGCGTCTCCGAGTCCGACCCGGAGATCTTCGTCATCACCGCCGAGCCCGGCCGCTGCGACTGCACCTGGCGGCTGCGCCTGCGCTGGACGAGCGCGGGACGCAGCGGAACCCTGGTCATCGACGACCACGGCCGGCCCTTCCGCACCGCGGCCGTCGTCGACACGAACGCGCGCAAGTACGTGGCGCACTCGCTGAAGGGATGTCCGGGCGGACTCGCCTGGTGCGAGGAGGGCGCCTGAGCGTCAGGCGCCGGCATGAACAGGCGGACCGGCCGGTCCTGCCGAGCATGCCCGCGCCACGGCCACCGGCGCGACCCGGTTTCCCGGCATCCGGGTCACGGGCGCGCCTACGGGTTCAGCGACAGGTCGTTGAAGTCGTCGGCGGTCTCCTGGCCGGACAGGGCCTGGATGGCGGCCATGATGTCGTCGGTGGCCTGGCGGCGGGCCCGGCCGACGCTGATGCCGGGCTGCGGGGTGAAGCGCAGCGGCGCGCCGAAGCGGATGGTGACCCGGCCGGGCCGGGGGAGTGTCGCCCCGACCGGCTGGATGCGGTCGGTGCCGAGCACCGCGACCGGCACCACCGGCGCGCCTGAGGCCAGCGCGAGCCAGGCCACGCCGGTGCGGCCGCGGTAGAGGCGGCCGTCGCGCGAGCGGCTGCCCTCGGGGTGGATGCCGAACGCGCCGCCGCGTTCGAGCACGCCGAGCGCCAGCTCCAGGGACTCCTGGGCGGCCCGGTGCCCGCCGCGCCGCACCGGGATGGCTTCCAGCCCGGTCATCAGCTCGCGGACGAGGCGGCCCTTGAACCCGGTGCCGGTGAAATACTCCGCCTTGGCCAGGAACGCGACCGGACGCGGTGTCATCAGCGGGATGATGAAACTGTCCAGGAACGACAGATGGTTCGCGGCCAGGATGACCGGGCCGTCCAGCGGTACGTGCTCGCGGCCTTCGACGCTCGGCCGGAACGCCACCTGCGACAGCGGCGTGAGGATCATCCTGGTGATGGACTGGATCGACAAGTGTCCTCCGGTGGTCAGGCCGGGCCCAGGTGGGCGTCCAGCGCGGCGCGCAGCAGCGGGTCGACGTCGTCGGTCTGCACCGTCATCTGCAGGCTGCCCCACAGCCACAGCTGGGCGATGCCGTGCAGGTTGGCCCACAGCGCCCCGGCGACGACGACGGGGTCGGGTCCGGTCAGGCCGTGCCGGGCGCGGGTGACCAGGTCGACGAGCACGCCGAACAGCTGGCGGCTGGCGTCGCGCAGCCCGATCTGGTTGCCGCGCAGCAGCTCGTGGCGGAACATCAGCTCGAACATGCCACGCTGGGTGCGGGCGAAGTCGAGGTAGGCGCGGCCCAGGTCGAGCAGGCCGGCGCGGGGGTCGGCGTGCGCGCGCAGCCCGGCGATGCGCCCGCCGAGGTCGTGGTAGCCGACCTGGGCGATGGCGGACAGCAGGGACAGGTGGCTGGGGAAGTAGCGGCGCGGCGCGCCGTGCGAGACCCCGGCCCGCCGGGCGATCTCGCGCAGCGTCAGCGAGCCCGGCCCTTCGCGCGTGAGCAGGTCAACGCCCACCTCGACCAGGCGGGCGCGCAGCGTGCTGTCCTGATCCGGCATAGACACTGTCTACCAGACCGCGTAGACAGTGTCTATCACCGCGCCCCGGTAAGGAAGGGCACCTTCCACAACGCATGGCGATGTGAAGGTGCCCTTCCTTACGCGGATGCGTCGGCAGCGGGTTCAGGAGGGCTTCGGCTTCGGGGTCTGCTGCTGGCCCGACAGCAGCCCGAACTGGGCGTTGTCGAGGGTGCCCTTGCCGGTGACCCGGTAGCCGGGGCCCATCGTGCCCAGGCTCAGCGCGATCTCGGCCTCGTTGCGGATGTACCAGCGCTTGCGCGGGGCCTTCTCGCGGGAGGCGGGCAGCACCGAGCCGGTCTGGTTGACGTACGGCCGTCCGGGCACCATCCGGTCGGTCGCCGACATCGTCACGATCGCCGAGTTCTCGCCGGTGTAGTTCCACTGCACCTCGGCGAAGTCGTCGTCCTCGCCGGTCTGCATCTCGGTGGCGTTGAGCGTGTCGTCGTTGTACGCCGCCACCAGCCGTTTGCCCGCCTCGGTGTCGTCGATGAGCAGCACCGTCAGGTCCGTCGAGTCGTACTTGCCGCGCAGGTGGATGTCGCGGGCGAGCACCGAGTAGCGGTCGGCGACGCCCATGCCGGTGCGCCAGCGGTCCACGAACTGCGGCAGTGGCAGGTTGCCCCAGGTGTGGTCGTGGTAGCCGGTGCCGATGAACTCGCGCTTCTCGTTGTAGAACACGATGTGGCCCTGCGCCTTGCCCGACGGCACCGCGGCGAACCACGCCTGGTACTGGTCGGGCCCGCCCAGGTAGACGTGGCCGGTGCCGGGCCGGAACGGGGCCGCGGTGCTGGTCAGGTCGAGGTTGAGGGTGATGTCGTTGGCGGTGCCGCGCAGTTGGTAGCTCTTGAGGTCGCCGGTGAGCGTGAACGGGCCGACCTTGACGTTGCAGCGGTCCTTGTCGCTGGCGAACTCGTCCCAGCTGTACGTCTGGAACACGCTGAACTCGTTGCCCCACGGCGTGGTGATCAGCAGGTTCACCGCCGGACGCCGGTCGGATTCGGCGGTCAGGCCGTCGCCCGGGCGGGTCTTCAGCGTGAACGAGACCACGATGCCGTCGTCGCCGGTCAGCTCGGTGTGCCACCACTCGTACGTCCGGGGGTCGGTGTTGGTGTCCGCGGTGCGGAAGCCGTCCTCCCAGGCGTAGAACGTGTCGGGTTTGAGGTTGAGCAGCGCGTAGTCGTTCGGCGTGGTGCCGTAGCGGTTGAGCGTCGGGCCGGCGGCGGGCGGGGCCGGCGGCGCGGACCTGCTGCACGCGGACAGCCCCGGCAGCGCGACGAACGACCCTGCTGCCAGCGCCCGTAGCGCCGTGCGGCGGGAGAACCTTCCGGAAGCCTCACTCATCTTGCTCGCCGTCCCATCACGCCGCAGCGCCGGCCTTTCAGGTGGTTCACCCTATTGCCCTGGTTTGCGTAATGTAGCTCGTGTTCGCCCTGCTCGTGGGTGAGATCGCGAACCTGGCCTTCCGGGCGACCGTGCCCGCCGCGCCGCGGTGCGAGCGCCGAGCGAGGCGTGGGCCACACCAAGGTCATCCGACTTGCCGGGCACGTGGGCGAAAGCGGGCTCAAGATATGCACACGTGCCGGGCAAGTCGGATGATCAAGGGGGGTCAGCGGGGGACACGGAGCCAGATGTTGGTGCAGGTGGGAGTGTGGGTCACGCTGAGTTGTTCCAGGCGGGTGCCGTCGCCGCCGGGGCGGTCGAACAGGCGGGTGCCGTCGCCGAGCAGCGTCGGGACCACGTGGATGAGGACCTCGTCCAGCAGGCCCGCGTCGAGGCAGTCCTGGGCGATGGCCGCGCCGATCAGCACCGCGTATCCGTCGCCCGCGGCGGCCTTGGCGGTCGCGACGGCCTCGGCCAGGTCGTCGACGAAGATGTACTCGGGGTGGGGGTCCTCGGGGACGTCACGGGTGTAGACGAGTTGCGGCCCGGTCCAGGCGCCGCCGTACACGCGGCCTTCGGCGGTGGGTCCTTCGCCGGTGGGGCCGAAGTAGGTCCGGTGGCCGATGAGGACCGCGCCGATGCGGGACAGCACCTCGTCGACGGCGGGGTTCGGTCCCTCGTATCCGGCCATCCAGGACATGTCCGCGCCCGGTCCGGCGACGAAGCCGTCCAGCGACATCGTGATGTGCCAGAGCACCTTGCCCATGCGTTTCCTCCCGTGGATGCGCGTCGTCCTGCGTCGTGCCGGACCGTACATCCGATCACGACGGGCCGCATTTCTGAAAGTTTCAGTGCCTCTGCGGCGATATGAGGCGTCGATGGATGGATATGTTGCGAAGGGATTACCGGAGCCTTAAGCTCTGCTCGATGGGAGCGCTCCCGGTCTCTGGCCAGGGCGTTTGCGGCCCCCCGTTGCCCGACGGGGAACACTCCGGCGCGCGCCCACCCCGATCCCGACGAAAGGCTCGTCATGAGACTCCTCCCGCGCGCGTCCCGGCGCGCCCTGATCGCGGCCGGCGCGATCGGCGCGCTCGCCATGGGCGTGACGATCGCGCTGCCCGCGGTAAACGCCATGGCCGCCAGCGGCTGCGCCGTCACGTACACCACCAACCAGTGGCAGGGCGGCTTCACCGCCAACATCACCATCAAGAACCTCGGCGACCCGATCAACGGCTGGACGCTGGGCTTCACCTTCCCGAACGGCCAGCAGGTGACCCAGGGCTGGTCGGCCACCTACACCCAGAGCGGCGCGGCGGTCACCGCCAGGAGCATGGACTACAACGGAACGCTTGCCACCAACGCCTCCACCGGCATCGGCTTCAACGGCAGCTGGACCACCGCCAACGGGACGCCGACCTCGTTCACCCTGAACGGCACCGTCTGCACGGGCTCCACGACTCCCAGCTCGCCGGCCCCGAGCAACTCGGCGTCGCCCCGGCCGTCGGTGTCGCCCTCGCCGAGCCCGTCCCAGCCGAGCGGGACCCCCGTCTCGATCAACGGGCAGCTGCACGTCTGCGGTGTGAACCTGTGCAACCGGTTCAACCGCCCGATCCAGCTGCGCGGCATGAGCACGCACGGCATCCAGTGGTTCGCCAACTGCTACAACGACAACTCGCTGAACGCGCTGGCGAGCGACTGGCAGGCCGACCTGCTGCGGGTGTCGATGTACGTGCAGGAGCAGGGCTACGAGACCAACCCGGCCGGGTTCACCAACCAGGTGAACAACCTCGTCGAGGAGGCCACCGAACGCGGCCTGTACGCGATGATCGACTTCCACACGCTGACCCCGGGTGACCCGATGTACAACCTGGACCGGGCGAAGACCTTTTTCGCCGCGGTGTCGGCGCGGCACGCGGCCAAGAACAACGTGATCTACGAGATCACCAACGAGCCCAACGGCGTGAGCTGGTCCACCATCAAGAACTACGCCGAGCAGGTCATCCCGGTGATCCGGGCGAACGACCCGGACGCGGTGGTCATCGTCGGCACCCGCGGCTGGTCGTCACTGGGCGTCTCGGAGGGCGGCAACTCCACCGAGATCATCAACAACAAGGTCAACGCGACCAACATCATGTACGCGTTCCACTTCTACGCCGCCTCGCACAAGGACAACTACCGCGCCGAGGTGGAGCGGGCGGCGGCCGCGCTGCCGATCTTCGTCACCGAGTTCGGCACGGTCACCTACACCGGCGGCGGTGCGGTCGACGCGTCCAGCAGCACCGCCTGGCTGGACATGCTCGACCGTCTCAAGATCGGGTACGCGAACTGGACCTACTCCGACGCGAACGAGGGCAGCGCCGCGTTCAAGCCGGGCACCTGCAACGGCAGCCAGTACGCGGGCACCTCGGTGCTGACCGAGTCCGGCACCTTCATGCGCAACCGCATCCGCACCGCGGATAACTTCCCGACCAGCTGACCGTCTCCTCGCTGCGCTCGTCAACGGCATCTCCGAGCCTGTCGACTCGCTCGCTGCGCTCGCTCGTGCCCCGATCAGCGGCGCGGCCCCCTCGTGCTCGGCGAGGGCGCCGCGCCGTGTTTTCCGCTTGACCTGGAGCGCGCTCCAGCTTCTAGCGTGAAGGAATGAAGACGGTAGAACTCGGGCGCACCGGGCAGCAGGTCAGCCAGCTCGCCCTCGGCGCGATGATCATGGGAACCAGCACCGACGAGCCCACCTCCGTCGAGATGCTCGACCGGTTCCTCGACGCCGGCGGCAACTTCATCGACACCGCCAACTGCTACTGCTGGTGGGCACGGGAGGGCAGCCCCGGCGGGGAGAGCGAGGAACTGCTCGGCCGATGGCTGCCCGGCCGCCGGGACCGGGTCTTCCTCGCCACCAAGGGCAGCGCCATGGTCACCGACCAGGATGGCCTGTGGCGCGACGGGCAGCCCGACTGGCCGCTGGCCCGAACCCGGTTCGAGGGAGCCGGAGCGGGCACCTTGACCAAGGCCATCGACGACAGCCTGCGGCGGCTGCGCACCGACCACGTCGACCTCTACTACGTGCACGTCGACGATCGGGCCACCCCGCTGGAGGAGACCCTCGAAGCGCTCGCCGGCATCGTCGCCGCGGGCAAGGCCCGGTACATCGGCTGGTCGAACGTACGCACGTGGCGGCTGGAGCGGATCCGGCAACTGTGCGCGGCCAACGGCTGGCCCGCCCCGGTCGCCCTGCAGCAGCAGCACACCTACCTACGCCCGAAGGCGGGGCTGGACTCGGCCTCCATCGTGGACGACGAGCAGCTCGACTACCTGCGTGAGCACGACGACCTCTCGCTGGTGGCGTACTCGCCGATCCTCAAGGGCGTCTACGACTCGGCGGCCAAGCGGGACGGGCACTGGGCCATGGCGAACTACGAGGGCCCTGACGCACAGGCGCGGCTGGCCGCGGTCGCCGAGGTGGCCGCCGAGTTGGGCGCCACCCCGAACCAGGTGGTGCTGGCCTGGCTGCTGCGAGCCTCGCCGACGACGATTCCACTGGTGGGTCCGCGAACCTTGGCGCAGTATGAGACGGCGCACGCCGCACTCGACGTGGTGCTGTCGGACGAGCAGGCCGCGCGCCTGGACGCCGCCGGGGCCTGACGTGTCGGGTTGTCGCGCTGGTGCCGGACGCGTACTGTCGTCTGCCGCTGGGGAAACACGACGGGTGTGCGCGTCGTTGCGTCACCAGAGGCCATTTCAACTGTGAGGAGCTGGTATGGGCGAGCGCGTGCTGCGGGGAAGCCGACTTGGCGCCGTCAGCTACGAGTCTGACCGCAACACCGAGTTCGCGCCCCGGCAGACCCGTGAGTTCTCGTGCGTCAACGGGCACCGGTTCGAGGTGCCGTTCGCCGTGGACGCCGAGGTCCCTTCGACCTGGGAGTGCAAGTTCGACGGGGCCGTGGCGCGGCTGGTCGACGGCACCGAGCCGGAGCAGAAGAAGGTCAAGCCCCCGCGTACCCACTGGGACATGCTGCTGGAGCGCCGCTCGATCGAGGAGCTCGAGGAGATCCTGAACGAGCGGCTCGCCGAGGTCCGCACCAAGCGCGGTCGCTGACCCGACATCGCCGATGCCGGCGCCGGTCCCCGAGACCGGCGCCGGCATTCGTGTGTCCGGATAACCCGGGGCGGGGCAGCGGGCCGCTCGGGTAGCGTCCCGGCGCATGGGTGAACTGCAGCGCCTGACCGCCGCGCACGCTCCGGCGCTGCTGGCGTTCGAGACCGCCAATCGGGCCTGGTTCGCCCGGAGCATCGCCGACCGGGGCGACGACTACTTCGCGCACTTCGCGCAGCGGCACGCCGCGATCCTCGCCGAGCAGGCCGCCGGGCTGCACCACTTCCACGTCGTGGTCGACGCGTCCGGGGCGATCGTGGGCCGGGTCAACCTGGTCGACGTCGCCGACGGCCGGGCCGAGCTGGGGTATCGGATCGCCGCGAGCGCCGCCGGAAGGGGCCTGGCCACGGCGATGGTGGCGCAGGTCTGCGCGCTGGCCGCCGGTGCGTACGCGCTGACCGGGCTCACCGCCGTGACCACGCTCGACAACCCCGCCTCGGCCGCCGTGCTCCGGCGCAACGGCTTCATTGTCGACGGGCCGATCACTCTCGGTGATCGTTCCGGCATGCGTTACTTCCGTGACCTGGAGATCCAGCGGATTTGACGTCTCCCGCGGGCGTCTCCGTCACGTACCGCGACCTCGGAGACTTTCCCGCGCCGTCGCGGCGCGGTAATCTGCCTGGCGGCCGCGCCCGTACAGAGTTCCCCTCACCCCTGGCGGCCGCCGCCGCGTGCCCGTGTCCGGCGCGGCGGACGACGGAAGGATTCCGCACGTGCCCACCCCGGTGCGCCGCCCCCGCCCCGCCTCCCTGTTCGCCCTGCTCGTGGCCGCTGTGTTGCTGGTCACCACGTTCGGGACGCCCGCTCACGCCGAGCCCAACGAGATCCCGTCGACCAAGGTCGCTCAGGCGCGCCAGAACCTGGAGAGCGCCGCCGGGCAGTACCTGGAGGCCGAGGCGGCGCTGGCCAAGGCGAAAAAAGAGCAGACCTCCATGAACCAGACGCTGCTCGCGGCGGAGAACAAGTACACGCGCGTGCGTTCCGGGGTCGCCAAGTACGCCGCCGAGGCCTACAAGTCCGGGCGGCTCGGGGTCATCGGCGTCATGCTGAACGCGAACTCGCCCGACCAGTTCCTGGCCCGCTCCGCGGCGTTCGAGAAGCTGACCGCCCGCGACGAGGCCCGCATCGGCGAACTGGTCGAGGTGCGCACTGAGATCAACAACGCCAAGGCCGCCGTCGACGCCTCCGTGCGGGAGCAGGCCAAGCACCTCGCCGAGATGGCGAAACTGCGCAAGGCGGCCGACAAGGCGCTCAGCGCGCTGGGCGGCGAGGCCACCCGCGGCTGGGTCGACCCGGACTCGCCGCTGGCCATCCCGGCCAAGCGCAACGCCGACGGCACCTGGCCCAAGGAAGTCTGCAGCATCAACGACCCCACCCGGCCCTCATCGAGCGCCTGCATCACGCCGCGCACGCTGCACGCCTACGAGCAGGCACGCGAGGACGGGTTCAAGCGGTACACGTCCTGCTGGCGTCCGGGTGACATGTACGAGCACCCCAAGGGTCGTGCCTGCGACTTCTCGGCCGCGGCGGGCGGCTTCGGCGGCACGGCCGCCGGCGGCGACCGCACCTACGGCAACAAACTCGCCGCGTACTTCGTGAAGAACGCCAGCGCACTCGGGGTCATGTACGTCATCTGGTTCTGCCAGGTCTGGACCGCCACCGGCGGCGGCTGGCACAGATATTCGCCGACCGGCGCGAGCTGCGGCGACTCCCCCTCCGCCGACCACACCGACCACGTCCACCTCTCGGTCTACTGAAAGGAAGGGCACCTGCACATCGCCATGCGTGGTGGAAGGTGCCCTTCTTAACTCGCCGCAGGTCCGCCGCTCGGTGCGGCCGTCCGGTCACGGGACGCGACCGGGCGGGCTCGATTTCCGTCACGCGAGCGGGCTCGCCGCTCGCGTGGACAGAAAATCTCGCGTTGGGTGTAATGGCGCGACCGGTAGCGGGACTTATCAGTGACACCGCTACCTCGGGAGGCAGTCATGCGGTCAGACACGTCCCTCGCCAGGGCCGCCGCGGCAGGCGACCGCGAGGCCTTCGACCGGCTCTACCGGCTGTACCGGCCGGGTCTGCTCGGTTTCGTGTCCCGGCAGGTCGGCGACCGGCACACCGCCGAGGACGTGGTGCAGGAGACGTTCCTGGTCGCCTGGCGTGACCTGGCCAAGCTGCGCGACCCGGAGGCGATCCGGACCTGGCTGTTCTCCATCGCGTACAAGCGGGCGATGTCGGCCGCGGCCCGGGTCGCGCCCGCGCCCCTGCCCGATCCGGCGCTGCTGGTCGACGACACCCCGGGCCGCCACCCCGAGCAGGCGGCCGAGCAGCGGGAGGCATACGAGCTGGTCTGGGCCGCCGCGCACGGGCTCGAACCGCGCCAGCGCGCGGTGCTGGAACTCAACGTGCGCTGGGAGCTGTCCAGCCGCGAGATCGGCGAGGTCCTCGGCGTCGGCACCGCCCACGCCGCGGTGCTGGTCCACCGCTCGCGGGCGGCGCTGGGCAGCGCGGTGCGCACCGTGCTCATCGCCCGCCGCCACGGCCGCTGCGCCGGGCTCGACGCCATCGTGCACGGCAGCCGGCGGCTCACCTCCCGTGAGCGCTCACAGGTCGACCGGCACGTGCGCGGCTGCGACCGGTGCCGCCGCCTGTCGGCCCGCAACGGCGCGTACGCCGTGCTCGCCGCGCTGCTCGCGCTCACCGACGGACCGGTGCCGGGCGGTTCGGCGCCGACCAGTCCCGCCGCCGCGATCGCCGCCGCGGGTGCCCGAGGGCTGCGGCTGCCCGGCAAACTGGCCCTCGGTTCGGCGGCCACCGTGCTGGCCGCGACCGGGGTGTACGCGCTGGTACCGCTGGCTCTGGAGGTCCCGGCCGCCGACCGGGCCGGGACCGCCGCTGCCGCCGCCGCGGCGGGCGCGGCCCCCGGCTCCGCGTCGCCCTCGATCTCGGCCTCGGGGTCGGCGTCGCCGTCAGCGGCCGCCAGCCCCTCGGTCTCGCCCTCGGCTGCCGCGTCGGTGCGGCCCAGCCCCACCAAAGCCGCCGCCCCGTCGGGGCTGGAGGGGCAGATGCTGGCGCTGGTCAACCAGGCCCGCAAGAGCGCCGGCTGCGGCGCCCTGCGCGCCGAGCCGAAGCTGGACAAGGCCGCCCGGCTGCACAGCGCCGACATGGTCAAGCGCAACTACTTCTCGCATACCACCCCGGACGGGGTCAGCCCCTGGGACCGGGCCAAGGCGGCAGGCTACGACCAGCCGTCGGCGGAGAACATCGCCGCGGGCAACGCCACCGCCAAGGCGACCATGCAGCAGTGGATGAACTCGCCCGGCCACAAGGCGAACATCCTGAACTGCTCCTACAAGGCCATGGGCGTGGGCCGGGCGACCGGCGGCACCTACCGCTACTACTGGACCCAGATGTTCGGCTTCCGCTGAGCTGTAATGGGGCCTCCTGACCGTGCACGCGGTCCGGCCTTCCTGCCGGCGACATCGGCGCGGTGACCTTCGCCGCATCGTGGCGGAGGCCGTCGCCCGGCCGCCTAGGCTCGCGTCATCGGATCATGAGTATCCGGGTGGCGGCGACCTGTCGGCGTCGACCGGCCCGGGGAAGGCGCGGCAAGGATGCAGACGACGCTGACCGTCGCCGAGGGCGCGGCGGTGCTGCTGGCCGGCATGGCCGCGGGCGGGATCAACGCGGTGGTGGGCTCCGGCACGCTGGTGACCTTCCCGGTGCTGCTGGCCCTGGGTTACCCGCCGGTCGTCGCGAACGTGTCCAACACGGTCGGCCTGGTGCCCGGCTCGCTGTCCGGGGCGTACGCCTACCGCCGGGAGCTGGCCGGGCAAAGCCCGCTTCTGCTGCGCCTGGGCACCGCCTCGACGCTGGGCGCGCTGCTCGGGGCGGTGCTGCTGCTGTGGCTGCCGCCCGGCGCGTTCAAGGCCATCGTGCCGGTGCTGATCGGCCTGGCCCTGGTGCTGGTGATCCTGCAGCCGCGGCTGGCCCGGTCGCTGGCGACCCGCCGCCCCGACCGTGACCGGCGGGTGGGCCCGCTGCTGCTGCTCGGCGTGTTCGGCGCGGGCGTGTACGGCGGCTACTTCGGCGCGGCCCAGGGCGTGCTGCTGCTCGGCCTGCTCGGGGTGCTGCTCTCCACCGACCTGCAATGGGTCAACGGCATCAAGAACCTGCTGGCCGCGCTGGTCAACGGCGTCGCCGCGGTGCTCTTCATCGCGTTGGGCATGGTCGCCTGGCAGCCGGCCTTGCTGATCGCGGCGGGCTCGGTCGTCGGCGGCCTCATCGGCGGCCGCTGGGGGCGCCGACTTCCCCCGGCCGCCCTGCGCGCCCTCATCGTCGTGATCGGGCTGATCGCGATGTTCCATCTGCTCACCTGAGGTCAGCCGCGAGCGGCGGCCTTGCGGGCGCGGTACGCCGTGACGGCGGCGCGGTTGCCGCACCCGGCGTCGCAGAAGCGCTTGGACCGGTTCTTGGACAGGTCCACCACGACGTCCCCGCAGTCGGGGTGCTCGCAGATGCGCAGCCGGCTGAGCTCGCCACTGCGGACGACGTCGACCAGCGCCATCGCGGCCTCGACCGCCATCCGGGTGGCCAGCGGCGCGTCGGCGGGCGTGGCGTGCAGGTGGTAGTCCCACTCGTCGTGCTTCACCAGCTGGGGGAGCGCGTTCGACTCGCGCAGCAGCGCGTTCACTATCTCGACGACCTCGTCCTCGTCGGCCTCCCAGATGCGGCGCAGCCGCGGGCGCAGGGCCCGCACCGCGCGCAGCTCGGCCTCGGTGTGCTCGCGGCCGCCGGTCCAGCCGTACGCCCGGAAGAAGTCGTCGAGCGCGGCCAGGTCGGGCAGCTTCTCGCCGTCCGAGCCGGTGGTGTTGACCAGCGCGGCGGCGGCCACCAGCGCGACTTCGGTGTCATGGGCAAAAAGCATCTTGACTCCTGTCATCCCACCGGTCTACTGTCATCAGCATAAACCTGTTTTACTCATGACGTTCAAGGCAGTCTCCGAGGTGAGTTCCATGCAGACCCAACGCTCCGCCGGTGTCGGCCTCGGTCTGGCCCTGCTGTCGGCCGCGACGTTCGGCACCTCCGGCACCTTCGCCCGGTCCCTGATCGAGGCGGGCTGGTCGGCCGAGGCCGCGGTCGCCGCCCGGGTGGGCATCGCCGCCCTGATCCTGGCCGTGCCGACCGTTCTCGCGCTGCGCGGCAAGTGGCACGTGCTCCGCGCCAATCTCGGCTCGATCGGCGTCTTCGGGCTGCTCGCCGTCGCCGGGGCGCAGGTCGGTTTCTTCAACGCCGTCCGCTACCTGCCCATCGGTGTCGCGCTGCTCCTGGAATACCTGGGCATCATCCTCGTCGTGTTCTGGATGTGGGCGCGCCACGGCCAGCGGCCGCGTGCGCTGACCCTGGCGGGGTCGGCCGCGGCGATGCTGGGGCTGTTCTTCGTGCTCGACCTGACCGGTGACGGCGGCTTCGACCCGGTGGGCGTGCTGTGGGGCCTGGGCGCGGCGGTCGGCCTGGCGGCGTACTTCGTGCTCAGCGCGCGGGTCGACGAGCGGCTGCCGTCGGTGGCCATGGCCAGCAGCGGCATGGCGATCGGCGCGGTGGTGCTGCTGGCGCTGGGCGCGCTGGGCGCGCTGCCGCTGCGGGCGACCTTCGGTGACGTCACCTTCGCCGGTGAGCGGATGAGCTGGCTGGTGCCGATCGTGGGGCTGTCGCTGGTGGCCGCGGTCATCTCGTACGTCTCCGGCATCGGCGCGGCCCGGATCCTCGGCGCGCGGCTGTCGTCGTTCGTCGGGCTGACCGAGGTGCTGTTCGCGGTCGGAATCGCCTGGCTGTTCCTGGGCGAGCTGCCGGTGCCGGTGCAGCTGCTCGGCGGCGCCCTGATCATCGGCGGCGTGGTGCTGGTCCGCATCGACGAGCTGCGGCCCGCGCCGGCCCTGGCGGACGATGTCGCGGCCGTCGAGCAGCGGGTGCTGGTGGGCTAGGGAGAGTTGTCGGGAAGGGCACCTTCTACAACGCGGAGCGTTGTGCCGAGCTGCTGCTCGTCTCGCTGACGCGAGCCGACGAAGCCCTTCCTTTCGACCGGCCGCCTCGCGGTCGAGGCCGAGATGCCCTGTTATCGGGTAGTTAGCAGAGCTAAAGTAGTAGGCCGCTGACCTGAGGTCCCGTCATGGGAGCTGAGATGCGTGCCGACAGAGACGGCCGCCGGAGCGGTCGAAAATGATTAACTTTCTTCGCCTGGTCCATCGGCGAGTGGCGGCGCCTCTACCGGGTGCGCTGCGGGCGCCCCTGGCCCACGTCGGTCCGCGGCTGACCGTGGCGTTTCTGGCGGTCGCGCTCCTGCTGCCGCTCGTCGGCCTGGTCGCCATCCGGGAGCAGCACACGGCCAGCCGCCGCGCCGCCCAGATCGAGGCCGAGAACGTCGCCGAGCAGGTCGCCCACATGATCACCCAGCCCAGCGGGCCGGGGCGGGTCCTGCTCTACCAGCAGCCGTCGCAGCTGCAGCACTACGTCAGCGGCGTCAACCGGGACGGCAACCGCGACCTGGAGATCGTCGGGCTGAACCGGCGGGTGCTCGCCGACGCCATCCCGGCCAACCAGGGCAAGCTGTTCGCTGAGGACCGCGGCGGCGAGGTCGCCGCCACCATGCGCGACGGCATGCCGCGCGCGTTCAGCGAACTGAACGCCGACTTCCCCGCCGGGATCGAGCTGGTGGCAGTGCCCATGCGGGCCGCGCAGAACAAGATCGTCGGGGCGGTGCTGCTGGAGTACACCCCGCTCTACCGGCAGCTGCTGGCCGCCGGGGGCGAGACGCGCCGGCTCATCGTCACCGCGAGCCTGACCGGCATGGCGGCCGCGCTGGCGTTGGGCTTCCTGCTCTCGCACGGACTGGTCCGGGACCTGCGGCGGCTGACCCGGGCCGCGGACCTGCTGGCGGCAGGGGACGGCAGCGCGCGGGCCGCCGTCGGCAGCCGCGGCGAGCTGGGCGAGCTGGCAGGCGCGTTCAACACGATGGCCGACCGCATCGCCGTGCAGAAGGCCACGCTCACCGAGCTCGCCGGCCGTGACCCGCTGACCGGCCTGCACAACCGGCGCTCCTTCGCCGAGCGGCTGACCGGCGCGCTGGCGTACGCCGACCGCACCGGCACCCCCGTGGCGCTGCTCATGCTGGACCTGGACCACTTCAAGTCGGTCAACGACCGGTACGGCCACCCCGCGGGCGACCAGGTGCTGCGCACGGTGGCGGCGTTGCTGGTGCGGGAGTTGCGGGCGGTGGACGTGGCGGCGCGGCTCGGCGGCGAGGAGTTCGGCGTGCTGCTGCCCGGCATCGGCCACCGCGACGCGACGGCGGTCGCCGGGCGGCTGCGGGCCGCGATCGCGCGCTGCCCGGTCGTGCACGCGACGGCCACCGTCCTGGTGACCACCAGCATCGGCGTCGTCTGCTACCCCTGGCACGCCCGGACCAGCGAAGAGCTGTTCGAACGGGCCGACGACGCGCTCTACCACGCCAAGCGGGCCGGACGCGACCGCGTCAGCGGGCCGCCCCCGCCGCAACCGGCCGGCCGCTGACGGGGCGATTCCGTTGGAAAATCGTGATCAAACCACGGGCCCGGCGGGCACTACGATGCGAGCGTGTTTCACGTTCCCCGCGCCCGGAAACCGTATCCGCTGCTCGCCGCAGCGGTCGTCCTGCTGCTGCTCGGCGCGGGCGTGGCCTGGGGCGTCGGGGACGCGCTCGGCCTGAGCCACACCGCGGCCGCCGTCCCGCGCGAGGACGCGGCCGCGGCACCACGGCGCGAGCCCGTGCCCGCGCCGCCGCTGGCCACCATCGTCGTGCCCGACCTGCTGCGCCTGACCAAGGCAGCCGACACGATCGGCGACGCCCTCGCCTCCCGCGGCCTGCCCCGCCCGGCGATCACCAGGATGCCTGTGCTGCCCGGCACGCCGGCGCCCGCCGCGACCGGGACACCAGCGACGGGGGCACCCGCGGGAGGAACACCCGCGACGGCCGGTGCGACCACGCTGCGCGCCGGGGTGCTGGCGACCCTCGCACCCGCGGCCGACTCCTACCGGCTCACCGCGCGCGGCGCGGAACTGGCCGTCGACGGCTCCGACGTCGCCGGGACGGCGGACGGCCTCTACCGGGTCGCGGACCGCATCCGCTCGGGCGTCGCCGTCATCCCCGCCGGGGACGACGGTCGGGTGATCACGCCGCGCCTCGGGCTGCGGCTGACCGACGCCGGTTCGGTCGGGCGCGAGCCGCACGCCGCCGCCTTCGCCGCGGGCGACGACTACAACCTCAACACCGACGTGGTCGGCGAGGCCCTGCTGCCACAGGCCCCGTGGGTCGACGCGGCGGCGGTGGCGCGGATCGGCGACCAGTTCCGGCAGTTCGTGGACCATTCCGCGGCGCAGGGCTACAACGGCGTGGTCGTGCCGGGCTTCCTGGAGTACGTCACGTTCGCCAAGGTCGGCGACGGCCGGGCCGTGTACCCGGCGGGCGACACGCACGTCGACCGGGCCAGGGCACTGGTCGCCGCGTTCGGGCCGGTCTTCCGGTACGCCGAGGACATGGGCATGAAGGTCTTCCTGCTCACGGACATGCTCGCGGTGTCGCCGCCGCTGGAGGTGTACCTGCAGCGCACCGTGGGCGGGCTGGACGTCGCCGACCCCCGGCTGTGGGCCGTCTACCAGGCGGGCCTGGTCGAACTGTTCGAGAGCCTGCCGTTCGTGGACGGGCTGATGGTGCGCATCGGCGAGGGCGGCGAGGTGTACGCCCAGAACGGCTGGGACTACTCGTCGAAGCTCGCGGTCACCACCGACGCCGCGGTGCGCGCGATGCTGCGGGCGCTGCTGGACACCGCGGGCCGGGCCGACCGGGAGGTCATCTTCCGGACCTGGACCGTCGGGGTCGGCGCGGTCGGCGACCTGCACACCAATCCCGACTCCTACCGGCAGGTGCTGGGCGGGTTCGACGACCCGCACCTGATCGTGTCGACCAAGTACACCCTCGGCGACTTCTACAGCCACCTGCCGCTCAACACGACGCTGCTGGCGGGCGAGCACCGCCGGATCGTGGAGTTCCAGGCGCGGCGGGAGTTCGAGGGCTTCGGCTCGCTGCCCAACGACCTGGGCGTGCTGCACCGACAGGCGCTGCGCGAGTTCCTGGCCGCGAACCCGAAGGTCGAGGGCGTCTGGAACTGGACGCAGGACGGCGGCCCGCTGCGCGCCGGCCCGATGTCGCTCTACCTGCGCGCGGGCTTCTGGCAGCTGTACGACCTCAACACGTACGCCGTCGCACGGCTGGCCTGGGACCCCGACGCCGATCCGGCGCAGCTGACGGCCGACTGGGCGTACCGTACGTTCTCCGGCGACCAGGCCACGGTCGCGGCGATCGGGCAGGCCATGGCGCTGTCCCGGGAGGCGCTGACCAAGGGGCTGTACATCGGGCCGTACGCGGACCGCACGGTCAAGGCGCTGGGCCTGGAGCCGCCGCCGATGATGTGGATCTTCGAGTGGGACATCGCCACCGGCGACTCGGCCGCCCTCGACAGCATCTACGCCGTGACCGGCGGCCGGGTCGACCAGGCGATCGCCGACGGCGAGCAGGCCGTTGTGCTGGCCCGGCGCATGCGCGACCTGGTTGCGGTGACCGACCCGGCGACCTGGCGCGATCCGCGGCTGCGCACGTCGTTCACGCGCACCCTCGACTACCAGGTCAATCTGTTCGAGACGCTGGGCGCCTACCGTGCCATGGTGCTGCGCCACGCGCAGTGGCTGGACACCGGCGACCAGGCCGCCTACGACGGCTGGCGCGAAGCCGAGATCGTCTACCGCGGCGCCCGCGACGTGCACACCCAGCGCTACGGCAGTGACCTGGACCTGCCCGCGTACAACTTCACCGCCGCCGACCTCGGCGCGGTCCGGGCCGACCGCGACCCGGCGATGGCCTGGGCCGCCCGCGGGCTGCTGGTGCTGATCCTGGTCGTGGTCCTGCTCGGCCTGCGGGGGCGCGGCCGGGGCAGTCGAGCCGCGCGGGCGCTGCTGCGCGGCGCGGTGCGCCCGTGGCGGGTCGCGGGCCTGGAGTCGCCGCCGGCACGCCTGGACCGGGTGCTGGTCTGGCTGGTGCCCGCGTTCGTGCTGGTGGCAAGCCGGGCCGTGTACACCTGGTTCGCGGCCCCGGCGCACCTGCTGGTGACGCTGGGCGGCTGGCTGCTGTTCGCGGCCGTGGCCCGGCTGGTCGTCGGCAGGCGGGACCCGTTCCACCTGTGGGCCGTCATCGGCGGCGTCGCCCTGCTGCGTAGCGTGCTGCTGCTGGCGGCGCTGGCCGGGCGCGGACCGGGCAAGTACTGGTTCGCCTTCTGGACCTCGCCGACCCAGCGCTCGGTCTACGTCACGGTCGCGTTCGCCGCGTTCTGCTGGCTGTTCGTGGCCACCGCCGTCGTCCTGCGCGACCGGTACGGCCTGCTGCGCCGCCGCGCCGTCGGCCTCACCCTGGCCGCGATCGGCGTGCCGCTGGGCCTGATCGGCGGCCTGGTCGCCGCCATCGGCCTGGAACGCGCCCTCACCGTCTGGAACGACCAGCTGGCCCTGCTCCCCTGGGGCCTGTCCCGCATCCTCGGCATCACCGTCTACCTCGGCATCCCCGCCGACCTGCCCGCCTACGCCGCCTACGCGGGCCTGACCCTCACCGCCTGCGGCCTGCTCCTCTCCCTCGCCCGCCCCCGCCGCCCCGCAGCAGAGGGCACCCGCTCCGCATGAAAGGAAGGGCACCTTCACATCGCTCCGCGATGTAGAAGGTGCCCTTCCCCACCTGACGACGGCCCGAGCTGGGCGTCTGCCTAGTGTGTGCGGCGTTCGGCGTGGCGGCCGCAGGTCAGAAGTAGTCGTGCAGGGTCGGCGGCGGACCTGCGGTCGCGGTGCGCAGCAGCTCGTCGGTGTCCGGGTCGCCGCCGGTCAGGAAGCCGGTGCGGCGCAACTGCTCCGGCGTGGCGGCACCGGCGTACCAGGCGGCCAGGCCGCGCGGGCTGAGCCGGACCGTGCCCGCGCCACCGGCCTCCAGCCGGCCCTCGCCGCCGGACAGGGAAAGCCGCCACCGGCCCTGCTGCCACGGGCACACGTCGTCGACCAGGTCCAGGTCGACCTCGCCGGTCAGGTGCCGCGGCCAGCCGCGCGCCGCGACCGCCCCGGCCGCGTCGACGACCCGCACCATCCAGGGCTGCGCCGTGTGCACCTTGGCGTCGATCCGGGCGATCAGCGACCAGGCCGGGTCGGTCGCGCCGAGCCGGAGCACCGTGGTCGGCGCGACGCTGGCCCAGCCGCCGAACATCGCCAGCAGCGTGCGGGTCGCC
The DNA here is from genome assembly GCF_040648615.1 of Catellatospora sp. NPDC049111. Taxonomy (NCBI): domain Bacteria; kingdom Bacillati; phylum Actinomycetota; class Actinomycetes; order Micromonosporales; family Micromonosporaceae; genus Catellatospora; species Catellatospora sp. NPDC049111. Next base: position 106,535 of record NZ_JBEZEB010000023.1, on the reverse strand, counting down.
TCCGGGGTCAGCCCGATCAGGTCGTCGACGGTGAGCCGGCCGCTCGCGTCGTAGCCGGGACCGCGATCCCAGCTCGCGTAACCCACGATGGTTCCGGCGTCGTCCACGGCGACGGTGAAGCCGTGGTAGTCGGCCAGAAGCTGGGCCGGGGTCGCGCCGAACGCCGGGCCGGAGCGCTCCATCAGACCGGCGCCCGCGCTGGCGACCTTGCGGTAGATCTCGTGCACGGCCGGGATGTCGTCCTCGGTAGCGGGCCGCAGCGTGGTCTTCGGGTCGGGGCGGATCGCGCCGAGCACCCGGGTGGACACCGTCCAGTAGACCAGCGCGCCGACCTCCTCCCAGCCCAGCGCCCGGTACGGCAGCGGGGTGGTGTCGAACAGGGTGCTGATCACCGCGCCGCGCTCGCGCGCCCCCTCCAGCAGCCGGGTGAGCACCAGCCGTCCGAGCCCTCGCCCGCGCAGCTCGGGTGCGGTGGCGACACCGGCGACGCCGCTGGTGGGCACGACCCGCCCGCCGAACCACTGGCCCTGCTCGCGGTCCACGGCCTTGGCGACCATCCGCCCGGCCGGATCGAACACCCCGAGGGTGTGCCGACCGGGCGAGTTCGAGTTCCAGGTCTCGGGCATGGGCTGCTCGTGGTAGCCGAAGGCGAGACTGCCCAGGTCCCAAGCCAGCTTGTTGTCATCCGGCCCCAACGGGCGCACCTCGTACGTCACCCGGCCATCCTGCCAGCCGCCCCACCGCCCGTCCTGCGGTTATCCCCCGACGCGGAGTCGCGGGGGAGATCGGCATGACTGGAAGCGGTTCCAGCCGGCTGAAAATTACATGCGCCAGGTGCCTACCACTGTTCGGTTGTTGCTGGCGAGAGTTTCGGACACTTGTCTTGACGTCTTAACGCGACACTCCTATCTTGCAACTGGAAGCGCTCCCGGTTTTCCCCGGCTTCCGGGCAAGCCGGTGTGCTGGGCGTGAGCCGTCGCAGCACGGGATCCGGTGACATCAGCCGTGTGTCCTGTGCGCCGCTCCCCGTCCCGGTGGGAAAGTAGGGCCCGGGAGCGCTTCCAATAACCCTGCGGTGACGCGTACGCTCTTGCCACCGTCTCCGCAGAGGGGTGTCACGGCTCCATGGGTCCCAAGCGTCAGCCGACGCTCGACGAGGTCGCGGCACGGGCGGGTGTGTCGCGCTCCGCCGCCTCCCGCGTCATCAACAACGCCCGGCACGTCAGCCAGGCCAAGCGCGACGCCGTCGAGCGGGCCGTCGCCGAACTGGGCTTCGTGCCGAACCCCACCGCGCGGGCGCTGGCCACGCAACAGGTCGGCGCGGTGGTGCTCGCGCTGTCGCACCACGACCCGGCCCAGTTCACCGACCCGTTCTTCGCGCAGATCATCCTGGGCGTCAACGCGGAACTGGAGAAGACCGACCTCGAACTGCTGCTGGTGCTGGCCAGCACGACCCAGGGGCAGGCCCGGCTGCGGCGCATCCTCAAGTCCCGGCGCGCCGACGGCGTGATGCTCATGGCGCTGCGCGGTGACGACCCGCTCGCGGCGCTCGCCGAGCAGCACGACGTCCCGGTCGTCTTCGGCGGCCGCCCGCTGCACGCCGAGCCCCGCTGGTATGTCGACGCCGACAACCGGGGCGGCTCCCGGCTGGCCACCGAGCACCTCATCAGCCTCGGCCGGCGGCACATCGCCGTCATCACCGGCCATATGGACACCGACGCGGGCGCGTCACGGCACCGCGGCTACCTCGACGCGATGGCGGTGGCCGGGCTGAGCCCGGCCCGGGTCGAGCACGGCGACTTCACCGAATCCTCCGGCGCCGCGGCGATGACCCGGCTGCTGGCGGCCTATCCGGAGGTCGACGCGGTGGTCGCCGGATCGGACGCGATGGCCGCCGGCGCGCTGCGCGCCCTGAAGGCGCACGGGCGCACGGTGCCTGGCGACGTCGCGGTGGTCGGGTTCGACGACCTGCTGACCGCGCTGCACACCGACCCGCAGCTGACCACGGTCCACCAGCCCATCCACGGGCTCGGCCGGGAGATGGCGAAGATGCTGCTCAGCCTGATCGCGGGCGAGGAACCCCACCCGCTGATCCTGCCCACCCGCCTGGTCCGCCGCGCGTCGGCCTGACCCGCGCGTCAGGCCGACTCCAGGGCGTCGACCAGCGTGGCCAGGGACGCGGCCAGGCGGTCCAGGCCCGAGTGCGGGTCGCCGCCGGGCTCGGACTGGTACGCGTCGCGGCGGATCTCGACCATCAGCGCCGACACCCGGTCGTCGATCCCGTAGTGCTTGAGCGGCACGTAGCAGCCGGCGAACGGGGTGTCGAAGCCGACCTCGTAGCCCGCGAAGGCCTTCGCGGCGGCGTCGCGCAGCCACGGCGGGGTGTGGGCGAGGTCCGTGCCGAGGCAGATCTGCGGGCGCGGGCCGTCGCCGTGCAGTTCGTACGGCAGCGCGAGCGCGGGGTAGGAGTGCACGTCGACGACGATCGCGCGGCCGGTCGCGGCCAGCCGTTCGTCGACCAGGTCGGTCATGCCCTGGGCGTACGGGTGGAAGTGCACGTCGAGCAGCCGCTGCGCGAAGGCGGGGTCGTCGGGGCGCAGCCGCTGCCCGTGCGAGGTGTGCGTGTACACCGCGCCCATGCCGACGGCGGCCATCTCCTCCCGCTCGTCGGGGAACCGCTCCGGGTCCACGACCAGCCGCGACCACTCGTTGACGAACGTCCAGGGCCGGAGCCGGGCCGCCCCGGCCGCCCGCGCGGCGATCAGGTCGGTGTGCGCGTCGGTCATGTGGTCGAGTTCGGTGAGCAGCGCGGCGTCGTCGAGCGCGATCGAGGCCCGCGCGGGCCCGCTGATCTGCCGCGACGCGTGCGGCACGTGCAGGACCACCGGGGACGACGCGTCACCCTGGCCGACCTGGAACACCGGAACCGACATGCTGACCACCCGCTCTCTGAAGATCAGCATGACGGTATCGGGCGGGTACGACAGGCCCGCGCACCCTTGGCCCGCGTACGTGTTGAATGGGCGGCATGGGTGAGCAGGAACCGCGGTCGGCGGGGGAGTTGCTGGACATCGTCGACGCGCAGGACCGGGTGGTGGGGCAGGCGACCCGGGCGCAGGCGTACGCCCGGCGGCTCACCCACCGCTGCGTGTTCGTGCTGGCCCGCACCGGCGACGGGCGGCTGTTCGTGCACCGGCGCACCGCGCAGAAGCTGGTCTTCCCGTCCCGCTACGACATGTTCGTGGGCGGGGTGGTCGGCGCCGGGGAGACCTACGACGACGCCGCGCTGCGCGAGGCCGAGGAGGAACTCGGCGTCTCCGGCCTGCCCGCGCCGCGACCGCTGTTCACCTTCCTGTACGAGACCCCCGAGCACTCCTGGTTCTCGGCCCTGTACGAGGTCCGCTGCGACGGGCCGGTGGACCCGCAGGTCGAGGAGGTCGCCTGGCACGACTTCCTCACCGAGGAGGAGATCGCCGCCCGGCTCGGCGAGTGGGACTGGGTGCCCGACGGGCTCCAGGCCTGGCACCGCTACCAGGCCTGGCACGCCCAGGGCTGACGCCGGTCAGGGGCAGGTCGCACCCGCGCACTGCTGCCAGGCGGCCAGGGTCGCGGCGTCGGCGGTGACGTCGGGGTCGTTGCCCCGGTCGGCGTCGCCGAGCAGGTTGACCAGCTCCCACGGGTCGGCCGCGAGGTTGTAGTACTCCTGCGAGATCGGATTGCCGGCCAGGTCGGTGTACCGGGTGAACTGACGGTCGCCGGGTGCGACGCGGGAGGCCCAGGTGGGAAAGCCGCCGTTGTGCGAGTCCTGCCAGTACTCCAGCAGCGTCGCGTCCCGCCGTACGTCGCCGCGCAGGTCACGGCCGTCGATCACGTAGCCGGCGGTGAGCCCGGCCGCCGCCAGCACCGTCGGGGTGACGTCGACGGTCGAGGCCAGGCGCTCGTCGGCCCCGCGCGGGATGCGGCCGGGCCAGGACAGGTACAGCGGCACCCGGTACCCGGCCGCGTACGGCATGAACTTCTCCTCCAGGCCGTGCTCGCCCCAGAACTTGGCGTTGTCCGACACCAGCACGACGAGCGTGTTCCGCAGCTCGCCGAGGCGGTCCAGGTGCTCGCGGACCCGGGCCAGCGCGTCGTCGACGGAGAGCAGGGTGCGCAACTGGCCGAGGCGGATGACGTCGCCCTCGGCCACGCCAGCGCTGTGGCGGCGCACGTACGCGGGCTTGTCGGACCGGTCGGCCTCGCCGACGGCCGGGCTGGGCTGCCAGTCGAAAGCCCGCTTGGCGTACTGCGGCTCGGGGGTCCACGGGGCGTGCGGGGCGGTGAAGCCCGCGTACACGAACCACGGCTTGGCGTCGTCGGCCTCGAATCCGTCGAGGTAGGCGTTGACCTGCCGGCCGATGAACGTCGTCGAGTACGGCACGCGCCGCTGCCTGCCGTCGACCACGAACCGCGCGTCGGTGTACCCGCCGCCGACCAGAGCGGAGTGGTCGAAGCCGGGCGGCGTCTCGTCCAGCGCCCAGTTGTTCGTGAACTTGCCGACGGCGGCGGTGGCGTAGCCGGCGTCGTGCAGCGTGTGCTGGAGCGTGCGGGTGTGGTCGAGATTGCCGACGTCCGCCTGGTGCAGCACTCCGTGGTTGTGCGCGTACTGGCCGGTCAACAGAGTGGCCCGGCTGGGGCCGCAGCTCGGTGTGGCCGCCACGGTGTTCGGGTACGCGGTGCCGTCGGCGAGCCACGCCGTGGTCTGCGGCAGCGCGGCCATGCCCTCGGGCCGGGCGTCGTCGAGCACCACCATCAGCACGTTCGGCCGGGTCTGCCGCTCGCGGTCGGGGTCGGCGTGGACCGGGCCGCCGCCCAGGACGGCGGCGGTGGCCAGGGCCGCCGTCAGGATCGCGGCCAGCCGCCGCCCGCGGCGCATCACGTATCGCATCAGGACAACCTTTCACCCAAGGTCATCCGCAGGTCGGCTGAAACGCCAGTTCACGACGTGATCAGTTTGTTAACGACCATCGTGTCGGGCCGCGCGGACTAGCGTTCCAGACGTGACCGTGTTGCTGACCCGATCCGACGTCGAGCGTGCGGTCGACGTGGACGAGGTGCTGGAGGTGCTCGGCGAGGGCTTCCGCGCGCCCGCTCCGATGCAGCCGCCGCTGCGGGTGCGCACCGAGCTGCCCGGACCGGGGACCGCGACCTGCCTCATGCCGGGGCTGCTGCCGGGCGTGCCCGCGTACACGGTGAAGGTCAATGCCAAGTTCCCGGACGCCTCGCCCGCGCTGCGCGGCGTGGTCTGCCTGCACGACCTGGAAACGGGCGAGCTGCTGGCGCTGGCCGACTCGGCGGCCGTCACCGCGTGGCGCACCGGGCTGGCCGCGGCGCTGGGCACCCACCTGCTGGCCGATCCGGGCGCGGGCACGCTCGGTTTCGTCGGCGCGGGCGCGCAGGCCCGGGTCGTCGTGGCCGGGCTGCGCCGCCTGCGCGCCTGGCGCGAGGTGGTGGCCACCGACCTGGACCCGGACCGGGCCGCGGAACTGGGCGCGCTGCCGCTGGAGAGCGCGTCGGCGGTGGCGCTGGCCGCCGACGTGGTGGTGCTGGCGACCTGGTCGCGCCGCCCGCTGCTGCGCGCCGACGAGGTGCGCCCGCACCAGCACCTCACCACGCTCGGCGCGGACGAGCCGGGCAAGGTCGAGCTGCCCGCGGACCTGCTGCTGGCGAGCCGGGTGGTGGTCGACGACCGAGCGCTGGCCGCGGCCGCCGGCGCGCTGGGCAATGTGGGGCTGGAGGCCGCGGTGGCCGCGGGCACGCTCGGCGACGTGCTGCGGGGCGACCTGCCCGCCCGCGACGGCACCGACCGGCCCACCGTGTACGCCCCCGTCGGCCTGCCCTGGCAGGACCTGGCCCTGCTGTGGACGGTCTACCGGCGGGTCTCGCGGGCCGACAAGACGATCATCGACCTGCTGGGCTGAGCGCGCCGGTCAGGCCGTGTCGGCGCGACGGGCGCGGCGACGGGCAGGATGGTCGCGGGGGACCAGGGTCGGGTTGACGTTGTCCAGCACCGTCGCCCGGTCGATCACGACGCGGGCGACGTCGTCGCGGCTGGGCACCTCGTACATCACGTTGAGCAGGATCTCCTCCAGGATGGCCCGGGTCGCGCGGGCGCCGGTGCGGCGCAGCAGCGCCTGCTCGGCGATGGCCGCGACCGCGTCGGTGGTCACCTCCAGCTCCACCCCGTCCAGTTCGAACAGCAGCTGGTACTGCTTGATCAGCGCGTTGCGCGGCTCGGTGAGGATGCGCATCAGGGTGGCCCGGTCGAATGGCCGCACCGTGGTCACGATGGGCAGCCGCCCGACAAACTCGGGGATCATCCCGAAGGTGACCAGGTCGGCGGGCATGACCTCGTCGAGGCTGGGTTCGGCGGCCTGGATGCTGGCCCCGAAGCCGATGCCGCGCCGCTGCGAGCGCCGCTCGATGATCTCCTCCAGGCCGGCGAAGGCGCCGCCGAGGATGAACAGCACGTCGGTGGTGTCGATCTGGAGGAACTCCTCGGCGGGCTGCTTGCGCGCGTTCGGCTGCGGCACCCGCACCGTGGTGCCTTCGAGCATCTTGAGCAGGGCCTGCTGGACCCCTTCGCCGGAGACGTCGCGCACGGCGGTGCGGTCCGCGCCGCCGCGGGCGATCTTGTCGATCTCGTCGATGTACACGATGCCGGTCTCGGCCCGGCGCAGGTCGCCGTCGGCGGCCTGGATCAGCTTGAGCAGGATGCTGTCGACGTCCTCGCCGACGTATCCGGCCTGCGTGAGTGCGGTCGCGTCGGCGATCGCGAACGGCACGCCCAGGGTGCGGGCCAGGGTCTGCGCCAGGTAGGTCTTGCCGCAGCCGGTCGGCCCGATCAGCAGGATGTTGGACTTGCCCAGCTCGACCGGCTGCTCCCCGGCGGCGGCCGCGTTGCGTGCGGCGACCCGCTTGTAGTGGTTGTAGACCGCCACCGACAGTGCCGTCTTCGCGCTCTCCTGGCCGACGACGTATTGCTCCAGCGCGGCGTGGATGTCGCGCGGGGTGGGCGGGCGCAGCAGCGTGGCCGCCGCCTGCTCGGTGGCCTCCTCCTCGATCAACTCGTTGCACAGACCGACGCACTCGTCGCAGATGCAGACCTGCCCGGGGCCGGAGATGAGCTTGCGCACCTGCCGCTGGGTCTTGGCGCAGAAGGAGCAGGCCAGCACGTCGCTGCGGGTCACGGGCGCTCCTCGGGTGTCGTCGACTCTCAGATGATACCGCCAGATGATGACAACATTCGAGTGCCGCGTTATCTTGCTAACCGGACGGACACGGGAGCAGGGATGAGCCGCCTCACCAGGGCTGAGACGCAGCAGCGCAACCGCGCCGGCGTGCTGTCGGCCGCCCGCGCCGAGTTCGCCGCCCGCGGCTACCGGGAAGCCACCGTCGACGGCATCGCCGAGCGGGCCGGGCTGACCCGGGGCGCGGTCTACTCCAACTTCCCCGGCAAGCGGGCCCTCTACTTCGCTGTGCTGGCCGATGACGCCGAACGCGCACCCGAGCCGCCGCCGGCACCGGCCCGCACGCCGGGGGAGGCGCTGGGGGCGTATGCGAGGGCGACCATGGCCCGACTGCCGGTCGCGACCGGCGCGCCACCATCCGGCCTGGACCTGGCACCCGAGGTGCTCGACGACGACCGGGTCCGGCGGCCCTTCGCCCAGTTGCTCAAACTCCAGGCGATCCTGCTCGGGCTGGCTCTGGAGGGTCTGGCCCCGGCGTCGCGTGGACGGGCGCAGCGCCGGGTGCGGGTGGCCGAGGCCGCGCTGACCACGCTGCAGGGCGCGAGCGTGCTGGCGCAGACCTCGCCCGGTTTCGTCGAGCCGTTCCACATCGTCGCCACCTGCGAGCACCTCGGCGGACTCGACCTGCACGACCGCTGGCAGCCGCTGTACGCCGACTACGTCGCCCCGCCGCGCCCGGCCGACGAGCCGTGGCCCGCCGCCGGTGGCGAGGAGTCCGCGCCCCTCGACGCGGTCCACGGCGAACCCGTGGACCTGCGCGCCGACGGGGTGGTGGCCGTGCTCGGCCTGCACCGGCTGGCCGCGATCGAGGACGCTGTGCGCGCCGCGCCGCCCGGTGCGCAGGTCACCGCGGTCCTCGTCAGCGGCGCGCCGGGAGAGCTGATGCCGCTGGCCCGGCTGATGCTCGCCGAGTTCCGCCGCTGCCTGTGCGCGGCGTTCCCGCGCCGGGCGTGGCCGGGCCTGCGCATCGTGTACGACGAGAGCGGCGCGCTCGCCGCGGCGGCCGGTGTGGACGCCGTCAGCGACGCGACCGAGTCCGCGGTGCGCGTCGTGTCCGGACGGATCACCGCCCGCGCCGAGGGCTACGGCGCGTGCCTGGCCACCGCCAGGGCGGCCGCCGCGTCCACGGCATCGGCGGCGGGCGGTGGCCGGGGCGGGTCCGTCGTTTGAGGCTGCCCGGCGGGGCGCGGGAACGGCGCGCGATGATCGTGTTTCCGGCACAGGCCCGTCGCGGGGCATAGTTTCCGCCATGCTGGATATGTGGTGGCAATGACGGACGCGGGGCTGGGCGGGGCACTGACGCGGCTGCGCGACGCGCTCACCGGGGTGCGCTACCCGCTGGCCCTGCCGGGCGCGGCCGCCGCCACCAGCCTGGCCAAGGCCACCGCCGGGCAGCTCGACGACTACCTCATCCCGCGACTGGCCCGGCTGGACGCGCCGCTGCTGGCCGTCGCGGGCGGCTCCACGGGCGCGGGCAAGTCCACTCTGGTCAACAGCCTGGTGCGGGCCCCGGTCAGCGTCGCCGGCGCGCGCCGGCCCACTACACGGGCGCCGGTGCTGGTCTGCCATCCCTCCGACGCCGCCTGGTTCAGCGAGGCCAACCTGCTGCCGCGGCTGGGCCGCACCGGCACCGCCGACGGCGGCGGCATCGGACTGCTGGTCATGCCCGTCGCGGTGCTCAGCCCCGGGGTCGCGCTGCTCGACTCGCCCGACATCGACTCCGTCGAGGAGGACAACCGGGCGCTCGCCGAGCAGCTGCTGGCCGCGGCGGACCTGTGGCTGTTCGTCACCACCGCGGTCCGCTACGCCGACGCGGTGCCGTGGGAGCTGCTGCACGCCGCCCGTGACCGGGGCACCGCAGTGTCGATCATCCTGAACCGCGTGCCACCCGGAGCCGACGCCGAGGTGACGCCGCACCTGACCGAGATGCTGGCCGAGCACGGCCTCGGCGGGGTGCGCATGTTCGTGCTCGACGAGCAGCGCCTGGACCAGCACGGGCTGCTGTCCGAACAGGCCGTCGCCCCGCTGCGCGAATGGCTGGACGAACTGGCCCGCTCCGCCGCGGCCCGCGCGGCGGTGGTGCGCCAGACCGTCGACGGGGCCGTCGCTGCGCTGACCCCGGCCACCGCCCGGCTCGCCGCCGAGGCCGACGCCCAGGCCGAGGCCGTCACGGCGCTCGGCGCGTCGGTCGACAACGCCTACCGCGAGGCCGCCAACGCCGTCGACCAGGGCATCCGCGACGGCACCATGTTTCGCGGCGAGGTGCTCGCCCGCTGGCAGGAGCTGGTCGGCACGGGCGAGTTCATGCGTAGTCTGCAGGCTCGGGTCGGGCGGCTGCGTGACCAGCTCGTCAGCGCGATCACCGGCCGGCCCCGCCCTGCCGACGAACTGATCACGGCGATCGAGTCGCAACTGGTCGTCTTCGTGCACGGCGCGGCCGCCGACGCCGCCGAGCACGCGGCCGCCGCCTGGCGGGCCCACCCCGCAGGCGGTGAGCTGCTCGCCGCGAACCCGGGCCTGGCCCGGGTCGGCCCCGACATCGACGCCCGCGCCGACCGGGTCGTGCGCGACTGGCAGCGCGGGGTGCTCGACCTGGTCCGCGACGAGTCCGGCGGCAAGCTGTTCGCCGCGAAGTTCAGCGCGTACGCCGTCAACGCGCTCGGGCTGTGCCTGATGATCCTGGTGTTCGCGGCCACCGCGTTCATCCCGACCGGTGCGGAGATCGCCGTCGGGGCCGGGGCCACCGTCGCGGCGCAGAAGGTCCTCGAAGCCATCTTCGGCGACGACGCCGTGCGCCGCCTGGCCGAACGGGCCCGGCAGGACTTCCTGGCCAAGGTGGACGGGCTGCTCCAGCAGGAGGCGGCCCGCTTCCACGCCGTACTCGACGGCACGGGGGTGTCCACGCACGACGGTGACCGCCTGCGCGCCGCCGCCGCTGCCGTCGGCACCGCCCGCCGGGCCGACCCGATCTCCCAGGACGGGGCCGCCGGGTGAGCGCGCCGACGGTGGTCGAGCGCATGGCCGCGCTCGAACGGTTCACCGCCGCGACCGCCGACCGGCTGCCCGAACGCGACCTGGCCCCGGCCCGCGTGCTGATCGGGCGGGCCGGGGAGCGGCTGGCCCTGTCGCAGCTGCACACCGTGGTGGCGCTGGCCGGGGCGACCGGCACCGGCAAGTCCAGCATCTTCAACGCGCTGGCCGGGGTGCCGCTGTCGCAGACCGGCGTACGCCGCCCCACCACCGGCGAGGCGCACGCCTGCGTATGGGGATCCGACAGCGCCGACCCGCTGCTCGACTGGCTCGGCGTCGACCGCCGCTACACCCGCGACGGCGGCACCGAGCCCGACCTGTCCGGCCTGGTGCTGCTCGACCTGCCCGACTACGACTCGGTGCAGGCCGCGCACCGCGCCGAGGCCGACCGGCTGCTGTCCGTGGTGGACCTCATCGTCTGGGTGCTGCATCCGCAGAAGTACGCCGACAAGATCGTGCACAGCGGCTACCTGGCCCGGTTCCACCGCCACCGCGAGATCACCGTCGTCGCGCTCAACGCCGCCGACCTGCTGTCCGCCGCCGACCTGGAGGACTGCACGGCGGACCTGCGCCGCCTGCTGGCCGCCGACGGCCTCGACGGGCTGCCCGTGCTGACCACCTCCACGGTCGGCCCGCCCGGCCTGGACCCGCTGGTCAAGGCGATCCGGCAGGCGGTGGTCGCCCGCCAGGCCGCGGTGCGGCGGCTGGCCGCCGACCTCGACGAGGTCACCGCCGCGCTGGCCCCGGCCGTCGCCGCCGACCCGCCGAAGACCGCCCTGGACGCCGAGGCGAGCAAGGCGCTGACCGCCGCCCTGTCCCAGGCCGCCGCGGTGCCGACGGTGGCCGCCGCGGTCGAGAACGCCTACGTGCACCGGGCCCGCAAGATGACCGGCTGGCCGCTGCTGCGCTGGATCCGCCGGACCCGGCCCGATCCGCTGGAGCGCCTGCACCTCGGCGACCACCGGGCCGCCGTGCCGGCCGCGACCTCGCTGGCCCCGGCCTCACCCGCCGCCACGGCCGCGGTCGCCAAGGCGCTGCGCGAGGCCGCCGACCGGGCGAGCGCGCCGCTGCCCGCGCCGTGGCAGGACGCCATGCTCGCGGCGGTGCGCTCGTTTCGTGACGAGCTGCCCGACGCGCTCGACCGCGCCGTCGCGCAGACCGACCTCGGCGTCGCCCGCAAACGCTGGTGGTGGCGCGCGGTCGGGCTGCTGCAATGGCTGGTCACCGCAGTGGCGCTGGTCGGGCTGCTGTGGCTCGGCGTACGGCTGGGCATGCAGGCGCTGGCGCTGCCGCCGCTGCGTACGCCCATGGTGGACGGCTGGCTGCCGATGCCGACAGCCCTGCTGGCCGGTGGTCTGCTCGCCGGGTTCCTGATCGCGGTGCTGGTGCGCCCGGTGGTCCGGCTGGCCGCCCGCGCTCGCCGCCGCCGCGCCGCTCGGCGGTTGCGCACCTCGGTGCAGGGAGTGGTCAAGCAGCTGGTCGAGGCCCCGGCGACCGCGGTGCTCACCGACTACACCGCCGCCCGTGCCGCCCTGCGCGAGGCCGCCGGCGCGGGGGGCCGGCGCTGACCCGAGGTCCACCAGAGCCGCCGTCAACCGACGCGACCGCTTTGAACAGGGAATATGCTTATTGAGGGCCTCCGCCAGGGCTTCGGACACGCCTCCTTCCAGGAAGGCTGTGAAGTATGGCCGGTGGTGAGCCGTTCGCGGCGAATATGATCGGATCGAGAGACCTGGCAGAGGGCAGCCTCGGCTCGGCGGTTCGGTATACGCACGCGGGAAGGCTGGAACTCGACCTCGCCCTGCAACGCCTGATCGAGCGGGCTCGCGCGCTCGGCGCGGGCGAGGAGCGCATTCGTGCGCTGCTGCGGGCGAACCTGGAGATGGCCCACGGGGTGGACCTGGCCCAGGTGCTGCACCGGCTCGTGGTGACCGCACGGCACCTGGTGCGCGCCAGGTACGCGGCGCTCGGCGTGGTCGAGGACGGCCACATCACCGAGTTCGTCTTCGACGGCATGGACGCCGCGACCGCCGACCGCATGGCGCACCTGCCCGAGGGGCGTGGACTGCTCGGGCTGCTGCTGGCCGAACCGCGTCCGATCCGGGTGGCCGAGATCTCCGGTCATCCGTGTTCGGTGGGCTTCCCGGAGCACCATCCGCCGATGAAGTCGTTCCTCGGGGTGCCGGTCCTGGCCTCGGGCGGCCGCCTGCTGGGCAACTTCTACCTGACCGAGAAGGTGGGGGCGGCCGAGTTCAGCGCCGCCGACGAGGAACTGATCACCGACTTCGCCCGGGTCGCCGCGGCCGCGATCGGCAACGCCGGCATCTTCACCGAGGCCTGCCGCCGCCACGCCTGGCAGGAGGCCATGATCACGATCACCGAGCGGGTGCTCGGCGGGGTGGGCGTCGACGCGCTGATGGCCGAGCTCATCAGCCAGGCGGAGAAGGCCGACCGGGCGGACGGGGCCTGCGTCGCGCTGGTCTCGTCCGACGGCCTCAGGGTGACCGCGGTGCAGGCGATGGGAACGCTGAAGCAGCTCATCGACGCCCCCGACGCGCTGCTGTCGGTGTGCACCCTGGCCAGGTGCGAGCGCCGGGTGCTGGTCGTCGAACCGGGCGCCGATCCGCGCCTGCGGGACCTGCTCGGCACCGCTCACCCCTGGCAGATCATGATCGCGCCGCTGACCGGGCAGGAGGCCGCGCTCGGGGCGATCCTGCTGTCGAAGAAGCCCGGCGAGTCGTGTTTCGACGCCGTCGACGTCGAGATGGCCTCGGTATTCGCGGGCCAGGCGAGCCTGGCGCTCGAACTCGCCGGGGCGGCTGCCCTGAACACCGACAGCGAGATCACCGATCGGCACCTGGCGTTCGCCGAGGACCTGCGCGAGCGTTTCCTCAACCGGATGTCGCGCATCAGCTTCTCGCTGCGTTCGGTGGTCGACCACAGCATGGACATCGAGCTGCGCGAAGAGGCCGGGTACAAACTCGCCGAGATGGAGGCACTGATCGACCACCTGAGGTCGATGACGTTCCTGCGCACCGACCGCTGAGCGGGGCTCGCCCGCCGGCTTCGCCAGGCGAGCCCCGACCGGGTCAGCCCGCGGAGATCCAGCCGGCCAGTTCCGCCGGGCGGTTGGTGATGATGCCGTCGACGCCGAGCTGGTCCAGCGAGCGCCACTGGGCCGCGGAGTCGATCGTCCAGGCCATCACCGCCACGCCGGCCTGGTGCAGGTCGGCGACCAGGGCCGGGCGGGTCAGCAGCGCCGAGCCCGCCGGGTTGTACGCGGTCAGGTGCAGCTGCGCGGCCAGGGCGACGGGGTCGGCGTCCAGCGTGCTGCGCAGCAGGCCGATGGGCAGTTCCGGGGCCAGCTCGTAGCTGTACTGCAGTGATGCCGCGTCGAAGCTCTGGATGAACACGCGGCCGGTCATCTGCTGCTCGCGGATCACCTGCACGATCTTCGCGACCTGGTCGCGGGTGTGCGCACCCTTGATCTCCAGCAGCAGGTTGCCGCCACGGGTGCGCAGGTCGGCCAGTTGCTCGGCCAGCGTCGGCATCCGCACGCCCGTGTAGTGCGGCGCGAACCAGGAACCGGCGTCGAGAGCCTTGAGCTGAGCGGACGTCATGCCGCGGATCGCGCCGGTCCCGTTGGTGGTCCGGTCTACGGTGCTGTCGTGCAGGATGAACGGCACCCCGTCGGACGACGGCTGCACGTCGTTCTCGATCCAGTCCGCGCCCGCCCGCCGGGCGATCTCCTGCGCCACCAGGGTGTTCTCCGGCGCGGCCGACGACGCGCCACGGTGGGCGATGACGGCGACCGGGGCGCCGGGCCCGCGCAGGTAGGCGTTGGCCGGGGCCAGCTCGGTCACCCGTACGTCGTCGAATGACACCGTGGCGCCGTTGACGAACAGCGCCTGCCCGCCGCCGGTCGAGCGCTGCAGGCTCGTGGTGCGCAGCACCTCGACCCCGTCGAACAGCCAGCGGGCCTGGCTGCCGTGCACCTCCGCGGCGATGCGCACATCCCGGCCGGTCCCCGCCGCGTACGGGGCGGCGGCGGTGTTCGTGACGTTCCACGCCCCGGCCGTGGTGCGCTGCGCGAACTCGACGCCGTTGCTCGCGGTGGTGCCGCTGCGCATCGTCGCGATCCACCACGGCGTCGCGCCGTCGGCGGGCACGTCCAGGCCGAGCGCGGCCCAGCGGGTGCTCGCCGTGACGGATTCGAACCGGGCCGTGGCCTCGAACCGGAAGTGGGCGAGGTTCCGCCCAAAAGTGATCTTGTTGTTGGCGGACGAGCTGGTCGACGTGCCGTGGAGGCGGCCGTTCTGCACGGTCCACGTGCCGTCCACGGCCCGCCATCCGGCGGGCAGCGTGCCGGAGGAGAAGTCCGCCGACACGACGACGTCGCCGGGTGCGGCGACGGCCGGCGAGGGCGCGGCGGCCAGTGCGGTGCCGCACAGGGCGAGGGCGGCCAGCGCCGCCGTGGTCCGGCTACGCCACGAGGGGGTACGCAGTGAGGTGGAGGCCATGCCCCGGACCGTACGAAAACGGGCGCAACGCGCCACGAAGACGCGGTGTCCACCCCGCTAACGGCGGCTGTCCGTCGTGGACCGGGTGGCCGGCAAGATCGCTGTTTGCGGCCATGATCTGTGTTCTGACCACGCCTACTGACCCGAAACGGCGATCTTGCCGGCCGCGTGAACCCGCACGGGCTGGTACAAAGGTGGCTTCCGACGGAAGGATCTTCGTGATGGCCACCGAGCGCCCCGATGTGCCGCTGATCGCCGGTGAGCGGGAGATGCTGCGGCAGTTCCTCGACTACCACCGGGCCACGCTGGCCTGGAAGTGCGACGGGCTGACCGACGAGCAGCTGCGTGAGCGGTCCATGCCGCCGTCGACGCTGAGCCTGCTCGGCCTGGTCCGGCACATGTGCGAGGTCGAGCGCACCTGGTTCCGCAAGGTCATCGCCGGGGAGGACATCACCCTGGTCTGGTCGCCGGACAACGACTACCAGGTGGCGTACGACCCGACCGGCGCGACCCGGGCGGACGCGTTCGCCGCGTGGCAGGCCGAGGTCGAGCATGCGCGGCGCATCGAACGCGAGGCCGAGTCGCTGGACGTGGTCGCCCACAACCCCCGCTGGGGACAGGACGTCTCGCTGCGGTTCGTGATGCTGCACCTGATCCACGAGTACGCCCGCCACAACGGCCACGCCGACTTCCTCCGTGAGGGCGTCGACGGCGTCACCGGCGCCTGACCCGCGTTTGCTCCACCGCGACGAGCGGCCGAATCGTGACCCGACGGGGCCACGCGCGGCCGGGCGGATCCGTCACACTGTGCGACGCCGTCGTCATCGGAGGGAAGAAGCATGGTCAGCAACGAGGTCCGGCCGCGTACCGTCACCGTGGCGAGCGCCGCGCTGGCGGCGTTCGTCGCCGTAGGCGTGGCCGACGTGGTCGTGTCGGTGGTCTCGCTGGGCCGGTTCGCCGACGCGGCTGACGCGTTCCTGGCCTCGGCGCGCGCCGCGCAGGTGGCCGACCCGGCGGACGTCGTCGACGTCGTGCGGGAGTCGCTGTGGTTCGACCTCGGGGTCGCGGCCCTGGCGGTGGTGGCCTTCGCGGTCCTGGCGGTCGCGATCCGGCGGCCGTGGCAGGCCGGGCGGGTCCTGACGTGGGTCGCGGCCGTGCCGTTCGTCGTGGTGCTCGTCTGCGGCATCGCGGTGGGCCTGGAGTACGCGCCACCGTCGGACGTGAGCATGCCGGTGTACACCCTGGCGGACCTGGGGCTGCTGCCGGGCTGGCATTCGACGGCCCGCAGTGTGCTGACCACGCTGGAGGTGGTGCTGCTGGCCGTGGCCTGCTTCCAGCTGACGCGGGAGGACTCGACGGACTTCTACCGCAGCCAGATCCTCGGCGCGAGCCTGGGCCAGGTGGCCGCCGAGCAGCAGCGCCGCCGGGAGTCCGAGCCGACCGGCTGAGCCGGTCCCGGCAACGCGGACGCGGCCCGTGCCAGGTGGCGCGGGCCGCGTCGCTCACAACCGGGTGTTACGGGGCCAGGGCGATCAGCGAGGTCTTGTCGTTGATGTCGCCGCCGACGTACAGGTGGTCGCTCTTGACGAACAGCCGGCAGGTGCCCAGGTTCTGGCCGGAGTCGTTGTCGCAGAGCACGGCACGGCCCGCGCCGGGCACGCGCAGCGAACTGACCCCGTCGTTGCCGACCGGGGCGAGGTCCGCGGCCGTGTAGATGCCGGGCCCGAAGGTGGCCGTGGCGCCCTTGAAGTCGCGGTCGGCGTACACGTTCAGCAGGCTGCCCGAGGCCGGGCCGGCCTGCACGACGAGGGTGGAGATGCCGTCGTTGAGCGCGCTGCCGCCCAGGTTGGTCTCGCCGGCGCCGAACATCCGGCACAGGCCGAGGTCGCCCTGCCCGCTGGGGCCGGTGCTGTCGTTGCGGCAGCCGACCACGCGCCAACCGTCGCCCACGCGCAGCGAGCTGATCTTGTCGTTGCCGACCGTGGCCAGTTCGTTGGCGAGCCCGGTGTACACGCCCGGGTTGAACGACTGGCGCAGGCCGCCCAGGTCGGCGTCGGCGGCGGCGATCAGCGGGGGTGTGCCCACGGCGATCAGGGAGATCTTCGTCTCCATGTCGCCGCCGACGGTGGCGTGCTCGCCGCCGCGGAACAGCCGGCACTTGCCGAGGTCGAGGGTGGCGGTGCCCGGCTTGGCGTCGTTGTCGCAGGCGACGACGCGGTATCCGTCGGTGACCTTCAGCGACTTGACCGAGTCGGCCAGCGTGGACAGGTTGCCGGCGACCTGGCCGAAGCCGCCCGAGCCCAGCGGCAGCGAGGTGCCGGTGAACTTGGTGTTCTGGAACGCGGTGACGGCGGTGCCCTTGACCGGCTTGCCCATGACGGCCAGCAGCGAGATCTTGTCGTTGAGGCCGTCGCCGACGAACTGGTGCAGCCCGGCGTCGAAGTAGCGGCAGGCACCCAGCGAGCCCTTGTTCACGTTGCCCTCGGACCCGCCGTTGTCGCAGGCCAGGGCCCGATATCCGGAGGCGACGTAGAGCGAGGTGATGGCGTCGTTGCCGACGACGCCGAGTTCCTTCTTGGCGGCGTCGAACACGCCCGTCCCGTAGGACTGCTTGGCGCCGGTGAAGTTGCGGTCGGCGTACGCGACGAGCGGCGCGGAGCCGACGCCGGGGATCACCGCCGCCTGCGCGGGCGTGGCGCTCAGCAGCGACGGCAGGAGGGCGGTGGCCACCGCCGCGCCCGCCGCCAGGGACCTTCGAAACGACATGCCAGCCTCCGAACCCGAATCGACCGAGCCGACTCGTAGACCATGGACATTGCTCCTGGAGGCGTAGCGGCAGGCACAGGTGTCAGGGGGAGCCGTCGCCGGCACACCTGGAGCGCATCCCCGCCACGCGCTCGATCAGGTATGCCCTTTGTATCGGATTTAGTCCTTAATGTCCATAATTGCCCCGCTTATCCGCCGCGCCTGACCGCGCCGCGCAGCGCCGCTTGACGACAGCTGGCTAATGACAGTAGCTTTAAGGCTACGAAATTTAGCTAGTGGAAGGAGGTGGCGACATGCCCAGGGCCGGACTGTCCACTCAGGCCGTCGTCCAGGCGGCCGTCGAGGTCATCGACGAGCACGGGGTCGACGCGCTGACCCTCGCCGCCGTCGCGGCGCGCTGCGGCGTCGCCGCTCCCTCGCTCTACAAACACGTCGACGGCCTCGCCGAACTGAAGACCCAGGTCGGCGTGCGTGTGCTCAACGAACTCGCGGACCGGTTCGCCGCCGCGGCGATGGGTCGCAGCGGCACGGACGCGATCACCGCGCTGATGCACGCCTACCGGCAATACGTGGTGGCCCACCCCGCCCGCTACGCCGCGATGCCCGTCGACCCGCTGCACCATCCCGAACTCGCCGCGGCCGGCATCCGGCAGCTCGAAGTCATCCAGGCCGCGCTGCGGCCGTGGCGGCTCGACCCCGCGAGTCAGGTCCACACCATTCGCAAGCTGCGCGTCATCGCGCACGGCTTCGCCTCGCTGGAGTCCGCCGGCGGCTTCGGCCTGCCCGAAGACCTCGACGAGACCTACCAGCAGCTCATCGCCACCTTCCTCGATTCCCTGCCGGCCCACCCCTGAGGAGAAGCCCGTGTCCGCACCCCTCACCCGCATCCGCCTGGCCGCCGCCGCGCTGGCCGCCGCCGGAGTCCTGTTCGCGCTGTACCCCGGTCTGCGCCCGTGGCGGGACGAGACCACTCTGCAGGGCGCGCAGGAAGCCATGTCCTCGCCCTGGTGGGTCGCCACCCACCTGTTCGCGATGATCGGGTTCATCCTCGTGCCGCTCGCCCTGCTGGCGGTGCGCCGCGTCGTCGACGGCACCCGCGCCGAGCCGCTCGCGCTCACCGCCGCGGTCACCGCCTGGATCGGCGTCGGCCTGACCCTGCCGTTCTACGGCGCGGAGGACTTCGCCCTGCACGTGCTGGCCGCCGAGAGCACCGGCGGCGCCCAGCTCGACCTGCTCGGCCTGGCCGAAGGCGTGCGCTACCTGCCCGCCGCGGTGACCACCTTCGGCATCGGACTGATCCTGCTCGCCGTCGGCGCGGTCCTCGCCGCCGTCGCGATCGCCCGCTCCGGCGTCCTGCCGCGCATGTCCGGCGTGCTCTTCGCCGTGGGCTTCGCGACGTTCCTGCCGCAGTTCTTCACCCCCGCCGCCGTCCGCGTGGGCCACGGCGTGCTCGTCGCCGCCGGCTGCCTCTGGCTCGCGTACGCCCTCTGGCGCACCCCCGCCCGCTCTTGAGGGGAAAGGAAGGGCACCTTCACAACGCTCCGCGTTGTAGAAGGTGCCCTTCCAAACATCACCAGGCTCAGGACCTGCCGTCGTACGCGTCGCGCAGGCCCTGGATGTCGATCCACTCCCCATCCAACACCCGTCGCCGGACGTCCGCCCGCGGCCGGCGCGCGCGCCGTATTTCACGGCATCGGTCGGACCCGTGCGGCAGAATGTTCGCCGTGATCGGACGCTGGCACGGCCTCATCATCGACTGCCCGGACCCGAGCGCGCTGGCCGGGTTCTACCAGGAGCTGCTCGGCATGGAGCGGGTGTACGAGGAGGGCGACTGGGTCGTCATCGGCGACGCCCCCGACCGGCCGGGCGTGGCGTTCCAGCGGGTCGCCGACTTCACGCCCCCGCGGTGGCCCGACCCTGCCCACCCTCAGCAGATGCACCTCGACGTGCGCGTCGACGACATCGAGCAGGCCGAGCCGCAGGTGCTCGCGCTGGGCGCGACCCCGCTGCCCGGCGGCGGCAAGACCTTCCGGGTGTACGCGGACCCGATCGGCCACCCGTTCTGCCTCGTCTGGCAGGTGGCGGGGTGACCGCACCACGGCCCGCTCAGGTCGGGATGCGGCAGACCGCGCTGACCGGGGCCATCGGGCGCACCCGGCGTCCCAGCGCGCCGAGCAGCGAGTCCTCGACGTGGAACTCGCGCACCCACAACCGGTAGCGCACCAGCTCCTCCGCCGTCGGGCAGAGCACCCGCGCCGCGATGTCGTCGTTGTCGATGTACCGCACACCCCCGCGCTCCTGCAGGATCACCGTGTTGACGTCATCGGTGCTGATCACGTGGCCGCGCACCTCCTCGGGCACCCCGGCCGGGGTGGCCACCGTGGTGACCGTCATCGGCAGCACCGGCGTCATCACCACGGGCACGGCCGCGATCAGCAGCACCACCGCGATGCCGGGCTGCGCCAGCGCCGCCGCCGGCAGCACCAGCCATCGGGGCAGCGGCCCGCTCACCCCCGACGCCAGCAGCGGCGGCACGACCAGCAGCGCCACCGCGAACAGCTCCCCGGTCCGCCACGCCTGCAGCACCGTCGGCCCGACCAGCCAGCCGTATCCGGCCAGCGCCACCGCCACGGTCACCGCCCACCGCCAGCGCGGCCAGGCCAGGGCGGCCAGCTCCCGCTGGAACACCGCCACCGCGGCGACCACCAGCAACGGCAGGTAGATGATCTGCCAGGTGGTCAGCGCGATCGCGAACAGCCCCGCCAGGAACCACGGCGGCGCGATCGCGTACCACCGCGCGAACAGCGGCCGCCGCCGCGGCCAGCCCTCCGTGCTCACGGCCAGCACCGAGCCCAGCGCGAACACCGCGACCAGCCCCGTGGTCACCAGCCGGGTGGCCGTGGTGAACAGCGCCGCCAGGAGGTTGACCGGTCCGACGTTGGCGACCAGCAGCAGCGTCGTCTGCAGTTCCCCGCCGGCCTCGATCCACAGCCGCATCACCGAGAAGACGGCGGGCACACCGACGGCCACCGTCCAGAAGCCCTGTCCGGCGCGCCACGCGGAACGCTTGCGGAGCGGCGGCGGCCCCGGCTCGCCGGACCCGGTCATGGCTTGCGTGCCTTCTCGTCGTAGTCCACCAGGTCGGGGGCGTCGATGGGCGGCTGGGTGGTGTCGTCGCCGAGCCACGGCCCCAGCGTGCGCCGGTACGCAGCCAGCCACGGGCTGGTGCCCGTCGACCGGCCCGCGTCGTAGCTCTTGCGCAGGAAGAACGCCACCAGGTCGCGCAGCTCGGGATCCTGCTTGGACACCCCTACGCCGAGCCGCTCGTTCGCGCCGATCGGCACGTCGACGATGAACAGGTCCTTCGGGTGCTCGGACAGGTATCCGGCGAGGATCGTCTCGTCGGTGGAGTAGGCGTGCGACTTGCCCGACATCAGCCGCTCCAGGCACTCGCGGTTGGTCGCCGCCGGATACACCTTCAGCCCCCGGTCGGTGAACTGGCGCTCGCCGGTGGAGCCGCCGACCACACAGGTCTCCCGTCCCGGCTGGGCCAGGTCGTTGAGGTTACGGATCTTGTCGCGGTCCGCGGTGCGGATCAGCAGCTCCTGCTTGGTGGCGAAGTACGGCCCGGCGAAGTCGATCTCCTTTTCCCGGTCCGGGGTCATCGAGTAGCTGGCCACCACCAGGTGCACCTGGCCCGACACGAGCGCGTTCTCGCGGTCCTCGGTCTGCAGCGGCACCCACTCGATGCGGCTTTCGCCCTGGAAGCCCAGCGATTCGGCCAGGTAGCGCGCGATCTCGATGTCGAAGCCCTCGAAGCGCCCGTTCACGATCTTGCCCATGAGCGGCTGGTCCTCGGCCACGCCGATCTTGATCCTCGGCTGGCCGTACACGTCGGTCTTCCGGAACAGGTCGTCCACGGTCGTCGGTGCGTTGTCCTTGGGTCCGCAGGCCGCAGCGCCCGCCAACAGCATCGTCAGCGTCACCGCGGTCGCGGTCAGCAGCGGCCGCAACCGCGGCCGGGCAGGAATCTCAGTCATCGGCGGTCCTCAGGTAGGTGGACGGCGCCGGTCCAATGTAGTCGCGCGCCTCCACACCGTGACGCCCGCCAGTACAACGTTTAGATGAAGCACCCGCCCTGACACGTCGTCCCTGCGCGTTCGTCCTGCAGTTTCGGGGAAAGTGCAGGAATCCACGCCCCGATTCATGCAGCTTCCCCGAAACGGCAACAGCGAAGACCGGAGGTCAGGCGCGGTGGACGGCGGCGGTGGCCACTGCCGCGAGCAGGCGCGGGGTGAGGAGGCCGTCGCCGAGGCCCAGGCCGACGAAGCCGTCGAAGACGCGCTGGTCGCGGGCAGCGGCACGCATCCCGGCGTCGACCACCCACGGTCGTGCGGTCAGCCCGGCGACCACGCTGGTGTGCCGCAGGTGGCGGGCCAGGCGGCGGCGCAGCGCGACCGTGTAGGCGCGGCCCGCGGTCGGGCCGCCCGGTGCCACTGCGGCCCGACCGGCCAACGAGCCGGACAGCACGGCGTAGAAGATGCCCTCGCCGGTGAACGGGTTGATCAGCGACAGCGCGTCTCCTGCCAGCAGCAACCGCCCGTGTCCCGGGCGGGGACGCCACGTGGACAACGGCAGGTGATGCGCCCGCGCGTCGGACAGCTCGGCCGGGCCGGTGTCGCCGAGCAGGTCGTGCATCCGCTCCAGCAGATGAGACCGGCTGAGCGGGCCGATCGACGCCAGTTCGCCGTAGCCGACGTTGCGCCGCCCGTCCCCGATCGGGAACGACCAGGCGTAGGCGGGCCACCGCTGCCCGGTCATCACGATGCGCTGCTCCGGCCGCGGCGCGGGGTCGGGGGCATAGGCGCGGATGGCCACGGCCAGTCGGTCCGGCGGGTTGCGGGGCAGGCCCAGGGCGCGCCGCACGGTGGAGTTCGCGCCGTCCGCCCCGATCACGACCCGTGCGGCGAGACCGCCGCCGAGGTCCACGCCGTCCGGGCGCACCGTGAGGGCGCGCACCGTGTGCTGCCGGAACGTGGCGCCGGCCCGCACCGCCGCGGCGACCAGGCGGGCGTCGAACACCGCGCGCGGGATGACATACGCCGGCTCGGGCAGCTCCCGCGCCGCCTGCGCGCCGCCGGGCCCGGTCAGGCGCAGCGAGCGGATCGGCGGGTGGCCGTCGGTCAGCCCGGTGACCCCGAGCCCGGCCAGCACGTCGAGGCCCTGCTGGGCGATACCGTCGCCGCAGGCCTTGTCACGCGGGAACATCTCGCGGTCCAGCAACAGCACCTTCGCCCCGGCCCGCGCGGCGGCCAGCGCGGCGGCCGACCCGGCCGGCCCGGCCCCGACGATCGCGACGTCGTACACGCCTCCAGCATCGGTCATGGCCGGGCAGGCCGCCACGGGAGCCGAAAATCCGTTGCCGGGCAACGGGGTCCGTGATGAAGTGATCTCGCCCCGGCGGGCTCATAGCGGGTGTCTGCCAGACAAAGTGCACTGGAATCGTCATTCCATGCTGACAGGCCTCTTTCGCCTGATACCCGTCCTAGCCATCGGACCCGCTCCGGGGCGACCCTCTTCCCTTCACCATGAGGAATCGCCATGGGCGCCACCACCGAGATCATCATTAAGAACACCCACCGCGGCCTGCGCTACGAGGACGGCCGGCTGACCGGCGTGCTGGAGGCCGGCCGCTACGAGCTGCCCGCCGCGAGCGGCCGGTTCGGCAAGCGCGGCCCGGTCGTCGAGGTGACCCTGGTGGACATGCGCGAGCGCGAGCTGACCCTGAAGGGCCAGGAGATCCTGACCTCGGACAAGGTCGCGCTGCGGGTGAGCATCCTGACCCACTTCAAGGTGGTCGACCCGGTCGCCGCGGTGGAGCGGGTGGACAGCTACACCGACCGTGTCTACAGCGACGTGCAGCTGGCGGCCCGCCGCTCGCTGGCGTCGATGACGCTGGAGGACATCCTCACCAACCGCAACCAGCTGTCCGAGGACATCCTGCGTGACGTGCAGGGCGCCGCCGCCGGGTACGGCGTGGAGATCCTGCGCGCCGACGTGAAGGACCTCGTGTTCCCCGGCAACCTGCAGGAGGTCATGAACCGGGTGCTGGCCGCGCAGCGGCTCGCCGAGGCGCAGCTGGTCGACGCGCGCACCAAGGCCGAGAAGGATGTGCTGGAGGCGCGGGCGCGCGCGGAAGCCGACCAGGTCACCGCCGCCGGCAAGCGCGAGGCGACCCGGCTGGCCGCCGAGGCCGATGCCGCGGCGCAGCGCATCCGGGTCGAGGCCGAGGTCGACGCGCTGCGCCGGCTGGCCGAGGCCGCGGCCGTGTACGCCGAGCACCCGGCGCTGCTGCGGCTACGTGAGCTGGAGACGATGACCGCGCTCGGCGGCAACGCCGAGGCCCGTCTGTACATCGGCTTCGACAAGCACAGCACCCCGAACTGAGACCGATCGTCCGGGCGGGTCCACCGGGACCCGCCCGGACGCTGTCCGGCGGCCGACCCGGGCAGGCCGACTCGATCCGAAGCCGACGAACCGCGTCCCACGGTGCCCGGCGATGCGCGGCGGCCCGTCGTGTGCCACGCTCGGCAACGACGCCGCGGATCCGCCGAGCCGGCCGCGGCCCGGATCATCCGGCGGGCAGGGGGCGAGATGTCGCGCAGTGGCGCGGAGACGGTCGTGACGGTGCCGGCGGGGGAGCGGGCGCTGATCGCCTGGGGTTTCCCGATCGCGGGTTTGGCCCTCGGCTGGCTGCTCAAGGCCGCCGCGGGCTGGATCGCCGGATTGTCCTGGGCGCCGTTCCAGGGTCCGTTCAAGCTGGTCGCGGAGATCCCCGAGCCGTGGGCCACGATCGGTGCGCTCGTGCTGGGCCTGGTCGCCGGGTTGCTGCTGGTGCTGACCGCGATCGGCGAGCGGCTCACGGTGACGGTGACCGACGGGACGGCGGTGCTGGCCCGCGTCGACGGCCCGTCGCGTACGGTCGCCCGCGCGGACGTGGCCGCGGTGTTCGTCGACGGCAAGCAGCTGGTGCTGCAGGGCGCGGACGGCTGGGAGCACGCCCGTGAGGCCTCCGACCTGCGTGCCGCCGACCTGCGGGCGGCGTTCGCGGCGCACGGTTACCCGTGGCGCGACGAGGGCGACCCGCACGGCGCGCTGTTCCGGCTCTGGGTGCCCGATCTGCCGGGCCTGCCCGCGGGCGCGGGCGCGCTGCTGACGGCCCGCGCGAAGGCGCTGTCCAA
Organism: Catellatospora sp. NPDC049111; assembly: GCF_040648615.1. NCBI lineage: Bacteria > Bacillati > Actinomycetota > Actinomycetes > Micromonosporales > Micromonosporaceae > Catellatospora > Catellatospora sp. NPDC049111. The sequence continues at coordinate 81,689 of NZ_JBEZEB010000023.1, read as the reverse complement.
ACGCGAGGAGACCGAGTCGGCGGTACTGCGCGAGGAGCTGCGCCGGCTGGGTGTGCTGGTGCGCGACGAGCAGCGCCGGCAGTACTGGCGGGTGGCCACCCCGCCCGGCTCGGGAGATCATGTCGGCTAGGGCAGCAACCGGGACCCACCACGATGCGTCGATGAAATGACATGCACCGCCGAACCGGGGGAGCGCTCATGAACCGCCGATCGATCCATCTCGCCGCGGGGCCACTCGCCGCGCTGCTCGTGCTCGCCGGGTGCGCGCCCGTGCCGTCGCCCGAACCCGCCGGCACGGTGCCGCTCGTCGGCGCGGCGTCCCCGGCGGCCGACGCCGCGGCACAGCTCGCCAGGTTCGCCGGCTTTCCGGTGGACCGCAGACCGCGGCCGATCCTGCTGCTCGGCAGCCGGGTGCGGGAGTTCGGCTACACCACCGGTGACGCGAAGATCGCCATGTCGCAGGGGCGGCTGAAGCTGCAGGCGCAGCTGCCCGACGGCCCGGCGACGGTCGGCGCCGTGCTGTCCGACGGCGCCTTCGAGCTGCCCGCGATCAGCTCCCGGCAGGCGTACGAGCTGCTCGCGGCCGTGGGTGACCCCAAGTCGGCGCCCGACGTCAGCCCGCCGCCGCTGCTGATCACGAAGGTCGCGCTCGGCACGGCCGAGTTCGCCACCGACCGCGGCCCGCGGATGCTGCCCGCGTGGCTGTTCACCGCGCCGGAGTCGATCCAGCCGTTGGCCGTCGCCGCGTTGGCCGACACCGCGTTCTGGCCGGTGGAGCACGCGGACGGGGTGCTGAACCCGGCAGGGCTCGCCGCTGACGGAGTGACGCTGACCCTGCGCCTGCCCGCCCCCGGCCCGCCCTGCCCCGGGGAGCCGGTGCGGGAGCACACGGCCGAGGTGGTGGAGTCGGCGCAGGCCGCCGTCGTGCGGCTGCGGATCGCCGTCGTGTCCCCCGCCGCCACCGCGGGCGGCGAGGGCTGCGTACGGGACGCGATGCTGCGTACCGCGTTGTACACCGTGCGGCTGGCGCAGCCGCTGGGCAACCGGGTGCTGCTGGGGGCGTCCGGCGACGTGCCCTGACCGGGGTCTCGCGAATCCGCCGGCGGCTCGGCCGCCGCGCCTGGCAGGCTGGCCGCGGCCGGTGACGGCCCGGACACGTGGGAGGTGATCGTGGCGGTACGGCCGCAGGTCGGTGACCCGCTGCGCCCCTGCCCGGACTGCCCGGCGTGGGAGTTCGGCGGCGCACCGCACTGCGCCCGCTGCGCGGCCCTGGTCGACGCGCTGGTCGAGGAGCAGTGGCGGGACTACGTCGCGGGCTTCGGCGTGCTGTCAGCCGACGATCAGGTCGACGTCGCGCGGATGGTCGTGCAGGAACCGCACCGCCACGACTGGCGGGTCGTGGACGCGGCCCTGGACCGGCTGCCCTGCGCCGAGTGCGGCGGCCGACAGGGCTCCGGGCCGATGTCGTGCGGGTCGTGCGAGGTCGCGCACGGCTTCCGATACGTGGCGATCGAGACCGACCGGCCGGGCGTGCCACCGGGCAACGAGCACGCCGTACGGGTCAACGTCTCGGTGCTGCGCCGCCCGCACACGACCTCGGCACAGGAACTGCTCGCCCGCCGACTGCTGCTGCCCGCGCTGCTGGTGGGGCACCTGCCGTCGACGGCGCAGGCGCAGCGGTTCAGCGCGGCGCTCAAGGACGCGGTCGCGCGGCTGGGCGAGGCGAGGCTGACCCGTGACCCGGCGACCCTCGCCCAGGACCCGGTGCTGGCCACACTGATCGCCGAGAGCGGCGTCCCGCAGCTTTTCGGACCCGCCGGTGCCCGCTGACCGTCACGGGGTGGTCGCCGAGCGCAGGCGACGGCGGCGGTAGAGCGGGAAGACCAGCACGATGACCAGCGAGAGCAGCGGCGCGGGTGAGCCGAACAGCGCCCGCCAGACCAAGAAGTCGAGGACCGGGACCGCGACCGCGGCCCAGTACAGCCAGGGCGGGAAGGCCGGGGTGCGCCACCGTGGGTCGGCCCACGGGGTGTGGCGCCAGGGTTTGGCGACCGAGAGCCAGGCCTGCCCGGCGATCGCCGAGGCCATCAGCGCCGACGCGGCGATCAGCGGTCCCGCGTCGGCGGTCGCGCCGCCCGCCAGTGCGTCCAGGCGCGGGCTGAGCACGGCGATGCCCACGTACAGCTGGGTCAGCGTGATCGCGAACTTCGCCAGCACCCACCAGTAGCGCAGGTAACCCCAGGCCGTCAGGGCCGACAGCATCAGGCCGGTGAACGCCGACGAGGTCGCCAGGTGCGCCAGCAGCTGCTTGTCGAGGACGCGGGCGGCCGCGTGACCGGCCGGGGTGCGCGTGATCAGCAGCACACACAGGCACAGCGCCAGGGTCATCCAGCCGATCGAGGTGACGGCGTGCAGCCATACCAGCGTCTGCCGCCCCCACCGCCCATTTCTGCGTGCCATGCGGGCCAGCCTCGCCCTTGCCGCCGGGGCCCGCATCAGGGACGTGACCCTGACCGGACCCGGAGACGGGGCCGCCCTCGGCGCCGGAGGCGGCCCGAGGGCGGGGACGGGGACGGGTGGTGCTGGGTGGCCCCGGTTCACCGCGCCGTTGAGGCGAACCCGGGCCGACGTGTTCCAGTCTGCGTAATAGCAGGTCCCGACCGCATCCGTCGTCGGTCGGGACCTGCGTATGACGAAAGTCAGGTGGCCTGGGTCACGCCGTCGGGGACACGCTCGGCGACGGCTGCGCCGACGCGGACGGGTCGGGGGAGCCGAGCGCGGCCAGCTCCGGCGGGATCGGCAGGGCGCTGCCCTTCATGTAGTCCTCCCAGCCCACGGACCATGCCGTCCAGCCGTTGGCGGGCTTGATCTTTCGCTCGGTGCCCTTCACGGTGACCGGCGTGCCGATGCTGGTCAGGTTGAACAGGTAGACGGCGTTGGCCGTGGACACGTTCACGCAGCCGTGCGACACGTTGCGTACGCCCTGGTGCTGCACCGACCACGGCGCGGCGTGGATGTACTCGCCACCCCAGGTCAGGCGCTGGGCGTACTCGATGTTGACGACGTAGCGGTCGACGTTGCCCGGGTCGTCGGTGGTGTCGAAGACCGTCTTGCGCTGCTTGTCCATGATCACCATGGTTCCGGACGACGACGGGGTCTTCGTCTTGCCCAGGCTGACCGGGATCGTCTTGACCACCACGTCGTTCTTGAACACCTGCATGCGCTTGTTCGCGTTGTCGACGATCAGCTCGATCTTCTCCTTGGCGATGTTGCCGACGCCGGAGCGGTCGGCGTCGCCGTAGCGGCCGTCTCCCATCGGCACGCCCTCCAGCGCCGCCCGCACGGTGATCTTCGTGCCGGTCTGCCAGTACTGCGGGCCGCGGTACATCACCTGCAGCGAGCTCGACCAGTGCCAGATGCCCGGCTGCGGCGGCTCGACCTTGACGAACAGGCGGCGCTCCACGGCGGCCCGCGCCGACACCGGCACCGGCTTGGTGAACTCGATGACCACCGGCATCGCCACGCCATAGGTGCGGTCGGAGAACAGGTAGAGCCCCGCGCCGGTCGTCTTGCCCGGCTTGCCCATCGTCGTGAACGACGTCTTCTTCTCCATGGTCGTGCCGTCCGGGCCGACCGCGACGACCGTCGCCGAGTACTTCTTGCCGTACTTGAGCGGCTTGCTCGGCACCCACGACGAGCCGTCGGCGCGCATGGTGCCCGCCACCTTGGCGCCGGCCGAGTCGGTCATCGTCACCGACTTCACCTCGCCCCCGCTGACCTTGGTGCCGATCTCGGCGCTCACCGGCTGGTTCTTGGCCGCCTCGGCGGGCGTGACCGCCAGCGCCAGCGGTTCCGTGCTCGCGGGCGCGGGCACCGGAGCCGACTGCGTGGGTGCCACGAAGGACGGCGTCTCGCCGCCGTCCTTCGAACACGCGGTCAGGGCCAGCGGTGCGACCACCGCCAGCACCAGTGCCATCGCGCTCCTGCGCGCCATCGTGCTCAGGCTCATCGCCGCCTACCCCGCTCCCCAGATCCACACATCGCGGAACATCCTGCCGCATCGCCCAAACGTTCCGTGAGCCCTGTTCGGTTCCTTCGGGACCAGCCGGATGGGGTAGAGATCGCCCACCATCTCGGATCATGACATCGGCCCGCGCCGTGCGCGGCACGTTCGGCGGCTCAGGCGGCGGCGCTCAGGCAGCGGCCTGCGCCAGCCAATACGGCACGTCGTCGGCGTGGTACGGCCATTCCGACGGTTCGATGGCGTCGAGGAACCCGGCGTACGCGGCGGCGTTGCGCAGCGCGACCAGCGGCTCCATCAACTCGACCGCCCGGTCAGGGTCGCAGCCGGGCACGGCCGCCCGCCAGGCCCGGCTCCACGCCTGCCGCAGCGGCCCCGGGTCGGCGACCCGCTCGCACATGCGCAGCAGGTCGATCGCCGGGTGGCCGATCACGGCGTCACCCCAGTCGATGACATGCAGCCGTTCGTCGGTGCCGCGCACGTTGCCGGGGTGGAAGTCGCCGTGCACCAGCGTGTCCGGCAGCCCGCAGGCGGCGAGCGCGGCCAGCCGCTCGTCCAGCCCGTCCAGCAGCGCGGCCAGCCGATCCCGAGCGGCGGCCGCAGGCCGGTCGGTCGCCGCGTGCGGCCCGGACGCTGTCGGGGCCGGGCTCGCGCCTTCGCGGGCGACGACCGCGCGCAGGCGTTCGGCCAGCCGGGGCGAGCGCTGGTCGGGCACGCCGAGGGCGAGCAGGTCGACGACCCGCGCCGCGGCCGCTACCTGGACGGGGTGCAGCAGGGACAGCATGGTGAGCCGCTCGCCGGTGGGCGCGCTGTAGCGGTCGGTGCCGGGCAGGTCGTCGAGCAGGACCCGGCCGCCGGCGGCGGCGAGGGGGACGGGAGCGGTGCCGGGGGAGTGCTCGGCCAGCCAGCCCAGCACGGCGGCTTCGTGGGCGAAGAAGGCGGGGACCTGCTTGAGCCATACCGGCGTGGTGTCGGTCTCCAGCCGCCAGATCGCGGACAGGTTCCAGGTGCGCTGCTGGGCGGCTGCGGTCAGCGTCCGCCCGCGGGCGGCCAGGGCGTCGGCGGCCCAGGCGAGGCTGGCGGCGGGGCCGCCGATCTCGGCGTACGGCGCGCGGCGCGGGTGCGGCACGAGCGCGGCGGCCGCCGGGCGCACCGGGCCGGGATCACCGGCGACCTCGGCCAGGTAGGTGACCTTGCCGCCGGGCGGGGCGGGCTGGTCGGCGTGGAGCAGGCGCAGCACGGTCACGTCGACGCCGTGGTGCTCGCGTGCCCCGCCGACGACGCCGGAGACCTCCTGCCACCAGGGCACTTCCACCGCGTACGGCGGCAGCGCCCCGAGCACCGTTCCGGCCGGGTCCACCAGCACCAGCGTCACGATTCGTCCCACGCCGCGGACCCTACCGCCGCCCGTCTGCCCCGTCGCCGGGTTTTCGCCGCACCTTCGCAGGTCGTGAAGTGGAACATCTCCCGCCGGGAGGGCGAGGAGACGATCGGGCATGTGATCGGGTAGTGCCCTATCGCAGGTCCGAGCAGTGTTGTCCAATAGAGACGGCGAAACTCCCCACCGCCCCGCCCAGCGCACCAGGGAGCACACCATGGCACTGACCGACGAGGCCATCGAGAAGATCAAAGAGATGATCCTGTCGGGTGCCCTGCGGCCCGGCGACAAGCTGCCCAAGGAGGCCGACCTCGCCGAGCGGCTGGGGCTGTCCCGCAACTCGCTGCGCGAGGCCGTACGCGCCCTGTCCCTGATTCGGGTCCTCGACGTCCGCCAGGGCGACGGCACATACGTGACCAGTCTCGAACCCGGGCTGTTGCTGGAGGCGCTGACGTTCGTCGTCGACTTCCACCGCGACGACACGGTGCTGCAGTTCCTGGAGATGCGCCGCATCCTCGAACCCGCCGCCGCGGCGCTGGCGGCGCAGCGGATGACCGAGGAGGACATCGCCAAGCTGGCCGCGATCGTCGAGGAGATCGGCCCGGACGCGTCCATGGAGGAGCTCGTCGCCAACGATCTGGAGTTCCACCGGCTGATCGCGGCCGGCACCGGCAACGCGGTGCTGTGCTCGCTGATCGACGGCATGTCCGGCCCGACCACCCGCGCCCGGATCTGGCGCGGCCTCACCCAGGACAAGGCCGTCGAACGCACCCGCGAGCAGCACCTGGCCATCCTCGACGCGATCACCGCCCGCCGCCCGGAGTTGGCCCAGTCCTGGGCCCTCATCCACGTCGCCGGTGTCGAGGAGTGGCTCCGCCGAGCCCTCTGACCTGTCCCGGCCGACCGGTCGCCCGGTCGGCCACCACAGGTCAGAGAGTGAAGGCGTAGACCAGGGCGGCCAGGGCGCAGGCCAGCAGGGAGATGCCCGCGCCGACGCCGGTGGTCGCGCTCGGCGGGATGCCGTGCCTGCGGGCCAGCGGGGTGGCTCCGGCGGCGACCAGGGTCATCGCCACCGCCAGCGGGAACAGGATCGGGCTCTGCAGCGGTCCGGCCAGCGGGATGAAGTGCACGCCGACCACGAGGCAGACCCACGGGGCGATCAGCTCGCGCTTGCCGCGTAGGCCGAGCACGAGCGCGCCGCCCGCCGCGGCGACGAGTTCGATCCCGACGATGATGCCGTACTTGCGCATCGCGCCCGGCTCGCTCAGCGCGGACCCGTCGGACCAGTGCTGCCAGGCCAGGATGCCGCCGATCACCGAGACCAGGATGCTCACGCCACCGGCGAGGCCGAGCCGCTTCTTCCAGGCCTGCGGCGGGGCCTCCTGCGCCCAGCCGAACCAGGCCGAGGCGAAGAAACCGAAGATCAGTGCGGTCATCGCGGCGTCGCGTACGTGGTTCATCGCTGGCTCCCCATGGGCGAGGAGTCTGCCACGTCGGCTGTCCGGCTGATGTGTCGCCGGTCACAGGCCATGAAGAATCCTCGGCTATGGATTCAGTGCTGACCCAGGTGTTCCTGCCCGTCGCCCTCGGCATCGTGATGCTCGGCCTCGGCCTCGGGCTCACCGTCGCCGACTTCAAGCGGATCGTGGTGTTCCCGAAAGCGGTGCTGGTGGCGCTGGTCTGCCAGGTGCTGCTGCTGCCCGCGGTGTGTTTCGGGCTGGTCCTGCTGCTCGATCTGGATCCGACGCTGGCGGCGGGCATGATGCTGCTGGCCGCGTCGCCCGGCGGCACCACCGCGAACCTGTACAGCCACCTGTTCGGCGGCAACGTGGCGCTCAACGTCACGCTGACGGCGGTGAACTCGGTGCTGGCGATCTTCACGCTGCCGCTGGTCGTGAACTTCGCGCTGAACCACTTCCTGTCCGGCACCGACCAGATCGGGCTGCAGTTCGGCAAGTCGCTGCAGGTGTTCGCGATCGTGCTGATCCCGGTGGCGATCGGCATGTTCATCCGCAGCCGCTCGGTCGACTTCGCCGACCGGATGCACCGCCCGGTGCGTCTGCTGTCCGTGGTGGTGCTGGTGCTGGTCATCATCGGCACGCTGGTGTCCGAGCGGGACAACATCGCCGACTACTTCGCCGACGCGGGCCTGGTCGCGCTGCTGTTCAACGTGATCAGCCTGGGTGTCGGCTACTTCCTGCCGCGCCTGGCCGGGCTCGACCGCGCGGACTCGGTGGCCGCCGCGATGGAGATCGGCATCCACAACGGCACGCTGGCCATCTTCATCGCCACCACGCTGCTGGCGAGCACGGCGCTGGCGGTGCCGGCCGCGGTGTACAGCATCATCATGTTCTTCACCGCGGCCGCCTTCGGCTACCTGGTCCGGCCCACCCGGGTGGCGGCCGAACCGGCCCTGGAGAGCTGACGCCGTACGCCGGCGTCCTGCCTCGGGAGGGCGCCAGCGGTCAGGTGGCCGTGGCCGGGTAGCCGCCGGAGACGGTCCAGAACTCGACGGCCTTGCCGACGAACTCGTGCACGTAGCCGCAGGCCATGCAGATCACGCCGAGCGACGAGCGGTTGGCCCAGGCCAGGTCGAACAGTTCCAGGCCGGGTGTGTTGAGCAGGATCTCTCGGCTGGTGAATTCGCGCTGCCCGCAGACCAGGCAGGTGAACCGGCGGCCGGCCACGGTCACCAGCGCGCTGCGGTGCCTCTTGCGTTTGCTCGTCCCCATGCCGCGAAGGGTAAGGACACCCGGCAACAGCTCACGGCAGCCCCGACTCGCCTTGACGATCTTGTGGCGGTGGGGTGGGGAGGCCGGCGTCGGTGATGCGTTGGCGGAAAGGGCGGCGGGTCAGGGCGGTGGTGAGTTCGGTGAGGAGGTCGGACAGAGGCATGGAGAGTTCGGTGTCCAAAGTGCGCATCGCCGCGGTGGTGGCCGACCATTCGGCGGTGATCAGGGGCAGCAGGTCGTGGGCCTTGGTGGTGAGGCTGACGAGGCGTTGGCGGGCGTCGGTGCCGGGGGTCAGGTCGACCAGGCCCGCGCGGTTCATCTGGGCCACCGTCTGGCTGGCCGCGGAGTGGGTGACGCCGACGGTGCGGGCCAGGTCGCGGATCGGCATCGGCCCCTGTGCCAGCAGCGCACGGACCACGGGGGAGTAGCGCGGGCGGTAGTCGGCCAGGTCGCGTTCGGCGTAGACCTTGGCCACGTCGCCGTCCAGCAGCTCCAGCACGTGTCGCAGCAGGGTGCCGACCGCTTCGCGTTCCGGGAGAGGAGCCATGCTACAAACATAACAGCACTGTTGTATTTTCTGGGAGGTGGCCATGCACCCGCAGACCGAGCCGTACGACGGCGGCCTGCTCGACGTCGGCGACGGCAACCTCGTCCACTGGGAGGTCTGCGGCAACCCCGACGGCAAACCCGCGGTCGTGCTGCACGGCGGCCCCGGCTCCGGGGCGACCCCGGGCTGGCTGCGCTACTTCGACCCGGCCGACTACCGGGTGGTGCTCGTCGACCAGCGCGGCTGCGGCCGCAGCACACCCAGCGCCGGCGACCCGGCCACCGACCTGAGCGTCAACACCACCCACCACCTGATCCGCGACCTCGAACAGATCCGCGAACATCTGGGCATCGAGCGCTGGCTGGTGCTCGGCGCGTCCTGGGGCTGCACCCTGGCGCTGGCCTACGCGCAGCGCCACCCGTCGTCGGTGTCCGAACTGGTGCTGTTCAGCCTCACCAACACCACCCACCGGGAGGTCGACTGGGTGACCCGGCAGATGGGGCGCATCCTGCCGGAGGAGTGGTCCCGGTTCCGCGACGGCGTGCCCGAGGCCGACCGCGACGGCAACCTCGCCGCGGCGTACGCCCGGCTGCTGGCCGACCCGGATCCGGCGGTGCGCGACAAGGCGTCGCGGGACTGGTGCACCTGGGAGGACCAGCACGTCGCCATCGCCACCGGCTTCGAGGCCGACCCGCGTTTCGAGGACCCCGAGTTCCGGATGACCTTCGCCCGGCTGGTCACCCACTACTGGGCTAACGCGGCGTTCCTGGCCGACGGCGAGCTGCAGGCCAACGCGGGCAGGCTGGCCGGCATCCCTGGAGTGCTGGTGCACGGGCGCCTGGACATCAGCGGCCCGGCCGACATCGCCTGGAACCTCGCCCAGGCCTGGCCCGACGCCGAGCTGACCCTGGTCGACCGCGCCGGGCACGGCTCCCGGGGCGGCATCGGCGACGTCGTGCTCGCCGCCGTGGCCCGCTTCGCGTCCCGCCGCTGAGCGCGCCCCGCAAGATCGACGGACTTGCCTGGCACGTGGGCGAAAGCGTGCTCAAGATACGCCCAGGTGCCAGGCAAGTCCGATGATCGTGCGGCGGGTCAGTCGACCGTTGGCTCCGCCACGGTCACGGGGGTGCCGTAGGCGCTGAACTCGACGACCACGTGCGTGCCGGCGGGCCCCGGCTGACCGCCGGGCTTCTGCCAGACGGCGTTGCGGTCATAGACGACGCCGGAGATGCGGCCGTCGGCGTCGAGCGTCACGTCCCCGGTGACGGTCTCGCTGACCAGGGGGGGCTGGGGTTGCTGCGCGGTGTACTCGAAGTGCAGCAGGTTCGGTCCGGTCTGGGTGACGACCGCGCCGGCCTGCGTCAGCGCCGCCAGCAGTTCCGCGGGGTCGGCGGTGCTGCCCAGCGGGCCGTCCAGCGGCGGTCGGCCGCCGAGGCTGTCGTGCGTGCCCGGCCGTCGGGTCCAGTGCCAGATGCCGTCGACTCCGCTCTCTCCGAAGTACTGGACGCCGTTGACCAGCCGCTCCTCGCCGACACCGGGACCTTCGCCGAAGGGTGTCCGCAGGTAGCCGGTCCGGGCCGCCGGGTCGAACGCCCCGGTGGAGACCACGGCGGCGGCCTCTGGCACGGTGGTCGAAGTGAGCGTGATCTTCAGCTGATAGCTGGTGCTCTGGCTCGCCGTGATCGCCGCCACCAACCGCGTGCCCGGGTCGGTCGCGGCCACCGAGGCCGGCGGGCTCTCGGCGATCACGCCCCCGCCGGAGGGCTGGTTCACGGCGGCGACGGCGGCCACCGCACCCACCGCCAGGACGGCCAGCGACGCGCCGGTCAGCGCGGTACGCCGGTGGCGGGCCCGCCGCCCGCGGCTCAGCAGCCGCTGCGTCGGCGCTGCCGAGGCGGCCTGGCCGACCAGCTCGTGCAGGCTCCCGGAGAGCCCATCGAGATCGTTCATCTGCCTCACCTCATGCTCGGGATTGCCGGTTCGGACATCGAGTGCCTGAGCTTGGCCAAGGCCTTGGCGTGCTGGCTCTTGACGGTGCCCGGCGAGCAGCCGAGCACCCGGGCGATCTCACGTTCGGGCAGGTCCTCGTAGTGCCGCAGCACCACGACCGCGCGCTGCCTGGGTGGCAGCGCCCGCAGGGCCTCGCGCACCACCAGAGCCTGCGTGCTGACGACGTTCCCGGCCGGACCGGGCCGGTCGGGAACGTCGGAGACGAGGCTCTCCCGGCGCCGGCGGCGCCAGATCGAGGTGTGGTTGTTCACCACCACCTTGCGCAGGTACGCGTTCAGGTCGTCGGTTCGCGACAGCCGACGCCAGCGTTCGTAGATCTTGACCAGGCTGTCCTGGAGGAGTTCCTCCGCCTGCCACTGGTCACCGGTCAGCAGGATGGCCAGCCGAAGGTGCCGTTGCCAGGCGAGCTCGACGAAGGCCGCAAACGCCTGGTCGCCCTCGCTGAGGGCCTTGGTTCGTTCGGTCACGGTCCTTCCACGGTCCGGACTCCTGCCCGGTTGCCCGGTCTGCGCCGCTTTCTCGCCGGATCGCGCCCGTCCTGCCGTCAGCCCGTGGTCAGGTGGCCGACGGCGGCATGTTCGGCGGACAGCGCGGTGTCGACGAGGCCGGCGGCGTGGTCGCACCAGGCGCGCAGGTCGTCATCGGACACCGCGCGCGTCGCGTGGGCGGCGAGCGCCGACCAGGTCTGCCCGGATTCGCGGAAGAGCGCCGTGGCGGCGGTGAGCGCCGGGGCGGCGAGCAGCGCCGCGGCCTCGTCGAGGAAGTCGGCGTAGAGCGGGCGGGTCGCGCCGGGGGCGGTGTACTCCCGTTCCAGGCACTCGGCCAGCCGCCGCATGGCGTGTGCGTGTCCGGCCGGGTCGCCGAAGCGCCTGGCCCACCCCTTGCGGGTACCGGTGTCGCGCAGTTCGGCGGCGAGCTTGGCCATGCCGGAGAAGCCGAAGTTGACGTCGAAGCTGTTGCCCAGCACCGGCCCGGTCAGGTGCGCGACCATGGTCCGCAGCGCGTCGCGGACGGCGGGCCGCAGGTCCGGGCCGGATGCTTCGGCGACGCCGTGCCCGGGTTCGGCTGAGATCGTGAGGAGCTGGTGGCGGCCCTGGCGGTGGGTCGTCCAGGCGGCGGTGAAGTCCGCGACGGACAGGTCCCGCGTGCCGTGGGGCGGGTCGAGCACGGTGAGCGTGTCGTCGGCGAGCGCCGTGACCGCGACGGTGTACGGCTCCGCCGCGCCGAACGGCGCGGGCTGCTGCCACGGCAGCCGACCGCGGTCGACCAGGCACAACGCGGGCTGCCCGGTGTCGAGCGCGGCCCGGAGCCGGGCCACGGCGGCCTTCGCGGAGGTCCCGTTGGTCTGCCGGTAGGCCACACCCAGCCGGTCGAGCACGGCGGGCGCCCAGGGCTGCGGATGGTGCTGGGCGACGATGGTGAGCAGCGGGTGGGGCACGGTGTCGTACTCGAACACGGCGTACATGAAGCCGATGCCGCCGCCCAGCCCGCACACCATGGCCTCGGACAGTGGCCGCCCGGCGGCGGCGAGCAGGTGACCGACCAGCACGGACTCGCGGTGCTGTCCGGTGGCGGTGACGACGGGTCCGGCGAGCAGGCGGGCCGCGGTGGTGTAGCTCTCGCCGGTGCGGTCCATACGCTCCCGGACGAGCTTCTTGAAGTTCCTGCGTGCAGTCATGACGGCGTCCTCCGCGACGGCGCTGCGCCCCTCCCACGCCGGTGACGCGTCCGTCGCTGAAAGAGGGTTCCAGCTGCACAGGCGGTCCCGCCCGCGATGAGATGGTCACCTTCGCCCCCGCGTCGCCGGCGCGCGTGGGGCGCCGGTCAGGAGGTATGGCGTACGGGCACGCCGTGCGCATCGTAACCCCTGGACAGGCGGGAGGCGAGCTTGGTAGCGTAACGCCTGTTACGTAACGGCTGTGATGAAACGGGGTGGGGCGTGCCGCGACAGGTGGACCACGACGAGCGCCGCGAGCAGCTGTCCGCCGCCGTGTGGCAGGTGGTCAGCGAGCACGGGCTCGACGGGCTGACCCTGCGCGCGGTCGGCGACGCCGCCGGCTGCACCACGGGCCGGGTGGCGCACTACTTCCGGGACAAGAACGCGCTGCTCACCCACGCCCGCGACGTCATGCACCGGCGCATGGCCGCGCGCATCGACGCCTTGGGTGACTTCGACAGCCCCCGGGAGCGGCTGCGCGCGGTGCTGCGGGAGGGGGTGCCGCTCGACGAGGAGCGGCGGCTGAACTCGACCATCTGGGCCTACTTCCTCATGGCGGCGCGCACCGATCCGGTGCTGCTGGCCGAACACGTGGTCCGGCACGAGTCGTGGATCAGGCGGCTGACCGGGCTGCTGCGCGACGCTTACGCCGTACCCCCGGAAGATCTGGAACTTCGGGCGCGCAACCTGGTCGCGCTGCTGGAGGGGCTGGCGCTGTGCGGGGTGGCCACGCCCGACCTCTACCCGCCGGACCTGCTGGTCAGGGCCCTCGACAACCATCTCGATCTGTTGCTGGGAGCCGAGGAATGAGCACGGAGACCGCCGCCATGGAGATCGTCGAGGTGCCGCCGGGCGACGCGCGGTTGGGGCCGCTGGTCGGCGCGATGCGCGTCGAGCTGGATGCGCTCTACCCCGAGGAGATCGACTTCGCCCACCCGAGCGTCAAGGAGGCGGCCCGCTTCCTGCTGGTGCTCGCCGACGGCACGGCGATCGGGTGCTGCGCGGTGCAACCGCTCGACGGCGGCGAGGCGGAGCTCAAACGCATGTACGTCGACCCGGCCTGGCGCGGTCGCGGCATCGCCCGGTGGCTGATGGCCGAGGCCGAGGCGCTCGCGGTCCGGACCGGCGCGCACCGCTTCAAACTGGAGACGGGCGTGCGCCAGCCGGAGGCGATCGCCGTGTACGAGCGGGCCGGCTTCACCCGCATCCCCAACTACCCGCCGTACGACCGCTGGGAGCTGAGCGTCTGCTACGCCAAGCCCCTCCTGCCCTGATCAGCGGCAGGCAGGCGTTAGGAAGGGCACCTTCTACAACGCGGAGCGTTGTGAAGGTGCCCTTCCTTCGTCCCTAGGCGGGGCAGGGTTCGAGGTCGTGGCCGGCGGAGCGCTCCTGCTCGGGCAGGCCGATGTGGGCGGCGACGACGCGTTCGGGCACCCCGTCGGCGAGGCTGTCGGCCAGCGCGCGTTCGCGTACCGCCAGCAGGCGTTCGGTGTTGTGCTCCAGGACGCGGTCGAGCAGGGTCAGCTGGGCCAGCAGGCCGCTGTCGGCATCGGACGGCGGGCTGGCCTCCGCGGCGGCCAGGGCCGCGGCGACCTCGTCCGTGGTCACCCCGCCCAGCTCGGCGACGTCGGTCAGCGGCCAGCCGTGGTGGTGGACCAGGATCGCGGCGAACAGGATGCGCGAGGCCTCGTTGGCGGCCCGGTAGCCGTCCACGAAACGCAGCCAGTGCGCGCAGTACGCGAGCCGCTCGGTGGGGTCTTCGGGCAGGTTCAGGTCCACCGGGGCGGCCGGGAGCAGGCGCAGCGCCTTGTCGTAGGCCAGCGACAGCAGCTCGCGGAGCTGCGCCGCGACCTGCTGGCGTTCGGCCAGGTCGCGGGCGGTGCCGCCGTCGGTGGTCAGGCCGGTCCACTCCAGAATGACCGCGGCGCGCGGGCCGCAGGCGCGGTGGCCGCAGATGACCTCGGCGATGTCGGCCGCGGTCCAGTTCTCGTGCCGCACCAGCGACAGCGCGGCCTGGTCGCGGGCGACTAGGGCGCGGCGGTACTTGTGGCGCAGGTCCATGGTGAGGGTGCAGACGTCCAGCGCGCCCCGGGCGATCTCCTGACCCTCCAGCAGCGCGATCTGCCGGCTGAGTTCCGGCACGCTGATATCGGCGATCGGGTTCGTCATGCCTCCGACGCTAACGCTGTGTAGCTGTCTCTTCGACGATCTGGTGATCTTTTGTGGGGTTTCTGACTTTCGCCAGGTGCACACTCCCGGCGAAGGGCACGGTCTGCCCGGTTCGTGTTCTGCCCAGCTCATAGCTTGACAAAAAAATTTGTCGGTAGCAGGATACGGGGCATGTTCGATGTTGCGGTGATCGATGATGCGGCGGCGGCCGAGGCGTCGCTGGATCCGATCCGGGCCAGGTTGCTGGCTGCCTTGGTGGAGCCGGGCTCGGCCACCTCGCTGGCGGCCAAGGTCGGCCAGCCCCGACAGAAGGTCAACTACCACCTGCGCGAGCTGGAGCGGCACGGGCTGGTCGAGCTGGTCGAGGAGCGGCGCAAGGGCAACGTCACCGAGCGCGTGCTGCAGGCCACGGCCGCGTCCTATGTGATCTCGCCGATCGCGCTGTCGGCGGTGCAGCCCGACCCGGGCCGTGCGCCCGACCGGTTGTCGGCGCGCTGGCTGCTGGCGCTGGCCGCGCGGCTGGTGCGCGACATCGGCGAGCTGCTGACCGGCGCGGCCAAGGCGAACAAGCGGCTGGCCACGTTCGCGATGGACGGCACGGTGCGGTTCGCGAGCCCGGCGCAGCGGTCCGCGTTCGCCGAGGAGCTGGCCGGTGCCGTGGCCGCGCTGGTGAGCAAGTATCACGACGAGCAGGCCGAGGGCGGGCGCGAGCACCGGATCATCGTCGCGGTGCACCCGAGCGTGACCCGCCCGGCCGAGGAGGGCTGACATGGGCAAGGACTTCGAGATCACCGAGGAGTTGCCGGTCGACGCGACCCCGGAGCAGGTCTGGGACGCCATCGCGACCGGTCCTGGCATCGACTCGTGGTTCATGGGCCGCAACGAGGTGGCACCCGGTCCCGGCGGCACGGTGAGCACGGCGTTCGGGGCGTACACCCCGACCCTGCCGATCACCGCGTGGGAGCCCGGACTCCGCCTGGCCTACGGCGAGTCGCCCGATCCCGACGGCCGCTTCGTGGCGTACGAGTTCCTGATCGAGGGCCGGGCCGGCGGCAGTGCCGTCGTGCGTACGGTGACCAGCGGCTTCCTGCCCGGCGACGACTGGGCCGACGAGTTCGAGGCGATGGGCCTGGGCGGGGCGCTGTTCCACCGCACCCTTGTCGAATACCTGACCTGGTTCCTCGGCCGCACCGCCCGCCCGGTCACCGTGTTCGGCCCGCCGGTCGGCGACTGGCCGCACGCCTGGCGGCTGCTGCACGGCGCGCTCGGCCTGCCGGACGCGCCGAAACCCGGCGACCCGGCCGTGTTCACGATCGACGGCGTCTCGCGCGAGGCCACCGTCTACCACGTCAGCGCCCAGACCCTGGCCGTACGCACCCCGGACGCGATGTACCGCTTCGTGCGCGGTTTCACCGGCTCGATGGTCGCCATGCACCACGTCTTCACCCCCACCGACGAATCCGCCGCCTGGCAGTCCTGGCTGGACGAGTTGTATGCCTGAGAAGGAGCACCCCGTGAACACCGTCGTCTCCGCGGACGGCACCGTCATCGCGTACAGCAGGGCCGGGCAGGGGCCGGCGGTGATCCTGGTCGACGGGGCCATGTGCCACCGGGCCATGGGACCGGCCGAGCCGCTGGCGAAGCTGCTGACCGACTCCTACACCGTCTACACCTACGACCGGCGCGGCCGGGGCGACAGCGGCGACACCGCGCCGTACTCCGTCGAGCGGGAGGTCGAGGACCTCGACGCGCTGGTCAAGGAGGCCGGCGGCAGCGCCTACGTGTACGGCATCTCGTCCGGCGCGGTGCTGGCCTGCGACGCCGCCGCGCGGCTGGGCGGCGTCCGCAAGCTCGCCGTGTACGAGCCGCCGTTCATCGTCGACGGCACGCACGAGGCCCGGCCCGACGACTACCTGGACAAGATGGACACGATGATCGCGCAGGACCGCCGTGGCGACGCCGTCACCACGTTCATGAAGACGGTCGGGGTGCCCGGTTTCGTGGTCGCGATCATGAAGCTGACGCCGAACTTCAAGAAGCTCAAGGCCGTGGCGCACACGCTGCCGTACGACTTCCGCGTGCTCGGCGACACCGGCCGCGGCAGGCCGCTGGACGCGTCCCGCTGGGCCGGTGCGCAGCTGCCGGCGCTGGTCATGGACGGCGGCAAGAGCCCGGAGTACATGCGCAACGGGGCCAAGGCCCTGTCCCAGGCGCTGCCGAGCGCCGGTTACCGCACCCTGCCGGGGCAGACCCACCTGCTCAAGCCGGAGGCGGTCGCGCCGGTGCTCAAGGAGTTCTTCGTCTAGAGCTTCTTGACGAGCAGCTCGAAGGCGAGGTCGTCGCGCTGCGGTAGGCCGAAGCGCTCGTCGCCGTACGGGAAGGGGCTCGTCTGCCCGGTGCGCGTGTAACCACGGCGTTCGTACCAGGCGATGAGCTCCTCCCGGACCGAGATGACGGTCATGTGCATCTCCGGCTCGCCCCACTCGTCGGCGGCGAAACGCTCCGCCTCGGCGATCACGGTCTTGCCCAGGCCGCCGCCCTGCAGCAGCGGGCGCACCGCGAACATGCCGAAGTAGGCGTAGCCGTCGTGCCGTTCCAGGTGGCAGCAGGCCAGCAGTTCCCCGCCGCGCTCGGCCAGCAGCACCACGCTGCCCGGGTCGGCCACGTGCGCGGCGACGGCCTCGGCGTCGGTGCGCTGCCCCTGCAGGATGTCGGCTTCGGTGGTCCACCCGGCCCGGCTGCTGTCCCCCCGGTACGCCGACTCCACCAGCGCCACGATCGCCGGCACGTCCTGCGCGAGCGCCGCGCGCACGGCCACCGCCTGCTCCACCATGCCCCGATCCTTGCAGACCCGCACCGAGAGATGGGAAGGGCACCTTCTACAACGCGGAGCGTTGTGCAGGTGCCCTTCCTTGCCTCAGCGGAGGTTGACGAGTTTGGGGTGGGATTTCGTCCAGGCGTCGAGTTTGTCGGCGCGCAGGGCGGCGAAGTAGGTGGACTGGACGGCGTCGAGGCGTTCGCCACGGTAGGCGCCGCCGCTGAAGACGCCGCTGCCGGGCAGGCCGACCAGGGTCAGGTTCGCGGGGCGGATGTTGCGCAGGGCGTACGCGAACTCGCTGGGTTTGCGGCCGCGGCCGTCGAAGGTGAACGTCGCGCCGAGCGCGCCGAGCACGTCGTCCAGCTTGGTGGGGTCGGTGAGCAGGTCGCCGCTGAGCACCTTGGTCAGCATCGCCTTGATGAGCTGGCGCTGGTGGCGCTGGCGCGCGTAGTCGCTGCCGGTGATGTAACGCTGCCGGGCGTAGTCCAGGGCCATCCAGCCGTTCATGTGCCGGGTGCCGACGTTGTAGGTCATCCGCGGGCCGGAGTAGCCGTGCGCGCAGCCGCGGCAGGTCGCGCGGTGCACGCCGTCGGGGCGGCGGTGGATCGAGACGACCTTCTGGTCGACGTAGATGTCGACGCCGCCGATGGCGTTGATCAGCCGGACGTAGCCGCCGAACGAGATGATCGCGCCCGCGTCGAACCGGGCGATCCCCGTGTACTTGCTCACCGTCTTGGCCAGCAGCTGGAAACCCTGCGCGAGGTTCCACTTCGAGCCGCTGCCCGGCACCCGCGCGCCGTAGGTCAGGGCGTGGGTGAGCTTGCTGCGCTCCCCGCCGAAACGCGACGGCGTGAACGCCGGGATGTCGACGACCAGGTCCCGCGGCAGCGAGGTGAGGTACGCACTGGTCAGGTCCTTGTCGACGTGCAGGATCATCACGACGTCGCCGTGCGGCGGCGAGCCCTTCTGCTCCTCGCGCGTGTCGCGGCCGAGGATGAGCATGTTCAGCGGGCCCTTGATGTCCGCCCCGGCCGGGGGAGTGGGGCTGGCGCTCGGGCTCGGCGACGGCGACGGCTCCTCGCTCGGGCCGAACAGGTCGACCTGCGGGATCGCCTCGTTCACCCGGTCCTTGGTGACCTGGACCGCCGCGTACGCCCCACCGCCGAGCAGCGCCAGCGCCAGTCCGAGGATGATGAACAGCCGAGTCGACCTCGTCGTCATGGGTTGCGCTCCGGGGGTGTGGCGCTGTCGGGGGCCTCGAACTTTAGTCCCTGCGCCGGGCGTGGTCCACGGCGTGGGCGGCGGCAGACGCACCGTCGGCGTGCAGCCCGGCGACGACACCGTCCACATCGGCCGCCGAGCGGTTCTGGCTCAGTTTCCACTTGGCCTCGATGCGGCTGATGCGCAGCTCGACGCCGACGATCGCGCGCAGCTGGCCGGTGACGAACGCCGCCGGGGCGTCGTCGACCGACCACGGTGCGGGGCGGCCGCCCTCGTGCTGGTCGCTCAGCCGGCGCACCAGCGCCCCGGTCCAGTCAGGGTCGTCGTGCACGACCAGTTCGCCGTACGCGTGCACGACGGTGTAGTTCCAGGTCGGCACGACCCGGCCGTGCTCGGCCTTGGCCGCGTACCAACTCGGCGAGATGTAGGCGTCGGGGCCGCGCAGGATGACCAGGGCCTCGCCGAGCACGGGGCGGCGCCACTGGTCGTTGTTGCGGGCCAGGTGGCCGAGCAGCGCGCCGTGCGGGCCGGTGTCCGGGTCGTACACGAACGGCAGTGTGGTCGCGACCAGGCCGTCCGCGGTCGCGGTGACCAGGTCGGCGGCACCGTGGTTCGTCAGCAGCTCGCGGACGGCGGCCTTGTCGGCGGCGAAGTGGGCGGGTGTGTACATGGTCAGACCTTTCCGACGGCGGGCGCGGGCGCGCTCGCACGGGTGCGCTGGATGAGCACGACGCAGGCGAGCACCACCAGCGCGGCTCCGATCGAGGCGGGAGTCACCGTCTCACCCAGCAGCAGCGCCGACCAGCCCAGGGTGAGCACGGGCTGGGTGAGCTGGACCTGGCCGACCTGGGCGATGCCGCCCCGGGCCAGGCCCGCGTACCAGGCGAAGAAGCCGAGGAACATGGAGATCACGGTGAGGTAGCCGAACGCGGTCCAGCCGGTGGTGTCGGCGCGCGGGGGTTGGGCCACCGCGGCGGCGATCGTCACCGGCACGGTGACCGGCAGCGACACCAGCAGCGCCCAGCAGATGGTGCGCGCGCCGCCGAGCTCGCGCGACAGCGCGCCGCCCTCGGCGTACCCGAGCCCGCACAGCACCACCGCGACCAGCAGGAACAGGTCCGCGATGGTGAGCGCGCCCTGGACCGCGCCGCTGGTGACCAGGAAGGTCAGCACGGCCAGCAGCCCGGCCGCGCCGGCGGCCCAGAACGCGGGCGGCGGGCGCTCGCCGGCCCGCAGCACCGCGAAGACCGCGGTCATGGCGGGCAGCACGGTGTTCACGACGGCCCCGTGCGCGGACGTCTGCGTGGTCAGCGCCAGCGACGTGAACAGCGGGAACCCGACCACCACACCGAGGGCGACGACGGCCAGCCGCCGCCACTGGGCGCGGCTGGGCCGGGGCGCGCCGGTGAACCGCAGGTAGGCCAACGCCAGCAGGGCCGCGCCGACCGCCCGGCCGAAGGCGACGAACCAAGGGTCGAGCTGCTGCACGGCGATCCGGGTCATGGGCAGCGACATGCTGAACGCCAGCACCCCGACCGCGCCCAGGGCCAGTCCGGTGATCCGGTCCGCTGTTACCGTTTCGGGGACAGTAGCGCTACTCTTGTCCGTCATGAGTAACGGTAACGCAGTGGCCCGCGTTATCCAAGATCTGCGCGGGCTCGCCGCCGCCGCGGGCCCGGGGACCCGGCTGCCGTCGGTACGCGAGCTGACCGCCCGCCACCAGGCCTCACCGGTCACCGTCGCCGAGGCGATCCGGCAGCTGGTGGCGCAGAACGTGATCGAGGCCCGGCCGGGCAAGGGCACCTTCGTGGCCGTCCCGCCCGACGAGCCCGCCGTGCCCGACCTGTCCTGGCAGACCGTCGCGCTCGGGGTCCGCCCGCCGGGCGACGAGGAGCTGCAGGCGTTGCTGGCGTTACCGCCCACCGGGGCGATCCCGCTCGTCGGCGGCTACCTCGACGCCGACCTGCAGCCCGCCGCCGCACTCGGCGCGGCGCTGACCCGGGCCGCCCGCCAACCGGCCGCGTGGCAGCGCGGCCCCGTCGAAGGGCGCGCGGACCTGCGGGCCTGGTTCGCCCGTGAGGCCGGGGCCGGGCTGCGCGCCGACGACATGGTGATCTGCGCCGGCGGCCAGGCCGGGCTGTCCACCGCGCTGCGCGCACTCAGCGCCCCCGGCGACACGGTGCTCGTCGAGTCGCCGACCTACCTCGGCGCGCTGGCCGCGGCGCGGGCCGCCGGGCTGCGGGTGGTGCCGGTCCCGGCCGACGCCGACGGCGTACGCCCCGACCAGCTCGCCGCCGCCTTCGCCCGTACCGGCGCGCGGCTGTTCTACTGCCAGCCGCTGTACGCCAACCCGCACGGCGCGACCCTGGCCGGGCACCGCCGCGCCGAGGTCGCCGCGACCGTACGCGCCGCCGGCGCGTTCCTCATCGAGGACGACTACGCCCGCGACCTCACCATCGACGGCGAGGCCCCACCGCCGCTGGCCGCCGACGACCCCGACGGCCACGTCGTCTACCTGCGCTCGCTGACCAAGGCGACCGCTCCCGGCCTGCGCGTCGCGGCCATCGGCGCCCGCGGCCCGGCCGGCGCGCGCCTGCGCGCGGCCCGCCTCCTGGACGACTTCTACGTGGCCGGCCCACTCCAGCAGGCCGCCCTGGAGTTCGTCACCTCCCCTGCCTGGACCCGCCACCGCCGCACCCTGCGCTCATCCCTGCGCGAGCGCCGCGACGCCCTCCTGTCCGCCCTGCGCCGCCACCTGCCCGACCTGGTCCCGCCTGTCGTCCCCCGCGGCGGCCTGCACCTCTGGACCCCACTGCCCGACGGCACCGACGACATCGCCCTCGCCACCGCGGCAGCCACCGAGGGCGTCATCGTCTTCCCCGGCCGCCCCTGGTACGCCGCCGAACCCCCGGCCCCCCACCTGCGCCTCACCTACGCCGCCGCCCCACCCGCCCACCACGACGAAGCCATCACCCGCCTCGCCCACGCCTTGGCGAAAGGAAGGGCACCTTCACATCGCTCCGTGTAGAGGAAGGGCACCTTCTTAACGGCGATGCGGCCTTGACCTGCGGCGTGGGTCCGAGGCGCGCCCGCCGGCCTCATCGGCGCGGCGTCCGCCCGATGTCATACCGATGTCATAGACGTTGGCCTATCACGTCGACTGAACGTAGATCGAAGTCGATGTAATAGGCCAACGTCTATGGCAAGAGGGGTCGGGCCGGCGGTGGCTACTTCGCCGGTTCCGGGTCGGTGACGTCGGCGTACGTGCCGCCGAGTCCGTTCACCGCCGCGTCGGCGTCGACCGCGACGGCCACCCCGTGCTCGCCCGCGCCGAGCGTGATCTCCCGCCCGCGCAGCCGCTCGTCGGCGATCACCGGCCACGGCTTGAGCGAGCCGTACGGCGTGATCGTCCCGCGCTCGTACCCGGTGGCGTTCTTCGCCTCGTTCGCGTCCGGCATGGACAGCCGGGACACCCCGAGCAGCGCCCGCAGCTTCGGCCACGAGATCACCCGATCGCCCGGGACCAGCACGAACAGGAAGTCGTCGTCCCCGCGCCGCACCACGATCGTCTTCACCACGTCGGGTATCTCCACACCCCGCGCCGCCGCCGCCTCGGCGAGGCTGCGCACCGGCCCGTGCCGGATCACGCGATGGTCTAGGCCTGCGGAGATGAGCGCGTCGAGCGCCGAACCGGTCATGCCTCGCACCCTATCCCGCGCGCCGTCACCGTGACCCAGCTCACAGAACGATCGTTCTCCCTCCCCTTGAACTCGCGCCACCGCCGAGCGTAAATTCGGATACAGACAGAACGTTCTGTCTACTACGAACGAGGAGTTGACCGGCCATGACCGCCCCCGACACGATCGTGCTGATCCACGGCCTGTGGATGACCCCGCTGAGCTGGGAGCACTGGATCGAGCGCTACACCGAGCAGGGCTTCCGGGTGCTCGCCCCGTCCTGGCCCGGCCTGGAGGTCGGCGTCGAGGCGCTGCGCCGGGACCCGTCGCCGCTGGCCGGCCTGGGCGTCGGCGAGGTCGCCGACCACTACGAGCGGATCATCGCCGACCTCGGCACCCGGCCGATCATCATGGGCCACTCGTTCGGCGGCGCCCTGACGCAGATCCTGCTCGGCCGGGGCCTGGGCGCGGCCGGTGTCGCCATCAACTCCGGCCAGATCCGCGGCGTCCACCGGCTCCCGCTCAGTCAGCTCAAGGCCGCCTCGCCGGTGCTGGGCAACCCGGCCAACCGCAAGAAGGCCGTGCCGCTCACGCCCGAGCAGTTCCACTACGCCTTCACCAACACGCTCACCGCCGAGCAGTCACGGCAGGTGTACGACCGATACCACGTCCCGGCCGCCGCACGCGCCCTGTTCCAGGGCGCCTTCGCCAACCTGGACCCGAACTCGCCGCTGAAGGTCGAGGTGCGCCGCGACGACCGCGCGCCGCTGCTGTTCGTCGCGGGCGGCGCCGACCACATCGTGCCCGCCTCGGTGAACCGGTCCAACCACCGCCTCTACCGGCACTCGTCGGCGCTCACCGAATACCGCGAGTACCCCGGCCGCAGCCACTACACCGTCGGGCAGGACGGCTGGCAGGACGTGGCCGATCAGTCCCTGGCCTGGGCCGTGCGCAACGCGCGCTGAGCCCGGGTCCCTACCCTGGTCAGGTGACCGAGATGACCGTACGGCCTTCCGCGGCCCGCGAGCGCCTGCTCGCGGGCGCGGCACAGGTCTTCTACGCCGAGGGCATCCACGCGGTCGGCGTGGACCGGGTGATCGAGCAGGCGCGGGTCACCCGCGCCACCTTCTACCGCTACTTCCCCGGCAAGGACGATCTGGTCCGCGCGTACGTCGAGCATGCCGACGCGGCGATCCGGGCCCGGCTGGCGCAGGCGCTCGCGCTCACGTCCGACCCGTACATGCTGATGGGTCTGCTCGTGGACGGCATCGGCGCGGACATCTGCGCGCCCGGGTTCCGGGGCTGCCCGTTCATCAACGCCGCGGCCGAGTTCCCGGACCCGGCCCACCCCGTGCACCAGGCCGTCGTGGCTCACCGCGGGTGGTTCCGCGCGGCGCTGGTCGACCTGCTGACCACCATGGGGTACGCGGACCCGCGCCAGGGCGCCGACACCCTGGTCATGCTGCGCGACGGGGCGATGGTCGCGGGTTACCTCGGCGCGCCCGAGGCGGCCCGCGACAACCTGCGCGCCGCCGTCGCCGCCCTCATCGGCCCGTTCCCGGATCACGCCGCCCCGTGACGGCATGATCCGGGAACGGCCCGTGGCTCAGGCGGCCCGCAGGTCCTGGAGGTCGGTACGGGTGCGCAGGGTCGCCGCGGCCAGGCCCGCGATCAGCGCCACCAGCCCGATGCCCGCGGCGCTGACCAGGGCGACCTCGGCCCAGTCGGCGAACCACGTCTCGTGCTGGTACGAGAAGTCCCCGGTGACGCAGTCCCCGACCGTGCAGCCGGGAATCATGCGCGCCGTGAACACCATGTCGTACATCTCGGGCAGGATCTGGTGGACCATGCCCGCGCCCAGGACGACGGCGGCGGGCATCATCAGCGCGACCGGCAGCAGCGCCTGCCAGAGCAGGGCCCGCGCCAGCACGCGCCGCCGCACGCCGACGGCCGTGAGCGCCGCGAAGGCGCGCCGCCGCGCCGCGACCGCCTCCAACAGTGCTGTCAGCACGCCGATCGCGGCGATCGCGGCGGCGACCCCGACCGCCAGGCTGATCCCCTTGAGCCCGCTGGCGAAGAAGGGATCGATCGGCTCGCCCTGCCGCACCCGGTCGACCAGCTCCGGCGGCGGCTCATGGCGGAGCCAGATGCGCAGTTGCGCCGCGTAGTGGTCGCGCATGCCGAGGCCGCCGCCCGCGACCAGCGCGCACACCAGCAGGACGCCGACGGTGCGGCTGCCGCTCCACGGGTCGGTGGTGAGTCGGCGGGCGGCCAGCAGCGTCGCGGGTCCACGGCCGGCCCGGTGCAGCAGCCGGCCGGCCTGGTAGCTCAGCCAGGCCATGCCGAGCACCAGCCCGGCCGCGGTCACCGCGCCACCGAAGAACAGCCGCAGCACCACCGATCCGCTCATGCCGCCGCGGGTCTCGGTCACCGCGAAGATCGCGAAACCCAGCGGCACGAACACCAACGGCCACGGCTTCGGCTTCGGCGTATCGGCGGCCCGGACCACGCCGAGCGGCGAGTGCTGCATGTGCCGCAGCAGCAACGCGGCGACTGACGCTGCGGCCATGGGCAACCCCACCAGGATCAGCACGAGCAGCCAGGGCCACGGTGACACGTCGGTCGGCAGCCAGAGCCGACCCTCCGGGTTGCGCTGGTGCAGCAGCACCCGTCCGGCAAGGCAGGCGGCCAGCCCCAGCGCGCTGCCGAGCGCGGCGGCGACGCCGGTCTCCGCCGCCGCGATGGTGACGACCTGGCGCGGGGTCGCCCCGGCCAGCCGTAGCGCGGCGAGACGGCGGTGCCGGGCCGGTGCCCCGATGCGGCCCGCCTGCGCCGCCAGGACCAGCACCGGCAGGCTCACCAGCAGCAGGGTCGCCGCGACGGTCTGCCGCAGGTCGAAGTGGTTCAGCAGGACCACCTGGTATCGCGGCTCCGGCACGTCGACGGCCAGCACGGTTGCCGCGACCAGCAGCATCGCGGTCGCGAGGGTCGCCGTGGCGGTCGTCAGCACCACCCGCACCAGGTCGGTGCGCGTGCCCGCCACGGCGAGCCGCACCAGCACCCCGGGCCTCACGCGCCCGCCCCGACGGCGACGCCGAGTCCGGTCGGGTCCACCGCCCCGTCGCGCAGCACCAGCTCCCGCTCGGCGTACGCGGCGATCGTCGCGTCGTGGGTGACCACCACGACGGCCGTGCCCTGCTCCCGGGCGACCCGGGTGAGCAACTGCATCACCAGCTCGCCGGCCAGGGAGTCCAAGGCCCCGGTGGGTTCGTCGGCGAACAGCACCTCGGGCTGGGTCACCATCGCGCGGGCCAGCGCGACCCGCTGCAACTGCCCGCCGGACAGCCGGCCCGGGGTCTGCTCGGCGGCCTCCGCCACGCCGAGCCGGCCCAGCCAGGTGTCCGCCGCGGCCAGCGCGGCCCGACGCGTGCCGCCGCCGAGCAGCAGCGGTAGGGCCACGTTCTCCGCCGAGGTGAGTTCCGCGACCAGGTGGCCATGCTGCAGCAGCACGCCGAACCGGGTGCGGCGCAGCGTGCTGCGGTATGCCTCACGGGTGTCGTCGAGGCGTTCACCCCGGAAGTGCACCTGCCCGCCGTCGGGCCGGATGATGCCGCTCAGGCAGTGCAGCAGGGTGGACTTGCCGCAGCCGCTGCGGCCGCGTACCGCGACGATCTCGCCCTCGTGCAGGTCGAGGTCGACGCCGCGCAGCGCGGGCTGGACGCCGAAGGTCTTGGTCAGGTCGCGGGCGGTCAGGATCGGGCTCATGATCGCACCTCCCGGTGCAGGTCGGCGACGCGGTGCAGGGCGCTCTGCAGCCAGCGCAGGTCCGCGTCGAGGTGGGTGAGGGCGTAGTCCACGGCGATGTGGTCGCCCACGGTGAGGTCCTGTTCGGACTTGAGTCGGGTGAGTTCGCGCATGCGGGCGGTGTGGGCCTGCTGCTGCGCGCTCAGGTACGTGGTGGCGCGGTCGGGGTCGGCGACCAGCAGCGCGACGACGACCTTGCTGAGCAGGGCGCTGGTGACGTACGGGGCGGGCGCCTCGACCTCGCTCAGCCAGGCTTCGAGCGCGCCGCGACCATCGTCGGTGATGGCGAAGGAGGTGCGCTCCGGACCGCCGGCCTGGTCCTGTCCGGCCTGGGTGACGAGGCCGTCTCGTTCGAGCCGCCCGAGAGTGCTGTAGACCTGTCCGAACGCGAGCGGCTTGGCGCGGGGCAACCGCTGGTCGTAAGCGTGTTTCAGCTCGTAACCGTGCATCGGCCCCCGCGCCAGCAGCCCCAGCAACACATAGGACGCTGACATGCGGACCACTATTCATCGAGTGAATAGTGTCCGTCAAGGGCGCGTTGCCGTCCGGGCCGTCTACGCTGCACATGTGTACTCCGTGCGGCAGGCGGGCGCGGCCGACCTGGCCGGCGTACGCGCCGTCGCGAACCGCTTCGGCAACCTGGCCGGCTGGCCGCAGCGCCCCGACTACCTGGACCGCGAACTGGCCAACGGCCGCCTGCACGCCGGGCTCGCGGGGGACACCGTCGTGGGCTTCGGGGCGACCTTCGCCCGGGGCGGCCTGCTGCACCTGGCCGACCTGTTCGTGCTGCCCGAACACCAGTCCTCGGGCCTGGGCCGGTCACTGCTGGAGTCGCTGCTGCCCCGCGACGCGCCACGAGTCACCTTCGCCTCGTCGGACCCGCGTGCGCTCGCGCTCTACGTGCGCCAGGGCATGCGCCCGGTGAGCCCGCTGCTGTATTTGCGCGGCCCGCTGGCCGCCCTGCCCGACCACGGGCTGCGCCCGGCTCCCGCGACCCCGGCGGAGATCGCCGACCTCGACGCCGACGCGTCAGGCGGCCGCCGCGACGCCGACCTCGCCTGGTATGCCGCCCTGCCCGGGGTGAGCACCTACCGGCTCGGTGACGGCTACGCGATGGTGCGCGAGTCGGGCGGGGCGCTGCTCGTCGGCCCGGCCGGCGGGCGTACCACCCGCGCCTGCGCGGACGCGTTGCTGGCCGTGCTGGCCCGGCACCGCGCGGTGGGCACGGCCAAGCTGTGCGTGCTCGGCCCGAACCCGCTGCTGCCGCTGCTGCTGGAGGCCCGGTTCACCATCGCCGACATGGACCAGTTCCTTTCCGGCGGCGGCGACCCGATGGCCCTGGACCGCTACCTGCCGCACCCCGACCTCGGCTGAGCAAGCCCCGGACCGGGCCGGGGCGGGGACCTGTGTTGCGGTGTCGGCCACCGCCTTGAGCAGGCGTCCTTTTGGTCGGTGGCTGATGCGATGCTGTCCTCGGCAGGCACCGTCCACTTGACACTGACTCATCGTATTGGGAACGTTACAGCGGGTCCTGGGGAGGAAGTCATGCTGTTCCTGGTGTTCGGCACCGTGCTCGTCGTCTGGGGCCTGTCGATCGACAGCGGCACCCTGACCACGGTGGGCTGGATCGCCTGGGCGCTCGGCGTCATCGTGGTCTGGATGCGTTCGGCCGGCCGGTTCGGCCTGCGCGCGATCATGACCCGGCGCATGCTGCGCGACATGGACCTCATGCGCGCGGCCGCGGAGAAGGGCGATGCCGTCGCGATGCGGGCGCTGGGCAGCATGCTCAAGGTGACCGGCGACTGGGACGGGGCCGAGCACTGGCTGAGCAAGTCCGCCTGGGCCGGTGACCGCGAGGCGATGTTCGACATGGGCCGCCTGGCCGAGCAGCGCAGCGGGCTCGAAGCCGCCGAGCAGTGGTTCCGGATGGCATCGGAGTCGGGCCACCCGGTGGCCCGGATGATGTTCGTCGAGGGCGGCCTCTACAACCGCGACGGCGACTCCTGACGACGCCTCAGACGTTGAGCTGGGCGTTGCGGACCGCCCGCGAGGCGTCGGAGCACAGGTAGGCGACCGTGTCGGCGATGTCGGCGGGGGCGGTCCAGCCCTTGCGATCGGCGTCGGGCATGTCCGCGCGGTTGGCCGGGGTGTCGATGACGCCGGGCAGGATCGTGTTGACGCGTACGCCGTCCTTGCCGTACTCGGCGTGCAGCGCACCGGCCAGGCCCAGCACCGCGGTCTTCGCGGTCAGGTAACCGGCCGCGCCGCTGAACGGCTTGCGCACCGCCTGGCTCGACACCAGCACCACCGACCCGCTGCCCGCCCCGACCAGGTGCGGCAGCGTCGCCTGGCAGACCAGGTACGCAGGGCGCAGGTTCAGTCGCAGCTGCGCCTCGAACTGCTCGACGGGCGTCTCGTGCACCCGCCCGCCCATCGCGAACCCGCCGACGAGGTTCACCACGGCCCGCAACGGCCGGTCGGCGTCGGCGGCGGCGCGCGCCGCGCACACACCCACCGAGGCGGCGTCGGTCAGGTCGGCCTGCACCAGCACGAGCCCGTCCGCCCCCGCGGGCAGCCGCGACAGCTCCGCCTCCGCGTACCACGGCACCACCACCCGCCAGCCCCGGTCCAGCAGCGCCGCCGTCACCGCCGACCCGAGCCCACCCGTACCGCCAGTGACCAGCGCCGTCCCGCCCATAGCCGCCCTCTCGCCGCCCCGGCGCCTCGCGCAGCCGGAGCCCGGCGTCCAGGTTAGACGACCCCAGCCGAAGGAAGGGCACCTTCTTATCGCTATGCGTAGAGGAAGGGCACCTTGCCATCCTCGCGGAGCGGGTGGGCTGGGGGTTTGGCGGTGGGTCAGGTGGGGGTGGTGAGGCGGGTGATGACGCGGTGGGTGAGGGCGTCGAGGGCGGCGATCTCGTCGTCGGTGAGCAGGTCGATCATGTGGCGGCGTACCGAGGCGACGTGGTGGGGGGCCGCCTCCTCGATGGCGCGGAGCCCGGCCTCGGTCAGCACGATGATCGAGCCGCGGGCGTCTCCAGCGCACTCCTCCCGGTCCACCAGTCCGCGCTGCTGCATCCGGGTGAGGTGGTGCGACAGGCGGCTCTTGGACCAGAGCATGGTGCCGGCCAGCTCGGTGAGCCGCAGCCGGTGCGGTGAGGTCTCCGACAGGTTGGACAGCACGTCGTAGTCGGCGTCGGACAGCCCGCTGTCGGCGGCCAGGTCGCGGGTGATCTGCAGGTCGAGCAGGGCGCGCATGCGCCGGTAGCCGCGCCAGGCGCGAGCCTGCTTCTCATCGAGCCAGCGGGGTTCGGTCACCGGAGCACCATACCCCGTTGTTGACATGTCACCAACCGCACCGCTAGGTTGGTGACATGTCAACAGAGTCTGCTGCGCCCCGCCTCAACGTCGTCGCCTCGACCCGGCCCGGCCGCGTCGGCCACGTCATCGGCGACTGGTTCGCCCGCGTCGCCGCCGCCCACGGCGGGTTCGAGGTGCACGTGGTGGACCTCGCCGAGCTGGACCTGCCGTTCCACGACGAGCCCGGCCAGCCCGTCGCCGGCGGCCCGTACGCCCGCGAGCACACCCGGCGCTGGAGCGAGACCACCGATGCCGCCGACGCGTTCGTGTTCGTGATGCCCGAGTACAACCGGGGCTACAGCGCGCCCCTGAAGAACGCCCTGGACTACCTCTACCGGGAGTGGCACCACAAGCCCGCCGGGTTCGTCGGCTACGGCATGTCCTCGGCCGGCATGCGCGCGGTCGAGCAGCTCAAGCCGGTGCTCAGCGCGCTGCGCATGGTGCCGCTGGCCGAATCGGTCAACATCCACCTGCGCCAGGCCGTCGACGCGGACGGTGCGCTCGCCCCGAACCCCGCCATGGACGCCTCGGCCCGGGGCATGCTGGACGAGTTGCGGCTGATGGCCGAGCTGATGTCGGCGGCCAGGGTCGCGGCGTGAAGCACCGGGGCCGCGGGGAAGGGGTGTGGCGATGAGCGAGCAGGACCGCCTGTGGCAGATCATCGGGCGTACCGGCCGGGGTGTGCTGGCCACGATCAAACGAGACGGGCGGCCGCAGTTGTCCAACGTCGACTACCTCGCCGGGGAGGGCGTGATCCGGTTCTCCAGCACCGCCGACCGGGCCAAGGTGCGCAACCTGCGCCGCGACCCCCGCGCCGGCTTCTACGTGACCACGCCGGGCGGTGGCTCGTACGCGGTCGCGGAAGGGCTCGCCGAGCTGTCGGCCACCGCCGCGGAGCCGTTCGATGCGGCCGTGGAGGAGCTGGTGGGGCTGTATCGGGACATCCGCGGCGAGCATCCCGACTGGTCCGAGTACCGGGCCGCGATGGTCGCCGACGGCCGCCTGGCCGTCCGCATCCACGTCGACCGTCTCTACGGCTGGCTCGGCTGACCCCGGGGCCTCCCGCGACTCCGCTGCGGCACACCCGCCCGACGGCCCGCCAGGCGGCTCCACCCGTGCCGCCCGCCCCGCCGCCCGATTTCATAGACGTTGGCCTATCACGTCGAGAATTCCCCCCTCCCAGTCGATGTAATAGGCCAACGTCGATAGGAAACCGGTGGGGGAGGCGGCCGGATCGCCGGGCGGGCGGCGGCGGGGCGTGCGAGGCTGGAGACATGGACGAGAAGCAGATCTTCGCGCGGATCGACTCGCTGGTCGCCGAGGAGCACGACCTGCGGACCAAGCGCGTGCAGGGCGCGATCGACCCCGAGACCGAGTCCGCCCGGCTCCAGTCGCTGGAGGAGACCCTCGACCAGTGTTGGGACCTGCTGCGCCGCCGCCGCGCGCTCAAGGACGCGGGGGAGAACCCCGACGACGCGAAGGCCGGCGACGTCAAGCAGGTCGAGGGCTACCTGCAGTAGAGACGGGAAAAGGGTGGGCGCGGGGGACCTCCGCGCCCACCCTCGGCCGTGCCCGCCGCCGCGTCCGATGCCCGCGGCGGCCCGCACGGCTCAGGCGACGGCCACCGGCTCCCCTTCGGAGTCGATGCCGCGCCGGGGCGAGTCCTCGTCGACGAAGTAGTCGTCGTGTTCGGTGGCGTCGGGCCCGTCGGTGACCTTCCCGGCCCGTAGCACCAGCGTCGCCAGTACCGCGAAAATGATGTTGGCCAGCACCGCGACGAAGCCGACGTAGATCGTCGCCTTGGTGTCGAAGCCGAACTTCTCCAGCGGGAACGCCGAGCCGGCGAAGTGCATGCGCCCGGTCGCCGGGTTGGCGATCTGGTAGAGCATCCACATGCCCAGGCCCATGCCCGCGACCCAGCCGATGATCAGCGCGCCCTTGTGGAACCAGCGGGTGAACAGGCCCAGCGCCACCGACGGCAGCGTCTGCAGGATGATCACGCCGCCGATGAGCTGCAGGTCGATGGAGAACTGCGGGTCGAGCAGTACGATGCACAGCAGCGCGCCGACCTTCACCACCAGCGAGGCGACCTTGCTGACCTTGGCCTCCTGGGCGGGGCTGGCCTCGCGGTTGAGGTACTCCTTGTAGATGTTGCGGGTGAACAGGTTCGCCGCGGCGATCGACATGATCGCGGCGGGGACCAGCGCGCCGATGCCGATGGCGGCGAACGCGACGCCCGCGAACCAGTCCGGGAACTGCTTGTCGAACAGCACCGGCACGATGGTGTTGGTGTCCACCGAGCCAGGGTTCGCGCCGGGCAGCGGCTTGACCCCGGCGGCGATAGCGGCGAAGCCGAGCATCGCGAGCAGGCCCAGCAGCAGCGAGTACGCGGGCAGCGCGGACATGTTCCGCTTGATCACGTCGCGGTTGCGGGAGGCGAGCACACCGGTGACCGAGTGCGGGTAGAGAAACAGCGCCAGGGCCGAGCCGAACGCCAGCGTGATGTACTGCAGCTGGTTGTTGGCGTTGAGCAGCAGCCCGTCACTGGCCGCGGGACTGGCGTCGTACTTCGCCTGCGCCGCGCCGAAGATCGCGCCCCAGCCGCCGAGCTGCGACGGCAGCCAGAACACCGCGACCAGGATCACGATGTAGATCAGCGTGTCCTTGACGAACGCGATGAGCGCGGGGGCACGCAGGCCGGACTGGTAGGTGTACGCGGCGAGGATGGCGAACGCGATGATGATCGGCGCGTGCCTGGCCAGGGTGGACTCGCCGGTGACGCCCATCGTCTTGAGCACCGCCTCGATGCCGACGAGCTGCAGTGCGATGTAGGGCATGGTGGCGACGATGCCGGTGATCGCGACGAGCAGCGCCAGCGTCGGGGAGCCGAACCGGGCGCGCACGAAGTCGGCCGGGGTGACCAGGCCGTGCCGGTGCGACACCGACCACAACCGCACCAGGACCAGGAAGAACAGCGGGTAGATGATGACGGTGTACGGCACCGCGAAGAAGCCCATCGCCCCGGCGCCGAAGACCAGCGCGGGCACGGCGACGAAGGTGTACGCGGTGTAGAGGTCGCCGCCGACCAGGAACCAGGTGATCCACGAGCCGAAGTTGCGCCCGCCCAGGCCCCACTCGTCGAGGTGCTCCATGGTTTGCGGCCGCCGCCACCGCGAGGCGACGAAACCCAGCGCGCTGACGCCGACGAACAGCACCGCGAAGACGATGATCTCGGTGAGATGGTCACGCCACACGGCTCAGCCCTCCCTGCTGCTGCGGCTGGCGGGGATCCGAGGTCCGCTGCTGCGGCGCTTGGTCACCCGGTAGACCAGCGTCGTGGTGGCGACGCCGACAAGGATGTACGACAGCTGCTGCCAGTAGAAACGTGGGAAGCCGAGCAGGTCCGGACTGGACGCGTTGTAGAAGGTCGTGATCAGCGGCAGCACGATCGGGACGATCAGCAGCCAGTTCCACGGACTGTGATCGCGATCGCCGGGTCGCCGGTCGGGTGCGGGTTCACCCATGGCACGTGCCTCCTCGCACGAAGGGGACGGATCAACGGTGCGAGGGAGGATATGCAGCTCGGGCCGTCAGACTTGCCGTTCGTCGTCCTGACACGCGCCGAACGGTGGCTCCGGTGCGCCGAACGGTTGGCATCATACGGCTGAAGGTCCCGTCGGATCTGGATCACACTCTGGTTCCCTGCGTGGTGTAGGGCTTCACCCGTTTGGGTAGGGTCCTCGAATGCCCGCTGTGCCACCTCGTGTCCTCGCAGACCGGTACCGGTTGCTCGAACCCCTCGGCCAGGGCGGGATGGGCATGGTCTGGCTGGCCCGCGACGAGACCCTGCACCGCGACGTCGCGGTCAAGGAGGTCGTCCCCCCGGCCGGCCTCACCGAGGCGGAGCGCGCCGAGATGAACGCCCGCTCGCTGCGAGAGGCCCGCGCGATCGCCCGGCTCAGCCACCCCAACGTGGTACGCATCTTCGACGTCGTCACCGTCGACGGTCGTCCTTGGATCGTCATGGAGTACCTGTCGGGCAAGTCCCTGGCCGCCCTGATGGGCGAGCAGGGACGGCTGGCCCCGGTCAAGGTCGCCGACATCGGCCTCGGCGTGCTGGCCGCGTTGCGCGCCGCGCACGGGGCGGGCATGCTGCACCGCGACGTCAAGCCCGGCAACGTCATGCTCGGCGACGACGGCCGCGTCGTGCTCACCGACTTCGGCCTGGCCACCCTGCCCGGCGACCCCGCCGTGACCCGGACCGGCCTGATCCTCGGCTCACCGTCCTACATCTCCCCGGAACGCGTCGAAGGCGGCGAGGTCGGGCCCGCCGCCGACCTGTGGTCGCTGGGCGCGACGCTCTACGCCGCCGTCGAGGGCCAGTCCCCGTACGCGCGGCCGAACGCGATGGCGACACTCGCCGCGCTCGCCACCGAGGAACCCGCCCCGCCCCGCCTGGCCGGGCCGCTCAAGCCGCTGCTGACGGGCCTGCTGCGCAAGGACCCGCGCCTGCGTATGACCGCGGCCGAGGCCGAGCAGGTGTTGCTTCGGGTGGCCGTCGGCCGCCGCGGGGGCGGGGGATTCCTTTCGGGCGTACTCCCCGGTGGTGTTCCCGGCCAGCGGCGCACCTCGCCACCCCTGGCGCTGCCCGCACGAGCCGCCGCCACGCCGGCCGCGCCCGAGGCCGAGCGACCGGCCCGGACACTGCCCGACCCGCAGCGACCCGCCGAGCCGCAGACACCCGCCAAGCCCGCTACCCCTGCCAAGGCCGAGTCACCTGCCAAGGCCAAGACGCCGGTCGAGCCGAAGGCGCCTGCTGCCGGAGGTTCCGCCGCGGCTGTGCCCGGAACCGCGCCGGCCGCAGCGGGAGCCGGGGCTGCCGCGGCGAAGCCGAAAGCCGCTTCCGCGGCGGCCGTGCCCGGTCAGCGGACCGGGTCGGGGGTGGCCGATCGCGCGGTGGGTGCGGCCGAGGTGCCGGGCCCGCCCGAGGGCGCGCTCGTGGCGCGACCCCGTAAGAGCCGCATGCTGGCGATCGCCGCGGCGGCGGCCGTGGTACTGGCCGTGATCGCGGTCGTGGTCGTGCCGCGCCTGGGCGGCAAGCCGCGCGGTGACGCCGCCGCCGGCCAGTCGCCTTCGGCGGCCGCGAGCCCGTCCGCGGCGGCCTCGCCGAGCCCCTCGCCCTCGCCCTCGCCGTCGCCGAGCGGGCTGGTGCTGCCCGAGGGCTGGTACATGTACAAGGACCGGACCGGCTTCGCGGTGGCCGTGCCGCGCTCATGGAAGGTCACCCGCGACCGCACCATCGTGCGGTTCAAGGAGCCCGACGGCGGCCGGCTGCTCCTCATCGACCAGTCCGACAGCCCGAAGAAGGACCCGGTCGCCGACTGGACCCGCCAGGAGGGCAACCGCGTGCGCGCGGGCCACTGGAACGACTACCGCCGGGTGCGCATCGTCAAGGTCGACTACTTCATCGCCTGTGCGGACTGGGAGTTCACCTACCAGGGCACCTCCGGGCGGGTCCACGTGATCAACCGCGGGTTCGTCACCGGGCCGAAGCAGGCGCACGCCATCTACTGGTCGACACCGGAGTCCCAGTGGCAGGACAACCTCGACGAGTTCGCCCTGATCACGGCCAGCTTCCAGCCCAACCCGGTGTGAGAACCGGGTTGCTCGGTGATGATGGGGATGGGGATACTCCGCGGGTGACCGACGCATACACGTCCGCGCTGCTGGTGGTGGGGGACAAGGACGAGGAACTCACCGCGCTGCTGGACCGGGAGCTGACCGCGTTCAACAACGCCGCGGTGGGCGTACACGAGGAACGGACCCTGTCCGTGCGGGTGACCGGCCCGGACGGCGCGGTGATCGCGGGGCTGACCGGCTGGACCTGGGGCACCAGCGCCGGGATCTCGATGGTGTGGGTGCACGCCGAGCACCGTCGCGACGGCTGGGGCGGCCGCCTGCTGGCCGCCGCCGAGGACGAGGCCCGGGCCCGCGGCTGCGACCGGATCAGCGTCTCGTCGTTCACGTTCCAGGCCCCCGAGTTCTACCGCCGCCACGGGTACGTCGCCACCGGCCGCACCGAGGGGTATCCCGGCGACGTGTCCGACGTGCACTTCTGGAAGCGCCTCGACGGGCCGACCGTCGCGCCGCGGCTGCGCCTGGTGGCCGTCGTGGACTATCCGGCCGGCCATGAGCAGACCGTGCAGCGGTACGAGGACGACGTGCTGGCGCTGCTGCCGCGCCACGGCGGCCTGCTGGAGCAGCGGCTGCGCGGCCCGGAGGCCGAGGTGCACGTGATCTCGTTCGCCTCACGCGCCGGCCTCGACGACTACCTGGCCGACCCGGACCGCGCCAAGCTGCGCGTCGAGATCGGCGACCTCGCCCCGAACGCCCGCGTGCTGACGGTCACCGAGGTCTGAACGAGGATGCAGGATCGGGGAGGCCCTGGGGTGTGAGTCCAGGACCTCCCCCTCGACCGTCCTGGGAGAGAGGACGGGAGACTGCCGACGCGTCGACGCCGAGAGAGGCGGTGAGTCGACGCGGTTCGTTCACCTCCGGTCGAGGAGTCGGCGCAGCAATTTCCGCAGCGTCCGGTGGGCGGTGTCTGAGGTGGTCGGTGGGGTGCGAGAGGTGACGACGGGCAGTGCGACCGTCGTGTCCAGCAACGCAATCCTGCCGTGGTAGTGCTCGGCGACGGCGGACAGCGACTCCTGCTGCGGGCACGGCCACGGCCTGCCGCACCCGCACCCGCCGGGTGCCAGGTAGTGCCCAGCCAGCAGTGTCGTCGCCGTGGCGATGCGGGTACGGGCGTACGCGATGAACTGGTCTCGGTCCAGGACACGACCGCCTCGCGCATTGTCGTGAGACACCGCTCCGCGCGACATGCTCGTCTCCCTCACTGATGGCTGACATCTGCCGATTGACCGTAGACAGGCAGCTCGGCGGCCGTGAGGACCTCTTGCCCTACTTAGACGATGATGTGGTGCGGCGGGTAGGACCACGTGTCCTACCCGCCGCCGTCAGCGCTGGTCAGCTGCTCGGTATCCCCATGCGCGCGGCGAGGGACACCAGTCCCGGGAGGCGCTGCCGAGAGCGGCGGGGTAGTAGTTCGGTGACGATCGTCCGCGCTACCGTCTGGTGGGCGAGCATCTCCGGAGCCAACTTCTCCGCGCGGAGCAGCGTGTTGACCGATTCCGCCGAATGGAACTCGGCCATCTGCGCCCAGGCGACAGTGAGCAGGTGCCTCGACCGCATTGAAGGGGAGATGGAATCGAACGCCGGGACCAGCGCCTCCAGGCGGAGAGCTTCCCGGTAGCGGTCGTCGGCCGCAGCCACCGTCACTGCGGTGATGCCCGCCAGCGTCGCGCCGAAGCCGAGCCCGGCCAGCGGCGCGGTGCCCTTCTTGTCCTCGACGCGCGCCTGCCACGGACGCGACGGGCGTTCGGCCTCGATGCGAGCGGCGGCGCCCGCCAGCCGTGGCAGTAGCTCACGGGCTTCGGCATGGCGTCCGCCCCGGGCCAGAGCCACACAGCCGTAGCGAAGGTTCTCACCCCAGATCGCGACCTGATCGACGTTCGTGGTGCCCATGCGCGGCTCGACCTCGCGAGCGGTGGCCATGGCGAGGTTCTCGGCCTCCGCGGTCAATCCCTGTCGGGAGAGCAGCCACACTCGGCTGGCGGACAGCCCTGCGGCCACCAGCGGATTGTCACTCGCGTACGCGGCCGCCAGCGCCTGGTGCATGGCGAGCGCGGCCAGGTCGTCGTGAGCCAGATGGGCCAGCAGGGACGCGGTCAGGTGGAGGAAGTCGGCCAGCACCTCTTGTGCGCGGATGGTCTCCGCACCCGGGCGCGCGGCGCGCACGCACGCCCGTGCGGCGGTGATCCCATCAGGCAGCGCCCGGGCCAGCGGTGCATAGCGTCCGGCCCAGTAGAGCCGCCAGTTCTCGCCCAGTTCGGCACGGAGCACGGAGGAGGCTGGAGGCTCCGTTTCGGCGGAAATGACGTCGAGCACGGCGCGTCGCAGGCGGTATACCTCGGCGTCCTGGCCGCCGACCACGAGCCCCTTGGGTTTGCCGACGAGGTCGGCCACGGTCTGGTCGAGCGCAGCGGCAATCCGGATCAGGGTGTCCATCCGCGCGGTGTGCCGCCTGCCCTGTTCCAGCTTGCGGATCACGTCGACCGATACGCCGGCCTGCGCGGCCAGGTCGGCCTGCGCGAAACCGCGCCGCCGCCGCGCCTGCCTGATGCGCTGACCCAGCTGGTCCTCGGACATGGCAGCTCCCATCCGAAAGCATGGCACCCGGCCCGTCCACGCTGCCTGCACAGCATCGCGACGGATGCCACCAATGTAGGCAGTCCCGCGATGTCCGCGCAGGTTCCGGTGCGCAGTAAGCCTGACGGCCTCGACGATCTAGCGCCGCTCGCGAGCCGCTTTACTGGCGCGGTGCTTGTCGAGTCGGTGTCGGGCCGTGGCGCGACCCTCGTCCGTGATGGCCAAGTCACCGATGTAGCCGAACAGGGCAAGCTCCTGGCGGACCTGATCACGATGTAGCTCGGCGGACTTGCGATCAATCGGCGAGCCTGGCTGCGTCGATGATTCCTCCACGACTACAAGATAGGCCTTCGTCGACCGAACGTGGTGGTACTCGTGGCTCGGGATGTCGGACCTGCCGCGCATCATGCTGTGACGGGTGCGTCGTTGAGGGGGAGGCGCCATGCAGGTGCACGTGGCGAGCAGGCGGCGTGCTGCCGCCTCGATCGAAGCGGCGTACCCGGGAGCCGTGGTCGTTGATGTGACCTCGCGTGGGCCGCAGCCGTGGGTGCTGCTGAGCCCGTTCTTTCCGCACGGCGACATCCCGGTGCCGTTCACGCCTGTCGTGACCAGTCAGTCCGTCGAGGGTGTCTGGCAGGCGCTCAAGGTGTTCATGCACGCCGATGTGGACCCGGGCAAGCTGGCCGTCACCGCGATGCGCGGCCTCAAGCGCACCGCGGCCGCGTACGGCCCGCCGCTGGGTCACCGCCGCGGTCTGCACGGGACGGTCCTGCTCGGCTACGAGCATGCACGCCGCGAGATCTACCTGCCGACGTACCGGCACGTGCTGGAAGGCGCTGCCGCCGCCGAGGTGGCGCTGCTGCGTGAACTGGCCGAGCGCGGCCCGTTGGTGCTGCTGGACTACACGCTCAACGGCGACCCGGCCGACCTGCGTACCCCGTTGTCGCACGCGGCGCTGCTGCGCCGCCACCTGCTCGGCGACTGGCCCTCGGAAATCCACGTGGAGCAGGCCGCCGCCGCGGGTTAGCGTGCGGCGGTGTCGAAGTTCTTCCAGGACTGCATGCGGCAGATGCGCTCGCGTGACCCCCAGGAGATGGAGGACGGCTTCCACGACCTGGCCCGGCGCGCGGCGGAGTACGTGCCGGAGCTGATCGAGGCCTTCGAGCAGGAGCGGGACGACGGCGGCCTGCGGTGCTGGCTGCTGGAACTGCTGGGCGCGGCGCGTTCGGAGGCGGCGCTGCCGGTGTTCCGGGAGCACCTGTATGGCGACGACGACTCCCTGCGGTTCTGGGCGGTCTCCGGCTTGCGCGAGCTGGACACCAGGGCCGCGCGCCGCGAGCTGTGGCAGGCGCGCTGCAACGGCATCATCGACTGAACGTTAAGTAGTCAGATAGTTGCAATAAGTAACCAACTCAAACCTCCCCAGTTGATCGGACAGGAGCAGCAGGTCCCCGGTCCGGGGTTCGAGGAGGTACGCATGCGTCAGTGGGTCCGCAGGGCGGCGTCGGCCGCCGTGGTCAGCCTGTCGGTAGGGGTCGCGGGTCTGTCCCTGCCCACGCCCGCGCTGGCGGTCTCGCCCGACATCGTGATCAGCCAGGTGTACGGCGGCGGCGGCAACACCGGCGCGACCTACACCAACGACTTCATCGAGCTGTACAACCGCGGTGCCACCGAGGTCGACGTGACCGGGTGGACGGTCCAGTACGCGAGCGCGGCCGGCAACACGTGGCAGACCACCCCGCTCAGCGGCGAGATCCTTCCCGGGACGTACTACCTCGTCCAGGAAGCCCAGGGTCCCGGCGGCACGACGCCGCTGCCGGCCCCGAACGCCGTCGGCGACATCGCGATGAGCCTCAGCTCCGGCAAGGTCGCCCTGGTCACCAACCAGACGGCACTCACCTGCGCGACGGGCTGCTCCACTCTCGCGGGAGTGCACGACTTCGTCGGCTACGGCACCTCCGCGTCCTCCGCCGAGGCCGGCCCCGCGCCGACGCTGACCAACACCACCGCCGCGCTGCGCGACGATGCCGGGCAGGTCGACACCGACAACAACAGCCTCGACTTCTCGGCCGGCGCGCCCACCCCCCGCAACAGCCCGCCCGCCGTCGAGGAGGCGGACCTGCAGGTGACCAAGATCGACGGTGCGGACCCGATGACGGCGGGGCAGAACCTCACCTACACGATCACCGTGGCCAA
The DNA here is from genome assembly GCF_040648615.1 of Catellatospora sp. NPDC049111. Lineage (NCBI taxonomy): Bacteria > Bacillati > Actinomycetota > Actinomycetes > Micromonosporales > Micromonosporaceae > Catellatospora > Catellatospora sp. NPDC049111. Next base: position 41,768 of record NZ_JBEZEB010000023.1, on the reverse strand, counting down.
CGCCGGTTCGGATGCGGCGCAGTCGGTGGAGCTGACCGACACCCTGCCCGCCGGCACCACGTTCGTGTCGGCCACCGCGCCGGGCGGCTGGACGCTCACCACGCCCCCTGTGGGCAGCGGCGGCACGGTGACCGCGACCGCCGCGACGCTCGCCGCCGACGCCACCGGAGCTGTGATCACCATCGTCGTGAACGTCGGCACGGGCGTGACCGGCACGCTCACCAACACCGCGGCCGTCAGCAGCGCCACGACCGACCCCGACGCGACGAACGACAGCGCCACGGCGACGACCACGGTGCAGCAGCCGTCGGCGGACCTGGCCATCACGAAGATCGACGCGCCGGACCCGGTGACCGCGGGCTCGGACCTGACCTACACCATCGCCGTACGCAACGCCGGGCCGAACACCGCCCAGTCGGTCGTGCTGCGCGACGGGATCCCGGCCGGCACCGCCTTCGTATCGTTCGCGACGCCGTCCGCCGGCTGGACGCTGTCAACGCCGCCGGCGGGCGGCACCGGTGAGGTGACGGCCACCCGGGCGAGCCTGGGCGCCGGCGACACGGCCCAGTTCACGCTGGTGGTGAGGGTCGACCCGACCGCGTCCGGAAGGATCCGCAACAGCGGCGGCATCACCAGCGCCACCCCGGACCAGGACACCACGAACAACGCCGACACCGAGTTCACCACCGTCGGCCCGGCCGTGCCGGGCTGCACCATCACCGGCACCTCGGGAACCGACATCATCAACGGCACCCTCGGCGACGACGTCATCTGCGGCCTCGGCGGCAACGACATCATCAACGGCAAGGGCGGCAACGACGTCATCTACGGCGGCCCGGGCCGCGACCTGCTCAGCGGCGGCAAGGGCGACGACATGGTGTACGGCGAGGAAGGCACCGACTTCATCAAGATCGATGACGGGGTGTCCGGCAACGACAACGCCGACGGCGGGCCGGGCTTCGACCTGTGCAGCTCCGACCCGCTCGACGCGGTTCTGAGCTGCCCCTGATCCCAGCGCTCGTCATACCGGAGCTCCGCCCGTGTCACACGGGCGGAGCTCCGGCGTTTCACAGCAGCGGCAGATCCGGCAGCAGCGACGGCAGGATCGGCGGCAGCGAGGGCAGCAGACCCGGCAGGAGGCTGCCGGAGCCCGGGGTGGGGCTGGGCGATGGCCTGTCGGTCCGGCCCAGGGCCGGCGTGGCGGTTCCGGCGGACGGTGCGGGAGAGCCGGCCGGGGTCGGCGTCGGCAGCGGGGCCGCGGTCGGCGTCGTGTCCGCGGCGAACGTGGTCAGCAGGCGCATCAACTCGGCCCGCAGCCGCTCGTGGTCCGACTTCTCGCGGACCTCGCCCAGCCGGTCCCAAGCCTGGCCGAGCAGCGTCTCGGCGTCGCCGTGCCGCTGCTCCCGTAGGGCACGCTCGGCCCGTGCCAGCAGCTCTGCCGTGTCCTGCGCGGCGACGCGGGAGTCGGCGCGCTCGGCGTAGACGAGCTGCGTGACCGGCCACAGCGGGGTGCCGGGCTGCCCTGCCCCGGCCCCGAGGACGACCCCGCCGCCGAAGACGGCGACGAGCAGCGCGGCGGCGAGCAGCATCCGCCCTGGACGCAGGCGCGCACCCCGCACAGGCCGGGCCGGGCCGGCGCGGCGACCGGGCGGGCGCGACGATCCCGCCGGGCCCGTGGACGCGGGCGCTCCCGCGGCGACCACATGGCTCGCGGCGGTCGAGGCGTCCGGGTGACCCGAGGCGGCGGGCCGGAGCACGGTGGCCGGCGGTTCGTCGTCGTCGGAGTCCAGGTCGATCGGGTCGGCCAGGGCGGCCTGTTCGGCGATGTCCAGGTCGAGGCTCGGCGCGAACGGCGGCTCGACGAGGTCGTCCCGCCAGGCGGCCAGCATCCCGGCGAGCGGGTCGTCGGTGTGGGCGGCCCCGCCGAGGCCGAGCCCGTCCAGCAGCGCGTCATCACGATCAAGAGTGCTCATGCGGGCCTCCTCTCCAGGGCGGGCTGCGGAGCAGTGTCCTCGCGCAGGTCGTCGGCGAGTGCGCGCAGGCGGGCCAGGGCCCGGGACTGGGCGACGCGGACGGCTCCGGCCGACATGTTCAGGGAGACGCCGACCTCGTCGGCGGTGAGGCCGACGGCGACCCGCAGCACGATGATCTCCCGCTGCGGGTCGGGGAGCAGGTTGAGCAGCCGGGCCAGGCGGCGGGCCTGGTCGTTCTCCAGGGCCTGCTGCTCCGGGCCGGGGGTGTCGTCGGGCTGGTCGAGCGGGTCGGCCTCGGTGCGCGGCGACGGCACGGCGGCGGACAGGTGGCGCATCGCGGCGCGCTGCGCGTCGGCGACCTTGCGGGCCGAGATGCCGTACACGAAGGCGGAGAAGGGCACGCCCTGCTGCCGGTAGCGGGGCAGCGCCTGCAGCAGCGCGATGCAGACGTCCTGGGCTACGTCGTCGGCGGTGGTGTACGCGCCGCCGACCGGCCCGAGCCGGGCCCGGCAGTAGCGGATCACACCGGGGCGCACGTCGGCCAGCAGGGTCGCGGTGGCGTCGGCCTCGCCGCGGGTGGCGCGTGCTACGAGTTCGGTCTCCGACCAGGTCAAGGCGACGACACCTCCTCCCCGGGTCCCCGACCGCCGCGCCGCACGTACGAGTACGTGCACCTTATCGGCCTGCGGCCGGGCACTGAAACCCGAGCCGAGCGATCGCGCGAAATTCTCGTGTAACACCGCGCGCCCTCGCAGCGATATGTGAGGGCGGACTACGGAGGGAGCGCGGTGGGCGTCGAGGTGCGGGTCGAGGGGCTGACCAAGTCGTTCGGTCGTACGCCCGTGTGGTCGGACGTGACCCTGACGCTGCCCGCGGGCGAGATCTCGGTGCTGCTCGGGCCCTCCGGGACGGGCAAGTCGGTGTTCCTGAAGACCCTGGTCGGGCTGCTGCGCCCGGACCGCGGCTCGATCTGGATCGAGGGCCGGGACCTGCCCGCGCTGCCCGAGCGCGAGCTCTACGAGGTGCGCAAGCTGTTCGGGGTGCTGTTCCAGGACGGCGCGCTGTTCGGCTCGATGGACATCTACGACAACGTGGCGTTCCCGCTGCGCGAGCACACCCGCATGACCGAGGCGCAGATCCGGGTGATCGTCGGCGAGAAGCTGGAGATGGTCGGCCTGACCGGAGCGGAGCGCAAGCTGCCCGGCGAGATCTCCGGGGGTATGCGCAAACGGGCGGGCCTGGCCCGCGCGCTGGTGCTCGACCCGCAGATCGTGCTGTTCGACGAACCCGACTCGGGCCTCGACCCGGTGCGCACCGCGTACCTGAACCAGCTGATCGTGGACCTGAACCAGCAGCTCGACGCGACGTTCCTGATCGTCACGCACGACATCAACACCGCCCGCACGGTGCCCGACAACATCGGGTTGATCTACCACGGGCACCTGGCCATGTTCGGGCCGCGGGAGATGCTGCTGTCGAGCACCGAGCCGGTGGTGCGGCAGTTCCTCAACGCGCAGCGGGTCGGCCCGATCGGGATGTCCGAGGAGAAGGACGCCGACGAGCTGGCCGCCGAGGCCGCCTCCGGCCGCCGCCTGGCCGCGCTGCCGCCGATCCCGATGCAGCTGCGCCCCTCCGACGGCGGCCCGCGCCGCGCCGAGCGGCCCCCGGGCCGGTGGTGCGCCGCCCACGGGGTGAACCCGCCGCCCGGTTCGTTCGAGCCGCCGGCCTATGAGGACCGCGCATGAGCGAGCGCAGCGAGCGAATCGTGCAGGCCCGCGTTCATGCTGCCGACGAGCGCAGCGAGGAGAAGGCATGAGGGCGCTGGTCGCCGTCGGCGACTTCCTGATCTTCTGCGGCAGTGCGCTGCGGGCGGTGTTCCGCAGGCCGTGGCAGGTGCGCGAGTTCGTGCAGCAGGCGTGGTTCCTGTCGTCGGTGTCGATCCTGCCGGCGGCGCTGGTGTCGATCCCGTTCGGCGCGGTGATCGCGCTGCAGCTGGGGTCGCTGGTGCGCCAGCTCGGCGCGCAGTCGTTCACCGGTGCGGCGTCGGTGCTGGCGGTGGTGCGCGAGGCGGGCCCGATCGTCACCGCGCTGATCATCGCGGGGGCGGGCGGTTCGGCGATCTGCGCCGACCTCGGCGCCCGCAAGATCCGCGAGGAGCTGGACGCGATGCGGGTGCTGGGCATCGACCCGGTGCACCGGCTCGTCGTGCCGCGGGTGCTCGCGTCGATGCTGGTCGCGGTGCTGCTCAACGGCGTGGTCAGCGTCGTCGGGGTGTCCGGCGGCTACTTCTTCAACGTGATCATGCAGGGCGGCACGCCGGGGTCGTACCTGGCCAGCTTCCAGGCGCTAGGGCAACTGCCCGACCTGATCTCCGGGGAACTGAAGGCGCTGGTCTTCGGCCTGGTCGCCGCGCTGGTCGCGACGTACCTGGGGATGAACGCCAAGGGCGGGCCCAAGGGCGTGGGCGACGCCGTCAACCAGTCCGTGGTGATCACCTTCATGCTGCTGTTCGCGCTGAACTTCGTGCTGACCGCGGTGTACTTCCAGGTCGTCCCGCAGAAGGGGTCCTGACATGTGGCGGCTGTTGGACGGCCTCGGCGGCCAGCTCGCCTTCTACCTGAAAGCGGCGGCGTGGACGCCGCGCACGCTGCGCCGGTACAAGCGCGAGGTGGCCCGCCTGCTCGCCGAGATCAGCTTCGGCACCGGCGGGCTGGCCGTGGTCGGCGGCACCATCGGCGTCATCTGCTTCCTGACCTTCTTCACCGGCACCGAGGTCGGGCTGCAGGGCTACCAGGCGCTCAACCAGCTCGGCAGCAGCGCCTTCACCGGTTTCATCTCCGCCTACTTCAACACCCGGGAGATCTCTCCTCTGGTCGCGGCGCTGGCCCTGTCGGCGACGGTGGGCTGCGGGTTCACCGCGCAGCTCGGCGCGATGCGGATCTCCGAGGAGGTCGACGCGCTGGAGGTGATGGCGATCCCGTCGGTGCCGTTCCTGGTCACCACCCGGATGATCGCCGGTTTCGTCGCGGTGATCCCGCTCTACGTGCTCGGCCTGCTGGCCAGCTACATCGCCACCCGCGGCATCGCCACCGTGTACTTCGGGCAGTCGCCGGGCACCTACGACTACTACTTCGACCTGTTCCTGCCGCCGGGCGACGTGCTCTGGTCGTTCGGCAAGGTGCTGGTGTTCAGCGTGCTGGTGGTGCTGATCCACTGCTACTACGGATTCACCGCGAGCGGCGGCCCGGCGGGCGTCGGCATCGCGGTCGGCCGCGCGGTGCGCACCGCCATCGTCGCGGTGAACGTCGTCGACTTCTTCCTCTCCCTGGCCATCTGGGGCGCGGGCACGACCGTGCGGATCGCGGGGTGACGGCATGAGCGAGCGCAGCGAGCGAATCATGGCAGCACGTGGACATGCCTGCGACGAGCGCAGCGAGGAGCGGGCATGAGACAGCGGCTGCTCGGGGCCGGGTTCGTGCTGGGGCTGGTGAGCGCGCTGGCGCTGTCGGTGCTGGTGTACCAGCGGGCGTTCACGCCGGTGGAGTGGGTGACGCTGCGCACCGGCCACGTCGGCATGCAGCTGTCCGAGGGCGCGGACGTGAAGCTGCGCGGCGTCGTCATCGGCGACGTACGCGAGATCAGCGCCGACGGCGACGCGGCCACCCTGCGGCTGGCCCTGGACCCGGCGCTGATCGGCCTGGTCCCTGCCGAGGTCACGGCGCGGCTGCTGCCCAAGACGCTGTTCGGCGAGCGCTACGTGGAACTCGTGCCGCCGGCCGTCCCCGCCGGGCCGCGGCTGCGCCCCGGCGCGGTCATCGATCAGGACCGGTCGGCGAGCGCCGTCGAGCTGGAGCAGGTGCTCGACCGGGCGCTGCCGGTGCTCCAGTCGATCAAACCGGACAAGCTCGCCGCGACGCTCGGCGCGCTCGCGTACGCCCTGGACGGCCGCGGGGACCAGCTCGGCCGGAACCTGACCACCGCCAACGCCTACCTGGCCGCGCTCAACGAGCAGATGCCGGTCATCGCGACCGACGTCAAGCGGCTGGCGCAGGTGCTCGACGTCTACCACGGGGCGCTGCCGGACCTGCTGGCGCTGCTGCGCGACGTCACCGTCACCGCGCGGACCGTCGTCGACCAGCGCGCAGAGCTGAGCCGCTTCCTCGCCGACACCACCGATCTGGCCGGGCGCGGGCGGGAGTTCCTGGACCGGCACGACGCGCGCATCGTCCAGGTCGGGCAGGTCAGCCGCCCGGTGCTGGAGCTGCTGGCGGCGTACGCCCCGCAGTATCCGTGCCTGCTGCGCGGCCTGGTCGCGCTGCAGCCCCGGGTGGAGAAGGTGTTCAGCACCGGGCGCATGCACATCACCCTCGAAGTGGGCCGCGACAACGGCAAGTACACCGCCGCCGACCGGCCGGTCTACGGCGCCGACGACGGACCCGAGTGCCGCGGCCTGCCCGACCCGAAGGTCCCGGCGGCCCAGCACCCCATCGACGACGGCTACGCCTACGGCGCGAACCGCTCGGCGCTGCCGTACGCCGACATGGGCTCGGCCGGTACCGCGCAGGAGCAGGCGCTGCTCAAACCCCTGCTCGGGTTGGCCCAGGGGGCCGCGCCCGAGCAGGTCCCCGATGTCGCGGTCCTGCTGTGGGGTCCGCTGCTGCGTGGAACGGTGGTGAACGCGTCATGAGGGGCGTGCGGGGTCCGCTGCTCAAACTGCTGGCGTTCGCCGCGGTCACGCTGGTGCTGACCGGCGCGCTGGCGCAGACGCTGGGCTCGTTCGGGTTCGGCGGCGGGCATACCTACCGCGCCCGGTTCACCGACGTGACCGGGCTGCTGGTCGGCGACGACGTGCGCGTCGCGGGCGTGAAGGTCGGCGAGGTGACGGAGATCCGGCTGGTCGACCGCACGGTCGCGGAGCTGGAGTTCACCGTGGACGAGCAGGTTGTGGTCGCCGCGGGCGTACGCGCGAAGATCCGCTACCGAGACCTGGTCGGCCAGCGCTACCTGGCCCTGGCCGAGGGGCCCGGCGGCACCGCCCCGCTGCCCGAGCACGGGCTGATCCCGCTCGCGCAGACCACGCCCGCGCTGGACCTGACGGTGGTGTTCAACGGCTTCCGGCCGCTGTTCGCCGGGCTGTCGCCGGACGAGGTCAACGGCTTCGCGTACGAGATCATCAAGATGCTGCAGGGCGAGGGCGGCACCGTGGCCGACCTGCTGCGCCGCACCGCGTCGCTGACCGGCACGCTCGCCGACCGCGACGAGGTCATCGGCCGGGTCATCACCAACCTGAACACGGTGCTCGGAACGCTCGACGAACGCGACGCCCGCCTGTCGGAGACCGTCAAGCAGCTGCAGCTGCTGGTGTCCGGGCTGGCCGGGGACCGCAAGGCGGTCGGCGACGCGCTGACCAACCTCAGCGGCCTGGCCGACGCCACCTCGTCGCTGCTGCGCGACGCCCGGCCCAGCGTCGCCGCCGACATCGCCGCGCTGAACAAGCTGGCCGGCACGCTGATCGACAACACCGCGGTGATCGAGCAGACCCTGGCGACCGCACCCGGCCGGCTCGACGCGCTGACCCGCACCGCCTCGTACGGGTCCTGGTTCAACTTCTACCTGTGCGACTTCGACGGCCGCGTCGTCGCCGCCGGACAGACCCTCAACCCGGCGACGCTCAACGGCACCTCCGCCAAGTGCTCCGGGGGTGGCCGGTGAAGCGCATCCTGCCGACCCGGCCGCTGACCCGCCTGCGGGCGGCGGCCGCCCGTGCGATCGGCGGGGGTCTGCGGCGCACCGGCGGGCCGCCGCGCAGGCCCCGGCCCGCGCTGGTCGGCGCGGTCGGCCTCGCCGTCGCGGCGGGACTGCTGCTGGCCGCGTTCCGGATCGACGACCTGCCGCTGATCGGCGGCGGGGACACATACCACGCGGCGTTCCGGGACGCGTCCGGGCTGGCCGAGGGCAACGAGGTGCGCATCGCCGGGGTCAAGGTAGGCAAGGTCACGAAGGTGGCGCTGGCCCGCGGTGACTCCGGGCCGTACGTGCGGGTCACCTTCCGGGTCCGCGACGCCGAACTGGGCTCCGAGACCGGGGCGACCATCCGGATCAAGACGGTGCTCGGGCAGAAGTACCTGGCGCTCGCGCCGCAGGGCGACGGGCGGCTGGCCGAGGACGCCGAGATCCCGCTGACCCGCACCTCGTCGCCGTTCGACGTGATGCAGGCGGTGGAGGGGCTGGCCGGCACGCTGCAGCAGATCGACACCGGGCAGCTCGCGCAGGCGTTCACGGTGCTGTCGGAGACGTTCGCCGACACCCCGGCCAGCGTGCGGGCGTCGCTGTCCGGCCTGTCCCGGCTCTCGCAGACCGTCGCCTCCCGCGACCAGCAGCTGCGCGAACTGCTGTCGCACACCCGCGGCGTGACGAAGGTGCTGGCCGACCGCGACGAGGAGTTCCGCAAACTGCTCGGCGACGCGAACCTGCTGTTGGCCGAGGTGCAGCGCCGCCGCGACGCCATCCACACCCTGCTGGAGGCGACCGTCGAGCTGTCGAAGCAGCTGTCCGGGCTGGTCGCCGACAACCGCGACACGCTCGGCCCCGCGCTGCGCAACCTGCGCACCGTCGTCGGGGTGCTGCAGCGCAACCGGACCCGGCTGGAGGCGACGTTGACCAGCCTCGCCCCGTTCGTCACCGCGTTCGCGAACGTGACGGGCAACGGCCGGTGGTTCGACTCGTACGTGGACGGGCTCGTGCAGGGCTTCACCCCGACGACGGGAGGTCGCCGATGAACCGGCGAGGACGGCGGGTCGCGGGCGCGGCCGTGCTGGCGGTGGCCGTGGCGGCCGCGGCGCTGGTGGTCCGGCAGGAGCCGGACCGGCTGCGGCTGACCGTGCACTTCCCGGCCGCGGTCGGCATCCACGCCGGATCCGAGGTGCGGGTGCTGGGGGTCGAGGTCGGCGAGGTCGTCGCGGTCACCCCGCAGGGCAAGGGGGTACGCGTAGAGCTGCGCTACGACCGCGACTGGCCGGTGCCCGCCGACGCCACGGCGCTGATCGTCCCACCGAGTGTGGTCAGCGACCGGTACGTGCAGCTCGCACCGGCCTACACCGGCGGACCGAAGCTGGCCGACGGGGCCGAGCTGCCGATGGAGCGCACCTCGGTGCCGATCGAGCTGGACGAGGTCTACCGGTCCCTTGACGAGCTGAGCACCGCCCTCGGGCCGCAGGGCGCCAACGCCGACGGCGCGCTGCGCGACCTGGTCCGCACCGGCGCGGCGAACCTGCGCGGCAACGGCGACGAGCTGCACCAGACCCTGTCCGGGCTGTCGCAGGCGATGTCGACGCTGTCGGCCGGGCGCGACGACCTGTTCGGCTCCGTCGCCGACCTGCAGCAGTTCACCACGATGCTGGCCGCGAGCGACGCCACGGTGCGCCAGTTCAACGACCGGCTGGCCGACGTCTCCGAGCAGCTCGCCGCCGAGCGTGAGGACCTCGCCGCCGCCGTGCGGGCGCTGTCGCTGGCGCTGGCCGACGTGTCGGAGTTCGTGAAGGCCAACAGGGCCGAACTCAAGGCGAACGTCGCCGCACTGGCCGACCTGACCGGGGTGCTGGCCCGCCAGCAGAAGGCCCTGGCCCAGGTGCTCGACGTGGCCCCGCTGGCCCTGTCCAACCTGAACCTGGCCTACAACCCGCGCTCGGGCACCATCGACACCCGCGACAACGCGCTCGGCCCGTACGAGCCGGCGAGTTTCGTCTGCTCGCTGCTGGTCAGCAGCGTCCCGGTGGCGCAGGTGCCCGCCGCCTGCACAGAACTGGCCAAGGCGCTGCAGACGGCGAAGCTGCCGCTCACCGCCGAACTGCAGCGGCTGCTCAAGGCGGTGGTGAAAAAGTGAGGGCCGGGATTCGGACGGTGACCGCCCTGACGGCGTCGGCGCTGCTGGCGGGCTGTGACGTTGGCCTGCCGGGTGGCGGGCCGGACGGGCCGTCCTACCAGGTCTCCGTCGAGTTCGCCGACGTGCTCGACCTGGTGCCGCAGGCCGCGGTGAAGGTCAACGACGTGACGGTCGGCAGCGTCGCCGGCATCGAGCTGCGCGGTTGGACCGCGGTGGTGCGGCTGGACGTCGCCGACACGGTCGCGCTGCCCGACAACGCGACGGCGGCGATCCGGCAGTCGAGCCTGCTCGGCGAGAAGTTCGTGGCGCTGGCCGGCCCGCAGGGCGAGGCGGCCCAGGGCACGCTGTCCGACGGGGACACCATCCCGCTGGCCCGCACCCGGCGCGGGGCCGAGGTCGAGGAGGTGCTCGGCGCGTTGGGGCTGCTGCTCAACGGCGGCGGCCTCGGGCAGCTCAAGACGATCAACGCGGAGGTCACGAAGGCGCTGTCCGGCCGGGAGGGCGACGCCAAGGGCGCGCTGCGCGAGCTGGACCGGTTCGTGGCCGGGCTGGACGCGCAGAAGAACGACATCGTCCGGGCCATCGAGGCGCTGGACCGGTTCTCCGCGCGGCTGGCCGAGCAGACCGGAACGCTGGCCGACGCCGTCGACGCGCTGGAGCCGGGACTGACCGTGCTGGCCGAGCAGCGCCCGCAGCTGACCGCGATGCTGACCGCGCTGCGGGACCTGGGCGCGGTCGGCGAACGCGTCATCGCCGACAGCCGCGACGACACGCTGCGCTCGCTGCGCGCCCTGCAACCGCTGCTGGAGCAGCTGGTCAAGGCCGGTGACGCGCTGCCGCGCGGGCTGGACTTCGCGCTGTCCTACCCGTTCCCGCCGAACGCGGGCAAGGCGATCGCCGGCGACTTCGTACGCCTGCACGCCACGCTCGACCTCGACGCCGCCTCGATCCTGGCCAACGCTCTGGCCGCGGGCCCGTCCACGCCGGGCACACCGACGAAGCCCGGCCTGCCGCTGCCGGAGCTGCCTCTGCCGCTGCCCAGCCTGCCGGCGCTGCCGCTGCCGTCGCTGCCGCTTCCGCTGCCGAGCGGGATCCTGCCCAGCGGCATCCTGCCGGGCCTGCCCGGACTGCCGCTCGGCCTGGCCGCGAGCCGCGACGGCCGCTGGGACCCGGCGACCGGCGAGGTGGTCCGCGTCAGCGGTGGCCTCCACGAACTGCTGACCGCCGCAGGGGAGTTCCCGACGGCCGGCGGCCTGGCCGCCGGCGGAGGTCAGGCATGATCCTCACTCGGCTCGCGCGGCTGCAACTGCTGGTGTTCGCACTGGTGGCGGTGCTCGGCGTCGGCTACGTCGCGGTCCGGTACGTGGGCCTCGGCGACGGGCTGACCGGCAAGTACACCGTGCATGCCGACTTCGCGGTGGCGGGCGGGATATTCGCCAACGCCTCGGTCACCTACCGCGGAGTGCCGGTGGGCCGGGTCGACGCGGTGCGGCTACACGGCGACGGGGTGCGCGTGGATCTTCGTCTAGACGGCGACACGCGGGTGCCGGCCGACCTGCGCGCGGTGGTGGCGCACCGCTCCGCCGTCGGCGAGCAGTACGTCGACCTGCGCCCGAACACCGACGCCGGGCCGTATCTGGCCGGCGGCGACGTCATCCCGGCCGACCGGACCGGGGTGCCGCTGCCGGTGGAGACGCTGCTGTCGAACCTGGACGCGCTGGTCGCCTCCGTCGACCCGGAGCAGCTCGGGGTGCTGGTCGACGAGCTGGGCACGGCGTTCGCGGGCAACGAGAGCGCGCTGCGCACCCTGCTCGACTCCAGCGACGCCCTGCTCACCGACGCGAACAGGTACCTACCGCAGACCCTCGCGCTGATCCGCGACGCGGCCACCGTGCTGGAGACCCAGGCGCGTTCCGCCGACGAGATCCGGCGGTTCGCGCAGGCGCTCGCTCAGCTGTCGGCGACGGTGCGCGCCGCCGACCCGGACCTGCGCCGCCTGCTGGCCAACGGCCCGCCCGCCTCGGCGGAGCTGCTGGCGCTGCTGCGCGACCTGGACCCGTCGCTCGGTCCGCTGCTCGGCAACCTGATCATGGTCAACGGGGTGGCCGTGCGGCGGCTGAACGGCATCGAGCAGATCCTGGTCACGTACCCGCTGGTCGTCGCCGGCGGGTTCACCGTCGCGCCCGGCGACGGCACGGCCCACCTGGGCCTGGTGCTCAACGTGGGGGATCCGCCCGCGTGCAACTACACGAAGTCCGGACAGTCCCTACGGTGCACCAACGCCGAGCTGGGACGCGGTTCGGGCGTACGCAGCTCCACTCAAGCCCCGCGGGGTGGTGCCCCTCCGTCCCCCGCGCCTCTGGGCGCGGGTGCGGCGCCCGCGGGCCCGGGCGCCGGCGCGAGCCCCATCGCGCCGGCGCCCGGCACCACCGTCGCCGGGTACGACCCGGTGACCGGGCTGGTGATCGGGCCGGACGGGCTGCCGCTGCAGTTCGGCGGCACCGGCGGGCAGGCCGCGACGGCCGGCGGGCAGTCCTGGAAGTTGCTGTTGCTCAACGGGCTCGCGCCCTGACCGGCCGATGGAGGAGACGACGATGAGGCACAGGTTGACCACGGTGCTGGTGGCGCTGCTGGTGGTGGCGCTCGGCGCGGCCGGCTGGCTCGGCTGGCGCCGGTACGAGGCGCAGCAGCAGGAGCGGGTGCGCGAGCAGGCGGTGGCCGCGGCCCGGCAGTTCGTCGTGGACTTCGTGTCGGTCAGCGCAGCCACCATCGACCAGGACCTCGCCCGGGTCGCGGTCGCCGCGACCGGCGAGTTCGGCGAGCAGTTCCAGCAGGGCATGCCCGCGGTACGCGCGGCGGTGCTGGAGAACAAGGTCGAGTCCACCGGTTCGGCGCTGCGGGCGGGGCTGGTGTCCGCCGACGCCGACTCGGCCGTGGTGCTGGTCGCCGCCGACGCGACCGTGAAGAACGTGAAGGCGCCCGAGGGCCGGGTGGCCCACTACCGCATCCAGCTCGACCTGGCCCGCGACGCGGGCAGCGGCACGTGGCTGGTCGCCAAGCTGCAGTTCGTGGGATAGGGGAGAGACGGTGACCATGGACATGGCCGTGACGGACGTGCACCTCGACGACGTGCCGGGCGACGAGTCCCGCGACGAGCCGGCGCGCCGCCCGCGGCGGGCGGTGCTCGCGCTGTCCCTGGCGATCGCGGTCGTCGTGGGCGTCGGCTGGTTCCTCTGGTTCGATCAGCGGCGGGCGGACGAGGCGGAGGCGGCCGCGCGGGAGTGCGCGGCCGTGGCCCCGGCGGCGGCGGTGGCGCTGTTCTCGTACGACTACCGCACCTTCGACGAGAGCGCGGCGAGCGGGCGCTCGTTCGCGGCGGGCACGTTCGCCGACGAGTACGCCCGCACCACCGCCTCGCTCAAGGAGGCCGCGGTCAAGGAGCAGGCCGTGGTGACCGCGCAGGTCACCGGGGTCAGCGTGGTGACCGCCGCCCCCGACCGCGTCGAGCTGCTGCTGTTCGTCAATCAGTACCGCCGCAACGTGAACATCACCGGTGAGAAGGTCGACCAGAACCGCGTCGTGCTGACTCTCGTCCGCACCGGCGGCACCTGGAAGGTCACCGCCGTCTCCGCCCTCTGACCTGCAAGATCGTCAGAGGGAACCGCCTGCGGCCAGGGCGGAGTCCCTCCAGGATGGTGGTGTGGGCGGGGCGGTCGCGGGGGTGGTGCCGTACGCGCTGGGGGTGGCGGCGAGCCCGCTGCCGATCATCGCGGTGATCCTCGTGCTGTTCTCCGACCGGGCCCGGATCGCCGGGCCCGCCTTCCTGGCCGGGGCGCTGGCCGGGGTGATCGCGGTCGGCGCGGCCGTCTACATCCTCACCGGCTACGGCTACCTGGAGGGCGAGCACCAGGGCGGCACCCTCTCGCAGGTCGTGCGCATCGGGCTGGGGCTGGTGCTGCTGTTCGCCGCATACCTGCACGTCGTCCGGCATCGCCGCAGCAACGGGCAGCACGCCATGCCGAAGTGGATGGCGAGCGCCGACCGCTGGTCACCGGTGAAGGCGGCGGTCCTGGCGCTGCTGATGTACGGCGTCGACCCGAAGAACTTCGCCCTGTGCGTGGCCGCCGCCAAGAGCCTGGCCGCGTCGTCGACGGTCGCCGCGATGGTGGCGCTGAGCGTCTTCGCGGTGGTGGCGTGCCTGCCGGTGGCGGTGCCCGTGGTCCTCTACCTGGCCGGTGGCGACCGCGCCGCGCGGCAGCTGGGCCGGCTCAAGAACTGGCTGTCCAAGCACCACCTGCTGGTCATGGCCGGGCTGCTGGTGGTCTTCGGGGCCCTGCTGATCAGCCACGGCGTGCGCGGCATCCTCGGCCACTGAGCGCGCTACGCGTAGCCGGCCACCCTGGCGGACAGCGCGCGGTGGCGTTGCTGGCGGAAGCCGGGCCGGAAGCCGTCGGTCCACGGTTTGCGGGGGCCCGCGAAGTGCATGATGCGCACGTCCGCGTCGGCCGGCTGCGGGGACTGTTCGAGCAGGAAGCTGCGCATGTTGTTCCAGCGGTGCGGCAGGCGCAGCCAGCGGCCGTACGCCACGAGGTTGAGCGCGTCCTGGTCCGGGAAGCGCAACCGGCCGGCGTACGCGGCCAGGTAGTCCATGCAGCGCGCCGACACCCGCTCGCGCCGCCACACGGGCAGGTTCATCAGCAGCACACCGGAGTTGAAGTAGGGCGCGTCCGGGTCGTGCTCCGGGCTGGACCCGGGCACGCCGCCGTGCGTGGCGAACGTGGCGGTGAACGCGTCGCGTACGGCGGCCAGCGGCGCGTCGCCGAGGTCGATCTCCCACAGTGGTGACAGGTCTCCGCAGACGTGCACGTCGGCGTCGAGGTAGAGCAGCCGCCGCGCCTGGTCGCCGATCAGGTCGGGCAGGAGCAGGCGCAGGTACATGCCGGTGCTGACGTAGGCGAGCCAGTCCTCGTCGACCACGGGCAGGTCGCGGAAGTCGTCGCCGGTGGTGAGCAGCCGCAGCCTGCCGCGTCCGGCGAGCTGCCGGCGCAGCGCGGGCTCCCGCTCCTTGGCGACGTCAGCAGTGGTGAGCAGCCAGAACGTGAGATCGTCGCGCCCGGGGTGACAGTCGAGCACGGATTCGACGGCGACCTGGGCGTGGTCGGCGTATGCCTCGTCGAAGGCGAAGGCAATGTCCATAGGACATTGTCTATCATAGATCTAAGGATTTTACACTGTGCACATTCTGTTCTTAACCGACATTCGTCAACTCCTTGCATGGCGCCCCTATGGTCACTTCGCCCCGAGCAGGTCGATGAGCTGGGACGCGTTGCGCTGGGCGTAGTCGGAGTAGCAGTTGTTCATGAGCACGTGGGTCTGCTCGGCCTCGCCGGCCAGCTCGCGCAGCTTCGGCGCCCAGTCCTTCAGCTCGCGCGGCGAGTACAGGTAGCCGAACTTCTCGTGGATGTCCCTGCTGGTCCACTTGTCGCTGTGGCCGTGGAAGCGCACCGCGGCCAGGTCGGCCGTGGCGGCCAGCACGGGCGGCACCGAGTTCTTGTGCCCCTGCGGCATGTCCACGCAGACGTAGGGCAGCCGATGTTCGCGGAGGAAGTCCAGCGTCTCGGCGGCGTTGTCGTCCTTGAACCACGACTCGTGGCGCAATTCGATGCCCACCCGCAGCGGCGCGCAGCGCTTGGCGACCTCGATCAGGTACTGCTTGTTGTCGCGCCGGATGGTGAACCACGGCGGGAACTGAAACAGCACCATGCCGAGCTTGCCCGCCTCGACCAGCGGATCCAGCGCGGACAGAAACCGGCTCCAGACTTCTTCGTAGGCCTGCGGCCGCAGCCCGTCCGGGTACACGTTGGGCTTGTCGGTCTCCGGACGCAGGTCCTTCGGCAGCGCGCTGACCTTGGTCGGATGCCCCGTGAGCATGCTGAACGCCTTGATGTTGAACACGAAGTCCTTCGGCGTACGCGCCGCCCACAGCTCGACCGTGCTCTGCGCCGGCGATGCGTAATAGGTCGCATCCACCTCCACCAGCGGGAACTTGCGCGCGTAGTACCGCAGCCGCTCCTCCGGCGTCTTCGCCGTCTCGGGATACCACCCCGACGCCAGCAGGGTGCTGTCGGTCCACGAAGCGGTCCCCACCCGGATCTCGCCCATGCCCGCCGCATACCCCGCCCAGCCCCGACCCATGCCCCCCCCGCCCCCGCGTTGATCATGAACTTATGGCACGGCTCGGCGGCGTGTCGTGCCCACAACTTCATGATCGATCTGCGCGTTGTTCGGCGGCCGGGCGGAGATCGCTGTTTCCGGTCAAGATCTGTGGTCTTACTGAAGGTTCTGACCGGAAACAGCGATCTCCGTGACCCGCCCGTCGATTTCAGTGCCTTCCCCCGCCTGGCCGACCGGTCGGTCACTTCCTGACCGGCCCGCTCCACGCCCCACCCTTTCCGCGGGCACCGGACCGGTGGATCGATCATGAAGTTGTGGACAGGACTCGCCGTCGAGCCGTGCCATAAGTTCATGATCAACGAGGTGGGGCGTGTGGGGCGTGGGTGGGGCCGGGGTGGGGGTCAGGGGGACTCCAGCCGGGGGAAGAGCGGGGTGACCGGCGGTAGGGGGCCGTCGGGGGCGGCGGTGCACTGGGCGGTGATCAGCGCGGATGCGCCGGGTAGGAACGGGGCCAGCAGGTCGGCGAAGGTGAGGCACGCGCCGAGCAGCACGGACAGGGCGGCGTCGAGCTGTGGTCCGGCAGAGGGGTCGCCGCCGCGTTCGGCCTTGGCCAGGTCCCAGGGGCGTATCCGGTCGATGTGGCGGTTGGCTTCCTCGACGACGGCCCAGGCGGCGGCCGTGGCGCGGCGGAAGTCGAAGTCCTCCAGGGCCGCCGCGATCAGGGCGGGCGCGTCCGCACACGCGGCGACCAGGTCCTTCGCGTCCGCCGCGGCGGGGACGGTGAGGTCGACGCGGCCGGCGCGGAAGCGGTGGGCCATGGTGACGATCCGGTTGACCAGGTTGCCCGCGCCGCCCGCGAGGTCCTCGTTGGCGCGGGCCACCAGCCGGGAGACGGTGAAGTCGGCGTCGCCGACCCGTGGCACCTCGCGCAGCAGCCAGCACCGCAGCGCATCGGTGCCGTAGGTCTCGGCGAGCGCCACGGGGTCGACGGTCGCCCCGGACGACTTGCTGATCTTGCGGCCGTCGGCGGTGAGGTAGTCGTGCACCAGGATGTCGGTGGGCAGCGGCAGCCCGGCGGACAGCAGCATCGCCGGCCAGTACACGGCGTGGAAGCGCAGCACGCCCTTGCCGATCACGTGCACCCGCCGGTCCGCGCCCTCCCACCAGGCGCGGTACGCCTCCCCGCCGCCGCCGTAGTCGAGGCTGGTCAGGTAGTTGCCCAGCGCGTCCCACCAGACGTAGATCACCTGGTCGGGGTCGCCGGGCACGGTGATGCCCCAGCCGCGGGCCCGCTGCTGTGATCGCGAGATCGAGAAGTCGCGCAGCCCGGCGTCGATGAACGCGAGCACCTCGTTGCGCCGCGACTCCGGCTCGATGCGCAGCCGCCCGCCGGTGATCGCCTCCCGCAGCGGCGCGGCGTACTTCGACAACCGGAAGAACCAGTTCCGCTCCTCGACGCGCTGCGGCGGCACCCCGTGCTCGGGGCAGTGCCCCGCCCCGTCGAGTTCATCGGGGGTCAGGTAGTGCTCGCAGCCCACGCAGTACAGGCCGGTGTAGGTGTCGCGGTAGAGGTCGTGCGCGCAGGCCCGCCAGAACCGTTCGACGCCCGGCCGGTGGCGCGGGTCGCGGCTGGTCCGGATGAAGTCGTCGTACGACAGCGCGAGCGGCTCGCGCAGCCCGGCGAACGCGGCCGCGTTGGCGTCGACGAACTCCTGCACGCCCACGCCCGCCTGCTCTGCGGCGAGCACGTTCTTCAGTGAGTTGTCGTCGGTGCCGGTGAGCAGCCTGACCTCGTCGCCGACGGCGTGCCGGTGCCGGGCGAGCACGTCGGCCTGCACCGCCTCCAGGGCGAAGCCGAGGTGCGGGGCGGCGTTGACGTACGGGATGGTGGTGGTGAGATAGAAGCGGGTCATCGTTTCCTCCTGGCTTGAGATGAAGCCGGAGCGTCGACCCGTGCCGAGGCCCCGGACTCGGGCCTCGCGGTCGTGAACGCGCGTGTCAGCAGCCCCGGAAGCGGGGCATCATCACCTGGCACGACGAGAAGATCACGCCGTCAAGGTAGCACCGGGCGGTCCTGCCCGCGAAACGGTTTTCGATGTCGACCTATCGACATGTTCCACTGGCTGAGTTGTTGTTGAAGCGCTCTCCCGAAACCTTCAGGATCGGACGGTAAGCCCCGTGAGAGCGCGGCCCCGCCGCTGAAGGAGTGACATGTCCGGCGGAGATCCGCGGCTGAGTGTGCTCATCCCGACGTTCGGCGACGCGCACACGCTGGCGCTGACCCTGTCCACGCTGCGCACGCAGACCCTGGACCCCGGCCTGTTCGAGGTCGTCGTGGTCAACGACGGCTCCGATCCGCTGCCGTATGCCGAACTCGCCGCCGCGGCGTACCCCTTCCGGTTCCGGTTCGACAGCCTGCCCGCGAACCTGGGGCGGGCGGCGGCGCGCAACCAGGCGGTCCGGCTGGCCGCCGGTGAGCTGCTCTGCTTCCTCGACAGCGACGTGCTGGCCGAGCCGCACCTGCTGGCCAGGCACCTGGCCTTCCACGACGGGCGCGACGGACCCTCCGTGCTGATCGGCAAGCGCTACGAGGGCGACTGGGCGGTGCTCGCGGCCGCGCAGGCGGGTGAGCCGCTCACCCTCGACCTGGTGCGGCCGGTGCACGAGGACTTCCGGTTCCGGGTCCCCGGCCGCGACAGCGAGCCGGAGCAGTGGCTGGCCGGTGCGCCGTGGGTGTTCGCGCTGACCAACAACGTGTCCATGCCCCGGCAGACGGTCCTCGACGCGGGCCTGTTCGACGAGGCGTACGGGGCGCGTTGGGGTTTCGAGGACACCGACCTGGCGTACCGGATCCACCACGTGCTCGGCGACGCCGGGTTCGGCTACGACGGCCTGGCCGCGGGGTTCCACGTGCCCGCGGTGCGCGACCTGACCAACCTGGCGGGCGACTACCAGGAGAACCTGGAACTGTTCCGGCGCAGGCATCGCAGCCTCGCGGCGGAGCTGGTCGACATGCCCGCGCCGAGCGACGTCACCCGCAAGATCCGGCACTACCGCCGGGCGCTGGCGTGCTGTGCCGAGCTGGGGCTCGGCCGGCTGCCGGACGTGTCGCCGCTGCTGGCCGCCGAGCTGGCCGGGGCGGTGCTGTGCCAGGCGTTCGGCACCGAAGGGGTGGCGCTCGGGGAGGGGTCGGTGACCTACGACCACGGGCGGCCGGAGTCGGAGACCAACCTGCACCTGCTCGGGGTGTGGTCGCCGTACCCGGACGGCACGTTCGGCACGGTGGTGAGCGTGGACGTGTGGCGGTTCATGGAGCAGCGGGAGCTGTCGCGGTTCCTGCGGCTGGCGCTGCGCCAGGCGCGCGAGGTGGTGCTGGTCTACACCGGCAGCCCGGCGGAGAAGGCGTTCACCGCGGACGTCCCCGCACTGACCAGTCCGGACTTCTTCGGGTCGCTGCTGCGCCGCCGTTACCCGCAGGCGTGCACCGACCATTTCGGAGACGTGGTGTTGTTCCGGGTCACAGCGCCTTGACCTCAAGCATGCTTCACCTTGCAAGATCGGATGCATGGCTGAGAGCAGCGAATACGGCTACCCGAGCACCGTCGGCCGCAACACCGGCCGGTGGCACGCCGTCGAAATCTGGTACGCGGCTCGCCGCCCGCTACCAGCGCTGGCGGGACGGAGATGAGTTGTCCGACTGGGCGGCGACCGCACTGGTCGTGGCCGTGCATCCGTCGTACTGAGCCGGGGCAGCTCCGCGACGGCGGAGCTGCCCCGGAAATCTGCTGCGACGGTCAGCTCCAGCGCTGCGAGCTGGTGCGGTTGTCCAAGGCCCCGCCGATGTACGACCGGGCCCCCTCGTAGCCGACCACCGCGCCGCCGTGGCCGGTGTTCTCGAAGTGCTTGATCCAGCAGTTGGCGTAGGCCCTGTACGACGTGATGACGTTGTCCCAGCCGGCGGGCATGCTGGAGATGGTGTAGTCGGTGTTGCCGGTCGACGTACTGCAGTTGCCGGACTGTCCGACCCAGATCAGGTCCGAGCCAGTGTGGTTGCTGCCGGTGTACTCGATGCTGATCACCGTGTTGACGACGTTGACGCCGAACTTGGCGTTCAGGGCGTCGACCTTCGCCGCGACGCTGCTGCCCTTGGGCAGGTCGTAGAGCACGCCGCCGCTGGCGAACTGCAGCGCCTTGTCGAAGGTGTCGAAGCAGATCGCCTGCGGTTCGGCCACGTTGGCGCGGGCGACGCAGTGCTTGTCGACCGGCTCCGCCGCGGCGGCGGGCGCGGCCGGGGCGGTGAGGCCGACGATCGCGAACGCAGCGATCACCATTGCGGCCCGGTGGAGCTTGTTCATGGTTCCTCCTGTGTCGGGGAGCGGTGACAACAGGTTCCGACCAGGGCGTCACGGTGCCCTCAGCGTCGCATCATCGCGGGCAAGCCCAGCCGCGTCGCGGCGGGCGTTAAGAAGGGCACCTTCTTATACGCGGAGCGATAAGAAGGTGCCCTTCCTTGCACTTCACTTCAGCGGTCAGGGGGCGTAGACCTCGAATTCGAAGAGGGAGTAGCCCCAGGCGGTGGCGCGGGTGGTGGCGTTGACGCGGACGTAGCGGCCGGAGCCGGTCAGGCCGGTGAGGTCGTCGACGCCGCCGTCACCGCCGGTGACGGACCGGATGGTGGTCCAGGTGCTGCCGTCGGGCGAGGTCTGGATCTGGTATGCCGACCCGTAGGCGGCCTCCCAGACCAGGCGCACCCGGCTGATGGAGTACGTCTGGCCCAGGTCGACGCGGATCGTCTGCGGGTCGCTGAACGCGCTGGACCAGCGGGTGGTGGTGGCGTTGCCGTCCACGGCCGCCGAGCCCGGGAACGTGGCGTTCTCGGTGCTGGATACCAGCGTAGGCTTGTTCAGCGCCACGTTGACCGAGGGCTGGCTCGTGGTGCCGGTGTAGGGCAGCACGACCCGGGACTGGTTGCCGATGCCGAGGGTGGTCGCCCCGTTGCCGATGGCGCTCCACACCTCCACCCGGACCGAGCCGTTGGCCAGCGCGGCGAACGAGCCGGTGGTGGTCTTCACACCCGACGCGTGGGTGTAGTGCTCGTAGCCGGCGACCGGGTCGGTGGGGAAATAGTTGTACGTCTCCAGTCGGTCCCAGCTGCCGTTGCCGGTGAAGTCGTACGACACCCGGACCTGGGTGGCGTTGCCGACCCCTGCGCCCGCGTCGACGTACATGTCGAAGTTGGTGGCGCCGCCGTTGTGCGTGGCGTTGAGGCCGGCGGCGGTGAACACCTGCGGGTTGGTGGGCACGCCGTCCCAGTTGCCGTTGGCCGCGACCACGGTGGCCGTGCCCGCCCCGCCCGCGGTGCCGGGCAGGCCGCCGCCGGAGACCAGGTAACGCGTGGCGGCGAAGTTGCCGGGCGGGTTCGGCGAGGTGGACGGGCTCGGCGACGGCGGAGCCGACGGCGACGGGCTCGGCGAGGCGGGCGGCGACGACGGCGGGTTCGACGGCGACGGGTTGCCGCCGCCGCAGGCGTTGCCGCCGGTCCAGGTGAACGCGCCCGAGGTGACCGTCTTGCAGGCGGGCACGTTCAGCGTGGTGCCGTTGGAGAAGGTCACCGTGATCGCGGTGTTGGCGATGTTCGACGCGACGTACGTGCGCACGCCCGACTTGTTGAACACCTTGGCCAGCGGGTGGTTGGCGGTGATCGACGTGTCGACGTTGCCCAGCGCCGCCAGGTTGCGGATCCAGTGGTAGGTGTGCGCCTTGGACTCGCCCTCCTCGGAGGTGAACCCGCTGTTGGCGTTGAAGTTGTTCAGCGCCGTGGTGCCGTTGCCCAGGGCCAGGAACTCCCAGAGGATGTCCTGCCAGACCGTGGGCGCGCCGCCGTTGTTGGTGACCAGCTCGTTGTAGTTGGTCGACACGTACGCCGGGTTGTCGCCGAGGTAGAAGTGGCCGCCGGTGATGGGCAGCATGTTGATGCCCTGGATCATCTCCGGCTCGCCGGAGAACCACGTCGCGTATGCGCCGCCGTCGCCCCAGACCATGCCGACCGTGTTGTGCCCGAAGGCGGCCGGGAAGTTCTGGTTGCGCACGTCGAACCAGTACTCGGCGATCGCCGCGGACTGCGTGGTGTAGATGAAGATGCCCGCGTCGCGCACGGCGGCGTTGCCGGTCGCCTGGCCCCACTGGATCAGGGCGTTGGCGAAGTTCATGCCCTCCGACGAGGACTCCTGGTTGTTGCCCGCGCCGAACGCGCCGTGCCCGGCCGCCCAGTCGTGACCGGCGTAGATGTCGAAGTCACGCAGGTACGGGAAGCGGGTGTCGGTGCGGTCGTAGTTGTTGGCGTCGCGGATCAGCAGGTCCACCATGCCGCCGTACTGGCTGCTGGTGGCCCAGGTCGGGTCGAACTTGGCCAGCGTCGCGGCGGCGGCCACGTAGTAGCCGTAGTGGAAGTGGTGGTCGTTGAGCTCCTGGTCGGAGCCGTACGAGGCCGGGTAGCCGAGCAGGGTGCCCCAGGCGCTGTTGTAGTAGAAGACCCGGGTGGTCTTGCCCGCCGAGGCGGTGAACCAGTCGTTGAGCCGGGTGCGGATGGTGCTCAGCGCGGTGTCGCGGATCGAGGTCAGGTTGAGCTGGTCGGCGATCTCGGCGATGCGCGCCGCCCGGCCCAGGCCCTTGCCGGTCCAGTAGGTGTCGTCGCCG
Source organism: Catellatospora sp. NPDC049111 (assembly GCF_040648615.1). NCBI lineage: Bacteria > Bacillati > Actinomycetota > Actinomycetes > Micromonosporales > Micromonosporaceae > Catellatospora > Catellatospora sp. NPDC049111. The sequence continues at coordinate 19,043 of NZ_JBEZEB010000023.1, read as the reverse complement.
CGGAAGTCGGCCGGGTTGCCCGCGACCGCGTTGAGGTAGTTGGTGATCGTGGTCAGGTCCGCGCCGGAGCTGTCGGCGACCGCGGGGATCTCCGGCAGCACGCCGGTGTACTTCATCGAGGTCGTGAACGAGCCGATCCCGGTGAGGATCTTCATCTGGCCGCGGGCGCTGGTGTACGTGTTCGCCAGCGGGGACGCGCCGGTCAGGCTGTTCCACTGGTGCGGGTACAGCGCCGCGACGGTGGCCGTCTGCGAGCCCTGCCGCGCCGTGGTGGTGAACGTGTACGTGGTGTTCAGCGTGCTGGCGGCCTGGTTGTAGCTGTAGGACACCCGGGTGCCGGTGACGTGCGCGTGGGCGTACTGGCCGTAGGTCGTGGCCAGCGCGGCCCGGTCGGCTCCGGCGGGCAGCACCGCGACCGAGAAGAAGCCCTGGCCGTTCAGCGTCGAGCTGATCGACGTGCCGCTGACGGTCCAGGTCGAGCCGGTCGGGGCGTACGCGACGTAGTCGCGCCCGTTGACGTTGAAGCCGATCTGGCCGCCGCTGTTGGACCATACGGTCGGCGTCGCGGCCGTGGTCAGCTGAGCGTTGCCGCCGGTGATCTGGAAGTACGCGAACGGCAGGCCGTGGCCGATGGTGGCCTTCATGGTCCGCGCGCCGTCACTCCAGTACGGCGTCACGGTCCAGTCGCTCCACCCGTCGACCTTGGTGTCGGGGGAGTTCAGCCCGGCCACGCCGACGAGCATGTCCTGCACGTACGGGTAGTGGAACTCGCCGGGACCGGTCGCGCTGCCGCTGATCGCGGCGGTGGTGTTGTAGGAGAACCCGAGGCCGCCCGCGAGGGTGTCGTAGGAGATCGGGTGGGCGTGCAGCGGCTCGCTGTAGCTGCAGTCGAACTTCTTGAACAGCAGCGAGGACCACCAGTCGTTGGTGGGCACGCCGCCGGCCGGGGCGTTGGCGGTGACGTACTGCCGCGGGTTGGTCGACAGCGATCCGCAGCCGACGGGCAGCGAGCGGCCCGCGGGCAGGCTGTCGAGGTAGCTGCCGGCGCCGACGGTGCCCGCCTGGGCGGTCTGCGCGACGGCGATGCCGAACAGGGCGGCGGACAGGACGGCGACCGCGCCGAGGACTAGGGCGCGGTGGCGCGCCCAGGAGTGGCGTCGGTGACCCGCGCGGCGTGCGACGCCTGGGGTCACGGACCGGATGGACGGTTCCATGTGCATGGCCTCCGGGGCTGGGGCTGGCATGGCGGGAGAAGCGGAGGAACGGTGTGCGGAGCGCACTGTGAGAGCGCTCTCTGCGCGCAAACTATCGGGCAACCCCTCGATACGTCAATGTTTCCGGGCAATGGCATCTGAGTTAATCCCGCGACGTGGACGGAGCGTGACGGTCGCGGGACGGCATAACGTAATACCGGCCCTGTGAGAGCGCTCTCACAGGGCCGGTATCGATGGCTCAGAGTGTCAGTGCCGGTGCCGGGCGGTGAAGGAGATGATGCGGTTCCAGGCGTCGGTGCACGCGTCGGCCCACTGCTCGAAGGAGCGGTCGAAGAACGAGTGCGGCGCGCCCTCGTAGACGTGCATCTCGGGGGCGACGCCGGCCTCCTCCAGCTGTGCGGCGAGCTTCTCGAACTCGCTCACCGGCGTCGAGTCCGCGCCCGCGACCAGCATCAGGATCGGCTTGTCCACCTCGTCGACGACGTCGGCGACCCGCGCCGGCTGGCCGTAGAAGCCGATCACCCCGGCCAGATCGAGGTCGCTGGCGGACAGCCGCCACGACATGCTGCCGCCGAAGCAGAACCCGACGGTGTACACCGACGCGTCCGGCTCGGACTCGCACAGCACCGCCATCGCGGCCGCCGTGTCGGCGTACACGTGCGCGGGCGTGACCTGAGGCATGTGTTCCATGTAGGGGAAGCTCTCGTCGCGCTGGGCCACCCCGGCGGTGCGGCCGAAGTAGTCGATCGCGATCGCCTCGTACCCGGCCTCGGCCAGGCGCTGGGTCAGCCCCACGTAGAACGGGTGCAGGCCGCGCACGTCCGGCAGTACGACGATCTTCATGCCGTTCGGGGTCTGCGGGATCGCGCGGTATGCCGCGAGGGTGTTGCCGTCCTCGGCGTGCAGTTCGAGCGGGCCGTGCCCGGCGACCGCGCCCGCGTTCGGGGCCTGCGGGGCCTGGCTGTCGTCACTGTGGCACATCAGGTGCTCCTTGGCTGCGGTAGGAGTTGCCCCGCCGCCGCGCCTGTCCGGCGGCGACCAGGGCGTCCAGGTGGGACCGGGCGACGGCGGCGGTCCAGCCGTACGCCCGCGCGAGCTGCCCCGGGCTCGCCTCGACGGCGGTCTCCAGGTAGCGGCGCGCGGCCGCGGGGACATCCTGCCCGCCGCCGACGTCGAAACGGCGGCAGGTCAGGTCCACGATGGAGGCCGGCCAGCCGGCGCGCTGCTCGCGCACGCCAGCGGACGTTACCAGCAGGTGGCGCTGCAGTTCGGTCATGGCGCGCTCGTACGCGGCCCGGTCGCCGATCAGCTCACGCAGCGCGCGTGAGGTCAGTGGCCCGGTGAGCAGCGCCCGCGCGATCTCGTGCGCCTCGCGGGGCAGGTCGAGGTCCTCGTGGTCGTCCGGCTCGCCGGGGCCGGCGTAGAGCGCGCGCAGCAGGTCGGGGGAGAGCAGGCTCGCGCGGCGGAAGAGGAACTTGCCGTACCAGGCGAGCCCGGCCTCGGGCAGCGCGTCCTTCCAGGCCCAGACGGTGGACTCGGCCTCGCCCATGCCGTCGGCCCAGGCCACGGCGTCCTCGTCGGCGACGGTCTCGTACAGCGAGGGCGCGAGCGCGTTCGCGGCGGGGAACAGCAGCGCGCAGCCGACGCCGTCGACGAACCGGCCCGCGTCCTCGACGGTCTCCGGTCTGGTCTCGGGCAGCCACCGGTCGCCCCGGGCGCGGGCCAGGGCGAGTTCCTGATCATCGACCATGCGCCGGAGCCTAACCGCCACCCCCGACGTACCTGTCCCACGCTGCTCCGTTCCCGGCCGTCGTGCCGCCGCGGCCCCTCCGCACGACTGCCGTCCCGTTCGTGACTGCCCGGCCCATCCCGGCCAGTCCCGGCGCGTCCGTCCGCGAACACGTCGCCCGGTCGCGCCGCGAAGATCGTCCGACTTGCCGGGCAGATGTCCGAATCATGAAGCGGAATACGCCCACGTGCCGGGCAATTCGGATGATCTTGTGAGGTGGGAGGGGCCTGGTTGGGCGATTAATCTGTTTCTTCCGGATCGGGCTTTACGCGTGGTGGCGGATGTTTCAGACCCCCGTTTGACGGAGCCTTGTTCAGGTGAGGACGTCCGGTGCGCCGGGCGGCCCCAGGCGCCCTCAGACCCCGGGCGCCCATGGAGGAGGAGATCGACTGTGTACGTCAACTCTGATCTGGCGCTGTGTCTGGTGGACGAGGCATCTGCCGGTCGCGCCGACGACGCCGACAAGGTGTGGCGTTCCGCGATCCGTGAGGCCATCGCGTGCAATGTTCCGATCGAACATGTGGCGAGCAGGGCAAACGTCTCGATCGAGGAGATCCTCTCGATCGTGAGCGAGACCCAGGTCGTGCCGGCGTGACCCCGGCCGTCCGTACCGAGGCGATGTTCGCCTTCTCTCTGCGGGCCTCCGCAGAACCCGCGCCGGCATCGACCGCCGGCGTGGACGTGGAAACGATCAAGGCACATGGCGGACGGGGCGTGCCGCGAAAGTCGCCCCGGAGTCCGTGGAGCACCCCGCCGTCGCGTGGGTGATCCGGGCCGGGAGCAGCGTCGCTCCCGTTGCCGTCCGCCCAGCCTGAATACCTGCTGACAGATGGCCCCGACCTCGGTCGGGGCCATCTTCGCATGCTGACTCGTTAGCCCCTGAGGACTGCACGCACGGGTGAGGAGAGGCGACACGTGAACAGGGTTCTCGTCGAGAAGCGACCCGCCAGCACCACGTCCTCGGTCGCGCCGGCGCGGGGTGTGCCGCGTCTGGTGGCCGGGGCGGCGCTCGCCGGAGCGGGCCTGACCGTGCTCGCCCTGGTCGCGATGCTGCTGCGGCGGCTGCCGACCGGCTCGCGCCTGGCCGGGTGGACGTACCCGTACGACCGGGCGGCGGGGGAGTGGCACGTGGTGTGGCCCGCGCTCGTGGTCGCGCCGGTCGCGCTCGGGCTGCTGTGGCTGTCGCGCCGTCTGCCCGAGCGCTTTGACGCGGCCGTGGTCGCGGGCTGGTTCGTCGCGGTGGTCCCACTGCAACTGCTGCTGCGGGTGTACGCCCTGCCGTCGCTCGGCGACATCGTGGCCAGCGACCGCGCCAACTCGTTCTACTCCCCGTCGCAGCGCTGGGGGATCGGCGAGTTCATGGGGAACTACATGGGGCTGGTCGAGCAGCTCCCGCCGCACGCGCGCACCAACATGCCCGGCAAGACCCTGCTGTACTTCCTGCTCGACGCGCTCGGACTCGGCCCGGCCGCGATGGGCGTGGCCGTGCTGGCGCTGGCCAACGTGTCCGCCGTGCTGCTGTGGCTCATCGTGCGCGACCTGACCGGCGACCGCCGCATCGCGCTGTACACCCTGGTCCTGGGCCTGTTCCTGCCCGGCGTGCTGTACTTCGCGCCGGTGCTCAACGCCGTCTCCCCGGTGCCGATCCTGCTCGCGCTGTGGCTGCACGTCCGTTTCCTGAAGACCCGCCGGTTCGGTTACGCGCTCGGGCTGGGCGGGGCGCTCTACCTGGTCGTGTTCTTCGAGGCGCTGCCGCTGGTGCTGGGCATCGTGTTCGCGGCGCTGCTCGGCGTCGCGCTGCGACAGCGCTCGCTGACCTGGCAGGACACGTTGCGCCTGGTCGCGTCGGCGCTGGCCGGGTTCGCCGCGTGCTACGTGCTCATGCGCGGGCTGTTCGGCTACGACCTGTTCGACAACTTCGCGTACGTGCTGGCCGACGCCAACGACTTCAACGCGCGCTGGCGGCCGTACGGCATGTGGGTCACCCGCAACCTGTGGTACCTGGCGCTGGCTGCCGGGATCGCGTCCTGCGTGCTGCTCGCGGCCGCGACCTGGGACGCGGTACGCAGCCGGTCGGCGCACCCGGCCGCGGTGCTGACCCTGTCCGGCATCGCCGTGCTGATCGTGCTCGACCTGTGGGGCATCAACCGCGGCGAGACGGTCCGCCTCTGGATCTTCCTGGCCGTTTACCTCCAGATCGCCGCCGCCTGGCTCTGCGCCCGCACCGAACGCTTCTGGCCCGCCGCCGTCCTCCTCTCCGCCACCGTCCTCCAAGCCGGCATCGGCTCCGCCATGATCGGCTTCGTCCGCATCTGACCGACCGCCCCACCTCGACCACCCGCCTCGACCACCCGCCTCGACCGCCCGCCCCACCTGCGACAACTCTTAAAGACTTGCGCCCTCAGGGGGGTGCTGATGGCGCAAGTGGTTGTTAGTTTGGGCGCGGGGTGGGGGGGGTCGGGTGTGGTGGTGTAAATTATTGCTGGTGGGTAACGGGTTTGGGGGTCAAAATTTTTGTTGGTTGGGATTGACACTTTGGAGTGTGGGTCGTAATTTTCTTCATCAACGGACCGCGATGAAGGGAATTGTTGTGCAGGGTGTGATCGGCCGGATGCGGATGGAGCTGCCCAACCTGCCCGACGCGTTGCAGCGGGTGGCGGAGCAGATCCTGGAAGACCCCGCGATCGCCGCGCAGGCCTCCATCGTGGACCTCGCCGAGCGGGCCGGCACGTCGACCGCGACGGTGACCCGGTTCTGCCGGGTGCTGGGGTTCAAGGGATACGCGGCGCTGCGGGTGGCCATCGCGACCGAGAGCGGGCGCGAGGCGCAGGCGCGCTGGGAGACCGACATCGACCGGGAGATCGAGCCCGGCGACCCGATGGACCGGGTGCTCGGGGTGATCGCGAGTGCGGACGCCCGTGCCATCCAGGAGACCGCGGCCCGGCTCGACCTGGCCCAGGTGGCGCGGGTCGCCGACGCGATCGCCGGGGCCAACCGGGTGGAGTTGTTCGGGCTCGGCAGCAGCGGCACCGCCGCTCGTGAGCTGGCGTTCCGGCTGGAGCGCATCCGGGTGCCCTGCTGGCACCGGGAGGACGCGCACAAGGCGTTGACCAACGCTGCGCTGCTCGGGCCGGGTGATGTCGCGATCGGACTGTCGCACAGCGGGCGTACCCGGGAGGTCATCGAGGTGCTCGCCGAAGCCGCCGACCAGGGCGCGCTGACCGTCGCGGTGACCTCGTTCGACAAGTCGCCGCTGGCCGAGGCCGTCGACGTGGTGCTGACCACGGCGGTGCACGAGACCACGTTCCGGCTCGCGGCGCTGTCGGCGCTGCACGGCCAGCTGGTCGCCCTCGACCTGATCTACGTCGCGGTGGCGCAGCGCACGTACGCGCGTACCACCGAGGCTTTCGAGGTGACGGCGCGGGCGGTGCAGGCGCACCGGCTGCACGACGAGCCGACCTCGCACCGCCGCCGCGCCGCCCGGGAGGCCGCCGACCTGTCGCGGCCGGTCGTCCCGCGCAGCGCCGCTGACTGATCGCGGGGCGGACAGCCGGGACCGGGCCGCCGGGGACCGGGGTCGCCGGGGGAGAACGTCGGGCGGCCACGTGGCGGACCGGTCCCGGTGGGGCGATCGGGCAAGGCAGCACAACGAAGGAGCGAGATGAACGCGCAGACGTACCTGGAAGCCATCACCGAGCTGGTCGGCAAGGTGGGCACCGCCCAGGCCGGCAACGTGCAGCGGGCCGCGGACCTGATCACCGACAGCCTGAACGCGGGCGGGGTGGTGCAGGCCTTCGGCAGCGGCCACTCCGAGGCCCTCGCGATGGAGATCGCGGGCCGGGCCGGCGGGCTGGTGCCGACCAACCGCATCGCGCTGCGCGACATCGTGCTGTGGGGCGGCGAGCCGGTCGAGGTGCTGGAGGACCAGCTGCTGGAGCGGCGCACCGAGGTGGCGCACCGGCTCTACGAGCTGGCCCCGATCGAGCCCGCGGACGTGTTCGTGCTGGCCTCCAACTCCGGCATCAACGGGGTGGTGGTCGAGCTGGCGTTGCTGATCAAGGAGCGCGGGCACGGGCTGATCGCGGTGACGTCGCTGGAGCACACCGCGCGTTCGGAGCCGCGGCACCCGTCCGGCAGGCGGCTGAGCGAGATCGCCGACGTGGTGCTCGACAACGGCGCCCCGTACGGCGACGTGATTCTGGAGAACCAGTCCGGCGCGGTGTCGTCGGTGACCGCGGCCGTGCTGGCCCAGATGGTCGTCACCGAGGTGGTCCGGCGCCTTTCGGAGGCGGGGCAGACCCCGCCCATCTACCTGTCCGCGAACATCGCGGGCGGCTATGAGCACAACCAGCAGTTGGAAGCGCGATACGCCGGGCGCATCCGGCGTATCGCGTAACACATCAACCCCTCCTGAAGTGCATGAAGGGCGACACGATGAACCTTACAAGACGCACCGCGCTGGCCGGAGTGGCCGCGGTCGCGGCGAGCACGGGCCTGGCGGCCTGCGCCACCGCGGGCGGCGACGACGGCGACAAGGTCAAGCAGGGCGACACCAGCGCGGAGAACCCGCTGGGCGTCTCCGGCGAGGCCGCGCTCGAGGTCGTGATCTTCAAGGGCGGGTACGGCGACCAGTACGCGATCGACGCCGGCACCAGCCTCAAGCAGAAGTTCCCGAAGGTCGCCGTCGACCACAAGGGCATCCAGGGCGTCGGCGAGGTGCTCCAGCCGCGCTTCGTCGCCGACAGCCCGCCGGACGTCGTCGACAACAGCGGCGCGGGCCGCCTCGACCTGGCCACGCTCGTCTCGGCCGGCAAGCTCACCGACCTGACGTCACTGCTGGACGCGCCGAGCCTGGACGACCCGGCCAAGAAGGTCCGCGACACCCTGATGCCGGGTGTGATCTCCGACGGCACCTTCGACGGCAAGCCGCTGGTGCTCAACTACTCGTCGGTGCTGTGGGGCGTCTGGTACTCCAAGTCGCTGTTCGCCAAGCACGGGTGGACGTTCCCGAAGACGTGGGACGAGATGCTCACCCTCAACGACGAGATCAAGAAGGCCGGTCTGCACCCGTGGACCTGGCAGGGCAAGTACCCGGAGTACCTCAACGACCCGCTGGTGTCGCTCGCGGCCAAGGCCGGCGGCTTCGAGCTGGTGAAGTCGATCGACAACCTGCAGCCCGGGGCGTGGCAGAGCCCGGCGATGCTGGCCGCCGCCGAAGCCATTTACCAGCTCGCGGTGCGCGGGCACATCATGCCCGGCTCGGAGGGCCTGTCCCACACCGAGGCGCAGAACGCCTGGTGCAAGGGCCAGGTCGCGTTCATCCCGTGCGGGTCGTGGCTGGAGGGTGAGCAGCAGGCGGTCACCCCGGCCGGGTTCGACATGGTGATGGGCACCGTGCCCGCGCTGACCGGCTCGGACAAGCTGCCCAACGGGGCGGTCATGGCGGCCAGCAGCGAGTCGTTCATCGTGCCCGCCAAGGCCAAGAACGTGCCCGGCGGCCTGGAGTTCCTGCGGCACCTGTTCTCGCAGAAGGTGGCGCGCGGCTTCGCCGAGAGCGCCAAGGCGCTGCCGGTGGTCACCGGCGCGACCGACGGGCTGAGCCTGAGCAGCGGTTTGGGCTCGGTCGCCGAGGCGGTCAAGGCGGCCGGTCCGAACGTGTTCAGCTACAAGTTCCGGACCTGGTACGCGCCGCTGAGCAAGGCGCTCGACGACGCCACCGGCGAGCTGGCCACCAAGCGGATCAACCCGCAGCAGTGGGCCGAGCGGGTGCAGAAGGCCGCCGACGCGGTCGCCAAGGACAGCTCCATCGTCAAGCACCAGCGGTGATCGGCCATGCGGCACGGCAAGTACCGGTTCCTGGTCGGGGCGCTGATCGTGCCCCTGGCGCTGTACGGCGTGTTCGTGCTGTCGCCGTACCTGCAGGCGTTCCAGTTGGCGTTCACGAACTGGAACGGCGTGGACAGCGCCCCGGAGTTCACCGGGTTCGACAACTTCGGCAAGTTGTGGGATGACCCGCTGTTCCTGGCGGGGCTGCGCAACAACGGGCTGATGCTGCTTGTCGTGCCGCTGGCCGTCATCGTGCTGGCGCTGGCGCTGGCCGCCGCCACGAAGGGCACCCGGGTCTACCGGGTGGTGTACTTCTTCCCGCAACTGCTCAGTGTCGCGATCATCGCGGTGCTCTGGCAGTTCGTGTACACCCCCAACAGCGGGCTGCTCAACGGCGCGCTGTCGGCGGTGGGCCTGGACTCCTGGCGCAAGTCCTGGCTGGCGGAGCCGGACCTGGCGCTGTGGTGCGTGATGGCCGTGATGATCTGGTCGTCGGTGGGCTTCTACGTGGTGCTGTTCTCGGCCGCGATGGAGTCGGTGCCCGACGACATCATGGAGGCCGCGGCGATCGACGGGGCCGGCCCGATGACCGTGTTCGGGCGCATCACGCTCCCGCTGATCTGGGAGAGCGTGCAGGTCGGCTGGATCTACCTGGGCATCGCGGCACTGGACGGCTTCGCCCTGGTGCAGATCATGACGGTCGGGCCGGGCGGCCCGGACAACAGCACCGAGGTCATGGGCCTGGGGCTGTACCGGACCGCGTTCACCTTCGGCAAGTTCGGCTACGCCTCGGCGATGGGGGTGGCGATCTTCTTCCTCACCCTGTCGATCGCGGTGCTGCTGCTGCGGGTCACCAAGCGGGAGCGGGTGGAGCTGGCATGAGGACCAAACACGCCTTCCTCACCCTGTGGGCCGCGCTGGTGACGCTGCCGCTGCTGTGGGCGCTGATGTCGTCGTTCAAGACCGACGCCGAGATCTTCGACAGCCCGTGGACGCCGCCCGCGTCACCGCGCTTCGACAACTGGTCGCGGGCCTGGGAACAGGCCTCGATCGGGCAGTACCTGTTCAACACGCTGATCGTGGTGGGCGGCGCGCTGGCGCTGACCATGCTGCTCGGCGCGCTGACCGCGTACTGCCTGGCCCGCTACGAGTTCCCGGGCAACCGGTTGCTGTACTACACGCTCATCGCGGGCATGCTGTTCCCGGTGTTCCTGGCCCTGGTGCCGCTGTTCTTCGTCGTCGACAACCTCGGCATGCTCGGCACCTACCACGGGCTGATCCTCGTGTACGCCGCGTACGCCCTGCCGTTCACGGTGTTCTTCCTGCACGGCTTCTTCCGCTCGCTGCCCGGCGCCGTCGCCGAGGCCGCGTTCATCGACGGCGCGTCGCACGCCGGGGTGTTCTTCCGGGTCATGCTGCCGATGGCCCGCCCCGGGATGGTCAGCGTCGGCATCTTCAACTTCCTCGGCCTGTGGAACCAGTACCTGCTGCCGAAGGTGCTCAACCCGGACCCGGACCACTACGTGCTCGCCCAGGGCCTCGCCGAGCTGGCGGTCAGCCAGGGCTACCGCAGCGACTGGAGCGGCCTGTTCGCCGGGCTGATCATCGCGATCCTGCCGGTCCTGCTTGCGTACGTCTTCTTCCAACGGCAGATCCGCGCCGGGCTGACCTCCGGCGCGCTCAAGTAGCACCACCCACGGACCGCACGGACGAGCGTCTACGCCGAACTCGGGGAGAGCGCGCTCTTCGGCGTGCCCGACCGTGCCCGCAAGAAGGCACCTCCCACGGACCCACGGGGGCAGAAGGACCCCGGCGCGCCGCCTCTCACGCGGCGCGCCGGGGCTGCCCACCACCGTAGTCCGCCACCCCGAAAGGAGAGAACAGTGACCCTCCGACGTCCCATCATCGCGGCTGTCGGCGCCACCGTGACGGCGCTCGCCGCCGGCACACTGGTCGCACTGACCGCGGGCACCACCGCGGTCGCCTCGGCGGCCGTCTGCAACGCCCTGTTCGACGACTTCAGCTACAGCGGCCCGGCCGACCCGCTGATCAACCAGCGCGGCTGGTCGGTGCGCACCAACTCCGGCGGGCCCGGCATCCCGGGCGCGTCCTGGCCGGCGTCCAACGTCTCGTTCCCGACCGTGGACGGCGCGAAGTCCCTGCAGCTGCAGGCGTCCACCGACGGCACGGCCGGCGGCACCAGCCAGGCGGAGTTCCTGCACCAGCAGAAGTTCTTCGAGGGCACGTACGCCTCGCGGGTCAAGTTCACCGACGCGCCGGTCTCCGGCAACGACGGCGACCACCTGGTGGAGACGTTCTTCACCATCACCCCGCTGGCCGCCCCGATGGACCCGAACTACGGCGAGATCGACTTCGAGTACCTGCCCAACGGCGGGTGGGGCGAGCCGTCGAACATCATGTACGAGACCACCTGGGAGACCTACCGCCCCGACCCGTGGGAGGCCGTCAACGCCCACGGTGAGCAGCGGCAGTCCTACGCGGGCTGGCACGACCTGGTGTTCACGGTCTCGGCCGGACACGTGAAGTACTACATCGACGGGACGTTGGTCGCCGACCACAGCGGCATCTACTACCCCGAGACGAACATGTCGATCAACTTCAACCTGTGGTTCATCGACTCGGCCGCGCACACCGGCGGCATGGCCACTTATCGCCAGCAGGTCGACTACCTGCTGTACACGCAGAACGAGGTGCTCACCCCGGCGCAGGCCAACGCCCGCGTCGCCTCGTACCGGGCGCAGGGCGTCAGCCACACCGACAGCGTCGGCGCGGGCGGCACCTGCCCGACCGCGTCGCCGAGCACCGGCCCGAGCACGCCGCCGTCGTCCTCGCCGTCGGCCCCGCCGAGCACGTCGCCGTCCCCGTCGGCCCCGCCGACCGGCGGCACGGGCTGCGTCAACGCGCCGCTGTGGAACATCAGCGGCGTCTACACGACCGGCAACCAGGTCAAGTGGGAGCGCAGCGCCAACGGCAACCCCGGCGGCCCGAAGTCCGGCGACGGCGTGCACCTGTGGCGGGCCCGCTGGTGGACGCAGGGCAGCGAGCCCGGCTGGACCCAGCAGTGGGAGGACCTGGGCCGCTGCTGAGCGGGTTCCCAGGTTCGACGTGAAGTGAAAGGATCAGCGCCCGTGACACTCGTCCTCGGCCTCGACGTCGGCGGCACGTCGTCGCGGGCGCTGATCACCACGCTCGACGGCGCCCGCGTCGGCTTCGGCCGCGCGGGCGCCGGCAACCCGGTCTCGGTGCCGCTCGCCGACGCCGTGACCTCGGTCGCTTCCGCCGTGCGGGCGGCACTGTCCGGGCTGGACCCGCGCGAGGTGCGCTCGGCCGTGATGGGCATCGCCGGCACCGGCCGGTTCGCCGACCCCGTGGTGGCCGATGCCTTCTCCGCCGCCTTCGCCGAACTCGGGCTGACGGTGCCGGTGCGGCCGGTCGGCGACGTCGAGGTCGCCTACGCGGCCGGAACGCTCGAACCGTGCGGCACCGTGCTCATCTCGGGGACCGGGGCGATCGCCGCCCGGATCGAGGACGGGTTCATGACCACCACCGCCGACGGCATCGGCTGGCTGCTCGGCGACCTCGGCTCCGGCTTCTGGCTCGGCCGCGAGGCGGCCGCGCTGACCGCGCGTGAGCTGTACACCCGCGTCCCGGACGGCCTGCTGACCCGCGGCGTCGCCGAGACCGTGCTCGGCACGATCCCGGCCGCCCCCTCCCGCCAGGCGGCCGACGACCTGATCGGCGCCCTGCACGCCCAACCCCCGCGATATCTCTCCCGGCTCGCCCCACTGGTCAGCGCCGCCGCCGAACACGGCGACCCGCAGGCCCTCGCCCTCGCCGACCGCGCCGCCGCCCACCTGACCGACACCCTCGCCGAGGTCCACACCACGGGCCCCGTCGTCCTGGCCGGCAGCGTCCTGACCACCTCGGCCCCCGTCCGCGCCGCCGTGATCCGCCACATCACCGCCCGCCTCTCCGCCACCACCGCCGTCCTCGCCGGCCCCGGCGAACAGGGCGCCGCCCGCCTCGCCGCCCGCCTTTAACCCACCCGAACGAAGGAAGGGCACCTTCTTATCGCTATGCGTAGAGGAAGGTGCCCTTCTTAACGCCGGGCGGTCGCAGGCTGCAGTGATGATCGCCGTTCGCGGTCAAAAAGTGGGGTCTGAGCGCAGGTCTTGACCGCAAACAGCGATCATCCGGCCGGAGCCGGAGCCGGAGCCGGAGCCGGAGCCGGAGCCGGAGCCGGGTGGGGCGGGGCTCGGTTAAGCACACTTGTTGTGCACACCTCTTGTGCACAACAAGTGTGCACAGATACTGTGCATCACATGGACGACGAGTCGAACGCTGTTTCGCACAGCGTCGTACACCTGAACGCCCTGCAGATCCGGACCCTGGCCCACCCCCTGCGCGCCCGCCTGCTGGGCCTGCTGCGGCTCGACGGCCCGGCCACCGCCACCACGCTGGCCCGCCTGCTCGACACCAACACCGGCGCGACCAGCTACCACCTGCGCCAGCTCGGCGACGTCGGCCTGGTTGTCGAGGAGGCCGAGCTGGGCACCGGCCGCCAGCGCTTCTGGCGGGCCGCCCATGACACCAGCACCTGGCGGCCGACCGACTTCGACGACGACCCCGACGCCCGTGCCGCCGCCGCATGGATCGAGCACCAGCAGCTGAAACTCATGGGCGAGCAGGCCGAGCGCTGGCTGGCGGCGCAGCAGACCGCCCCGCAGGAATGGCGGGAGGCCGCGACGATCAGCGACACCGTGCTGACCCTCGCGCCGTCGCGGCTGCGCGCCCTCAACGACGAGATCTGGGAGCTGATCGTGAAGTACCGGCAGGACGCCGTATTCGCCGAGGAGGAGGGCGCCGCACAGGTCCACGTGTTCCTGGTGGACTTCCCGCGGGCGGAGGAGCTGCGGTGAGCGCGCTGACCGTCAAGCAGGTCCGCCGCCGCTTCCTGCTGCTGCACGGCCTGCGCTGGTTGCCCGCCGGCCTCATCATCCCGGTGCTGATCCTGCTCATGCAGGAGCGCGGGCTGACCCTGCCGCAGATGGGGCTGGTCTTCACCGCACAGGGCATCCTCGTGCTCGCCCTGGAACTGCCCACCGGCGGGCTGGCGGACGCGCTCGGCCGCAAGCCGGTGCTGGCCACCGCATGGATCATCAACCTGCTCTCGCTCGGGCTGTTCGTGGTGGCCGACTCGGTCGCGCTGTTCCTCGCCGTCTGGGCGCTGCAGGGCATCCACCGGGCGCTCGACTCGGGCCCACTGGAGTCGTGGTACGTCGACGCGACCCTGGCCGCCGACCCGGAGGCGAAGTACGAACCGGGCCTCGGGTACGCCGGCACCGTCATCGGTGTGGCGATCTCCGCCGGGGCGCTGCTCAGCGGTGGCCTGATCGCGCTGGGCCCGGTCGGTCCGTTCAGCGCGCTCACCGTCCCGGTGGTCGCCGCCACGGCGATGCAGGTGGTCGCCCTGGCCGTGCTGCTGGCGCTGATGGTCGAGGTGCGCCCGGCACGCGGTGCGGCCGCACTGCGGGCCTCGGTGCGTGAGGCGCCCCGGATGGTCGGGCAGGCGTTCGGGCTGCTCCGCCGCTCCCGGGTGCTGCTCGCACTCGTGGCCGTCGAGCTGTTCTGGGGCTTCGGCATGGTCACCTTCGAGTCGCTGCTGCCGGTGCGGCTCGCCGAGGTCGTCGGCGACGCCGACCGGGCTGCCGCGCTGCTCGGCCCGGCGAACTCGGCGGCCTGGCTCGTGTCGGCGGCCGGGGCCGCGTTGACCCCGCTGCTGCTGCGCTGGCCCGGAGCCGCGCCCGGAGCGGCGCTGCTGCGGATCCTGCAGGGCCTGACCGTGGTGGGCATGGGCCTGTTCGCCGGGCCGGTGGGCGTGCTGGTCGCGTTCCTGGCCTGCTACGCGGTGCACGGCGCGTCGAATCCGCTGCACACCGGGCTGCTGCACCGCCAGGTCGACGGTCCCTACCGGACCAGCGTGATCTCACTGAACTCGATGATGGGCCAGCCCGCCGGCGCGCTGGGCGGGGTCGTGCTCACCGCGCTCGCCGCCGCGACGAGCATCAGCACGGCGATGCTGGTCGGCGCGGCGGTGCTCGCCGTCGCCGCCCCGCTCTACCTGCCCGCCTGGCGGGAGGCCAGGCGCAGGCCGGAACCGGCGCCGAGCGCCGCAGAACTCTCGCCGGTCGGCTGAGGGGGATCAGCTCGCGGACCACGATCCACGCGTGACGTGTCCTGGCAGCGGGTCCCCGCCCCCCGGTGGGCGGGGACCCGCTGTTGCCAGAAGCGGGGCTCACGCGCCTGAGTAGGTGCCGAAGCTCCAGATGACGCCCTGCGGGTCGCGGACGCTGAAACCACGGGAGCCGTAGTCCTCGTCACGCAGCTCGCGCAGCACGGTCGCCCCGGCGGCCACGGCCCGCGCGAACAGCGCGTCCGGCTGGTCGGTGACGAGGTAGACCAGGCCCTGACCGGCGGGGATGTCGTGCACGTCGTCCGGGCGCGGGCTGCCGAGCATGATCCCGCCGCCGGGCGGCCAGCGCAGCTCCGCGTGCTCGACCCGCTGCCCGTCGGCGTGCACGGCGGTGGCCTTGAACCCGAACGCCTCCTCCAGGAACGCGATGGCGGCGGGCGCGTCGGTATAGGTCAGGCAGGGCCAGACCATGGCGTTGTCACTCATACGACCAGCGTGGCCGCGTCGACGTGCTCCTGGCTTGGATGAATGGGAAGTTCCTCCGCCTGCGCCCAGTGCGACGGCGCGACGCCCGCGAACTCGCGCCACTCCCGGGCGAGATGGGCCTGGTCGTAGTACCCGCACGCGGCGGCGATCTCGGCGAGCGCCGGCCGGTGGGTGTCCCGGACCAGCCGCGTCGAACGCCCGAAACGGACGATGCGCAGGGCATCCTTGGGCCCGACGCCGTACTCGGCGGCGAAACGGGCGCACAGGTGCCGTCTGCTCCAGCCCGTTTCGGCGGCGAGCTCGCCGACGCGCAGCGCGCCACCGGAACGCAGGATGCGCCGCCAGGCGTAGGACAGCTCGGGCGCGGGCTCCACCGGGGCGAGGCGACGCGTCAGGGCCGCGTCGAGCAGGGCGAACCGCTGCGGCCACGATGCCATACGCAGCCGGTCGGTCAGCGGTTCGAGCGGCAGCGGAGCGACGGCCGCCGCCAGCGCCGCGGCGGGCATGCCGAACAGGGCGCGAGCGCCCGCCGGGGTGAGCGCCAGCTGCACGCCGAACTGGGTGCCGTCGTGGTGGATGAACGCGGGAGCCATGGCCAGACCGCTGGCGAGGGCGGTGTAGCCGCTCGGCGCATGATCCGGGCTCAGCGCGACGAGAGTCGGCTCCTCGAAGCTGATCACCACGGTCAGGTCGGGTGAGGGCAGGCCGAGGTGCACGCCCGGGGCGAACCCGCGGTAGTGATAGCCGAGGTAACGGCGGATGTAGGGCCGCAGGTGCGGTGCCGGGACGCCGTCGACGTGCGCCGCGATGGTCATGTCCCGGCCATTTTCCCATGGCGTGCGCCACCTGTCGTGGTCGCCGAGGGCGCGTCGCCTGCCTCCAGCCGCCCGCCCGTGAGCAGGTCGGTTGTGGCGATCTCCCGGGTCGGCAGCGCCGGGTTCCAGAACGGCACGTCGAGCACCAGCGTGCCGACCCGCAGCCGCTCGGCCGCCGCGGCCGCGGCCGCGACCAGCACCGGGAACGGGGCGGGCGCACCCAGGAGTCGGCGGCGGACATGGTGTCGTAACCGAGCTGTTCGGCCTGTCGGCAGCGCTGCACGAAGGCCTCGCCCGGGGGCACCGCGAACACGTTCGACGAGAACCGGAACTCACGCATACCGTGACCCTGCCGGGTCGCGAGGCGACATGCCGGCGCGGGCCGCGTGGCACTTGCGGCCGTCGCGCACAGTGAGCGCCATGACGCCTCTGCCCCCTGGCCCGCCGCAGCCCAAGAGCCCGGTACGCAAGATCCTCATCATCGTCGCGATCGTCCTCGTGCTGTGCTGCGGCGGTGCCGCCGTCGCGGGCTACTTCGCCTGGCGCGGCATCGACGCGGCGACCGCACCCGCGAGGGACGCCGCCACGGCGTACGCCGACGACCTGATCGCCGGTGACTACGCGGGCGCGTACGCGCAGCTGTGCCGGCGCACGCGCGAGCTGACCACCGAGCAGCAGTTCATCACGGAGCAGACCGCCCGGCCGCGGGTCAAGGACTACTCGGTGACCGGGGTGAGCGTGGAGCAGCACAACTCGACCGTGAGCGGCGTCGTCACGTTGAAGCTGACCAGGGCGGACGACGGATCGACGTACTCGCTGGGCGTTCCGCTGCTCAAGGAGGACGGGCAGTGGCGGGTGTGCATGTAGCCGTGAGGCCGGGCGGCCGGGCCGCGCAGGCCCGGCCGCCCGTCGCGGTCAGCGGCAGTGGTGGATGTCGCTGGTGGCCGAGGCGAGCACGAGGTCGGCGCTGACGCCCAGCGTCGGCGGGACGACGATGCGCACGCCGTTGACCGTCAGACCCCCGTCGGCGGGCACCTGCTCGTTGAACACGATCTTCGCCCCGGGCACGCCCGGGATCGCGACCATGCTGTTCGGACCGGTGGTCGCGGTGACCGCGACGCCTCCGATCAGCAGTTGCCCGACGGTGACCGTGCCGGTGGACCCGGCGCAGTCCGTGACGGACGTGGTGCGCACGTCGCGCAGCGCGATGGCGGGCAGGCCGGGCAGGCCCAGTTCGACCGAACCGACGGTCGCGGTGGCGGTCGAGCCGCCCGGGGCGGTGCGTGTCGTGACGTTCGCGCACAGCGCCGCCGCCCGCAGGACCAGCACGTTCACCGTGGCCGTGCAGGGCGTGCCGGTGGCCGACGGATCGGCGGTGCGCACCGCGCCGGTGTCCGGGGACGCGGGCAGTGTCGAGGAGCCGACCAGGACCTTCAGCTTGCCGGAGAGGCCGTACGCCCGGCCGGTCTCGTGCTGCAGGCCCACCGTCGTGGCGGCGCGGCTCGGCTCGTAGAAGGCGCTGCCGGGGTAGGCGGCCGACACGGGCAGCCTGCCGTCGGCGGCCAGCGGCTGGGCCACGTCGGCGATCGCGCAGGCCGCGGTGCCGGTGGCGTCGGTGTCGGCGGTGCACGACTGCGCCGACGGGCCGCTGCCCAGCGTCAACGTCACCGGGGCGCCTGCGACAGGCGTGCCGTCACCGGGCAGCGGCGGCGCCGAGCCCTCGGTGAGGCGGGCGGCCAGCCGTGCGGGTTCGTCGTTGGCGACGAACAGATCTCCGGCGTACGCGAGCCGGGTCTGCTCCTTGGTGACGGTGAATTCCGCGGTCGCCGTGCTGGGCAGGTGCACCTCGTCCCCGGTGTAATCAGCCGTCGCCGGGTACGGCCCGGGGGTCTCCTGCGGCACGACCGTGCAGCTCGCGACGCCGTCGCCGTCGGTCACGGCGTCGCAGGACTCGGCCGCGTTCAGGGCCAGGGTGACCGGCTCGCCGGGCAGCGCCGTGCCGGTGTCGGTCAGGGTCAGCTTCGCGGCCAGCGTCACCGGGTCGTGGTAGTCGCCGGTGGCGTCACCGGTCCAGGTCAGCGTGGTCGGCTTGCGCCTGACCTCGTACGACGTGGACACGTTCGACGCGTGCCGGACGGTGTCCCCGGCGTAAGAGGCGGTCAGCGCGCGGGCGTTCGCGGGAGCCTGCGGCGTGACCGTGCACGCCGCCTCGCCGGCCGCGTCGGTGACCGCGCTGCAGCCGGGCGTGCCGGTCAGCGCGAACTGGACCGTCGCGCCCGGGATCGGGGCCCCGCCGGTGGTGTACGTGAGCCGGGCGCGCAGGCTCGCCGGTGCGCCCACCGGGCCCGAGGTCGCGCCGAGGTAGCTCAGGGTCGTGTCGCGTACCTGGTAGGAGATGGTGACCGAGGCGTCGTCAGTGGTCTCCGTGACGCTGACGTTGCTCGCGCCCGCCGTGGTGTGGCTCGCGCCCGAGCCGCCGTTGCCGCCGTCGAACCCGGCGATCAGCGGGACCGGGGGAGCACCGCCGGACGAGCCGCCGCCACCGCCGTACCAGCCGCCGCCACCGCCTCCGCCGCCTCCGCCGCTGGTGCCGGGCGCGAGGGCGCCGACGCCGCCGGCCGCCCACGCGCCGGGGAAGCCGACCAGCCCGAGCGGCCCGAACGGCAGCCCGCCGTTGCCGGGGCCGCCCGCGGTGCCGT